>JAZGDZ010000088.1:0-6093 GCA_036478235.1 Acidimicrobiia bacterium | reverse complement strand
CTCAGCGGGCGACCATTGCGTTGAATGCCTCGATCAACTCGTCGATGGGATCGACCAGCGCCTGGATCCCCGTCCAGTAGTCCGGGTCGTACCACTGTGCCTGGATCTCGTCATAGGTCTTTCCCTGCTGCTCGACCCAGGTGTAGTACTTGAGATTGTGGATCCGCTTGCGATCCAGGTAGGAGAGCTCGTGGACGTGATCGATGCCTGCGCCCATCAGGTATCGCTGGAAGGCGCCGGCGGCATCCAGGGTGGTGAACTCGCCGTGCGCCGCGGTCAGCTCGGCGAGACGGCTTCTGTACATCTCCATCGAGTCCGTGCCGATGGTGATCACGAAGTCGTTGGCCGTCAGCTCGTGGTACTTGGCGAACTTGATCGCCCCGAGCAGGTTGCCCACGCCCGAGATCCCCAGCAGCGGCAGCTGCTCGATCAGGTCGGGCTCGACGCCCTGATCGGCCAGGTGGGCCACACCCGCCGGCTCGTTGAACAGCCGGATCAGGCTCATTGCTGCGGAGTCGTCGAGCCCGATGGCGAAGTCGGTGTTGCGCACGTTGTGCACCCAGGGGATGTGCTTGTCACCTATCCCCTCGATTCGGTGCTCCCCGAAGCCGTTGTAGAGCATCGTCGGGCACTGCAGCGCCTCACCGGCAGCGATCTTCGAGGTGGGATGGACCTGCTTCAGGTAGTCGCCCGAGGCAAGCGTCCCCGCCGATCCGGTGGCGAGCACGACGCCGGCAAAGCGATCCCGGGGACCCATCACCTGTGCGAGCACCTCGGCCATGGCGGGACCGGTGACGGCGTAGTGCCACAGGTAGTTTCCGAACTCGTCGAACTGGTTGAAGATCATCAGGTCCTCACCCGAAACGCGCAGCTCGTTGCACTTGTCGAAGATCTCCTTGACATTCGATTCCGATCCCGGCGTCTTGATGATCTCCCCGGCCACGCCCTCCAGCCACTCGAAGCGCTCCCGGCTCATCCCCTCGGGAAGGATCGCCACCGATTCGCAGCCGAGCAGGTTCGAGTCGTATGCCCCGCCCCGGCAATAGTTCCCGGTCGACGGCCAGACGGCCTTTTGGGTCGTCGGATCGAATTGGCCGGTCACGAGACGCGGCACCAGGCAGCCGAAGGCGGCACCCACCTTGTGGGACCCGGTCGGAAACCACTTGCCCTCGAGCAGCAGGATCCGGGCCGGGACCCCGGTCAGCTCGGACGGCAGCTCCATGAAGTTCACCGGTCCGAATCCTCCGCCGTGAGGGATCGGCACGTTGTGCCAGGTGATTCGGAATAGGTTGAGCGGGTCGAGGTCCCACAGCCCGACGTTGCCGAGCCGGCTTCTAGCGTCGTCGGGGATCAGCGACGGGTCGCGCATCTGCCTGAACGTCGGGATCGTGATCGAGCGCTCCCGGGCCCGGTCGGCCGACGTGGTGAGTGTCGCCTCGTCGAGGGTGAGATCGATCATCGGATTCCCTTCTCTAGGACTGCCTGCAGCGCCTCCAGGTCGGGCGGGACCCGTATCGGCTCGGTTCCGGCGGCGGCGACCGCCCTCATCGTCGAGGAAACGTCCTTGAGGCCGCTGCCGGTGCTGAGGACCACGACCCGGTCACTGCGGCCGATGAGACCCGCCTCGGACGCGACCAGCGCCCCCGCATAGGCGGCCGCCCCCGCCGGCTCGGCGAACACCCCCGATCCCCGCGCCAGCGCCGGGACCGCGGCGAGGATCTCGTCGTCGCCCACGCGGAGGAAGGCGCCTCCCGTCTCAGTCACCGCCGCCATCGCCTTGATCCGATCACGCGGAAGATCGGCGCTGATCGAGTCGGCAATGGTCTCGGCAGAGATGGGAGGCTTGGAGAGCACGTCCTCCTCCTTCTCGAACGCCTGGACCATGTAGTCGCTCCCCGCCGCCTGGATCCCGTAGAGGCGCGGCATCGAATCGATCCAACCGAGGGCGAGTGCATCCCGTGCTCCCTTGTGGAGCCCCCCGATGATCGAGCCGTCGCCGACGCTGACGAACACGGCGTCGGGAGCTCTCCACGACAGCTGCTCGAGAATCTCGAGCATCGCGGTCTTCTTCCCCTCGGTCATGTACGGGTTGAAACCGGTGTTGCGGTTGTACCAGCCGTGCTCGGCCGCCGCCGCCATGCACAGCTCGAAGGCATCGGCGTAGTTGCCCTGCACCAGCACAACCGTCGAGCCGTAGGCCAGGAGCTGGGCGATCTTCGCCTCCGGTGCCGACTCGGGCACGAAGATGACGTTGGATAGCCCCACGCTGGCACACAGGCCGCTCAGCGCCGCCGCCGCGTTCCCCGTGCTGGCCGTGGTGACCACCTCGGCTCCAAACTCCCGCGCCTTGACCACGGCCATTGCAGAGGCGCGGTCCTTGAGCGAGGCGGTCGGCTCACGGCCCTCATCCTTCACCCAGAGCCCCGAGACTCCGACGACCGCGGCCAGCCGCGGGGCCTCGTAGATCGGAGTGCCCCCAACGGTCAGCGGCGGGAGCTCGGCATCCTCCGCAACCGGCATCATCCCCCGGTATCGCCACATGGTCGGATCGGGGTCGGCGGCCAGTGATTCCACGGTAGTGCCGATCCGCTCGTAGTCGTAGCGGACGTCGAGGATCCCCTCGTTGCCGTGCTCGGAGCACACGTAGATGTCGCCGGCCGGATAGTCCCTGCCGCAGACGATGCAAACGAGCCCGGCGACGTGATCCATGTGCAAGGCGGCTACTCCATGGCTCCGAGCACGAGAGACAGCAGCGCCATCCGCATCACGACACCGTTGTAGGCCTCCTGCCAATACCGGGCATGCTTGAGATCGTCCACCTCTACGAGGAGCTCGTCCATCCGGGGCAGTGAGTGCAGGACGATCGAATCCCCCTTGGCCCGCTTCATCAACTCACGGGTCACTTGGTAGTTAGCCGGTGTCAAGCTGTAGTCGTCCGGCACCTCATCGCGCGACTTTGTGTAGTCCGGCTGCACGACCGGCTCCATGTAGATGACATCGGCCTCGGCGATGACGTCGTCGATGTGATCGACGATCCGCCAGGCAGTGCCCTTGGCGTCCAGCTCGGCCAGGAAGTCCTCGGTGGGAGACATGTCCTCCGGGCCGAGGATCACCATCTCGGCGTCGAACTGCGACAGCGCATACCCGATGGAGTGCATCGTGCGCATGCGGTGGTCGCCGATGCACACGAACGTCAGCCCGTCGAGCGTTCCCTTCTCCTTGAGGACCGTATAGAGATCCGTGAGCACCTGCGTGGGGTGTTCACCCCACCCGTCGCCGGCGTTGATCACCGGGATCGACGCCCATTTCGCCGCCTCGTGCGGAGCACCCTGCTGGAAGTGGCGCATGACCAGGGCGTCGCCGTAGTACTCCAGCATGTGGACCGTGTCCTTGATGGACTCCTGATAGAAGTCACCCGCCCGGGTCATCTTGGCATCAGAGAATCCGAGCACGTGGCCACCAAGACGATGCATCGCCGCCTCATGGGCGAGCCGGGTCCGGGTCGAGGGCTGATAGAACGCGGTGACCAGCGTCTTGTGGGCGAGCAGATCGGTGTTGCGCCTCTCCCGGGCGATCGGCTCGAGCCGATCGGCGACCTCGAACACGTGGAAGAACTCGTTCCGCTCGAACTCCTTGAGCGAGAGGATGTCCCGGCCTGCAAAGCTCCTCATGTTCAACTCCTTGGTCGGGTGGCCGCCGCCTTGCCGCCGCTGGTGTGACCTCTTGGACGAGATCACCTGGTCTCCTATGATTGGTCCTACGACCATGCGACCGTATGACTGTACCAAAGATGGGGGCGGTTCACAGCCATGATCACCAGAGGGCCATCGCTCACCGAGCAGGTTCGGCAACACATCAAGCAGCTCATCGTGGACGGTGAGTTCGAGGGCGGCCGCATTCCACCGGAAACCGAGCTCGCAGCCGACCTCGGTGTCAGCCGAACGACGGTGCGGGACGCCCTCAGCAGGCTGGAGCACGAGGGGGCGGTCGTCAGGAGACAGGGGGCGGGGACGTTCGTCAACGCCCCCGGGCTGCGAATCAAGACCCGGCTCGAGGAGATGTGGTCGTACGAGCAGATGCTGCGAGATCATGGCTATACGCCATCGATCGACGTGATCTCGGCCGGTGAGGAGCCGGCGAGCGCGGCGACCGCCGAGGCCCTCGGCATCGCCGAGGGTGATCCGGTGGCCGCGATGGAGAAGGTCTTCTATGAGGACGACGAGCCGGTGGTCCTCACCTACAACTACGTTCCGGCCTCGCTCATCGACGACCCGATCGACAAGTCGGACGGGGCTGTGCCCATATTCGAGTTCCTCGAGCAGCGGGCCGGCTGCCAGCTCTCGTATTACGTGTCGGAGATCGTCCCGGTCATCCTCACCGAGGAGTGGGCGAAGCTGCTGGGAACCGAGCCGGGCATGCCGGCGATCAGCTTCGATGAGACGGGGTTCGGCGCCGACGCCCAACCCCTCGTGCACGCCAGATCGATGTTTCGGGACGACCTGCTTCGCCTCGGCGTGATGCGCCGCAAGGTCGGAGGCTGAGAGGGCGCGCCGATAGGCGCGAACTCGGCGGCCTGGGAAGGGACCCAGGCCGCAGCGCGATGAGCCGTAAGGCGAAGAGCCATGAATACGGAGGGCGCGCCGATAGGGGCGCGGCGGCCTGGGGACGGAAACGAATCGACAAGGAGCGACAGATGCAGACGCACTTGCGCGGACGGGACATGATCACCACCCAGGAGTGGACCAAGGACGAGCTCGACACCGTGATCGACATCGCCCTCGACCTGAAGCGACGCAGAGCGCTCGGTGAAGAACATGCCCTGCTGCGCGACAAGGTGCTGGCGATGCTGTTCTTCTTTTCGAGCACGAGGACTCGGGCGAGTTTCGAGGCGGGCATGGCCCAGCTCGGCGGCCACGCCATGTTTCTCGACAGCACGACCACCCAGATCGGTCACGGCGACACCTGGAAGGAGATCGGCGAGATACTCGGCCGCTACAACGACGGGATCGCCGTCCGTCAGGTCGACTGGGGCATCGGCAACGACTACATCCGGGCCGTGGCCGAGGCGAGCCGGGTGCCGGTGCTCAACATGCAGTGCGACTGGTACCACCCGTTCCAGGCGCTCGCCGACCTGCTCACGATCATCGAGCAGAAGGGCGATCCCTCGAAGCTGACGATCAACATGAGCTACGCCTATGCCGCCAGCTACCAGAAGCCGATCAGCGTTCCGCAGAGCTTGATACTGCTGCTGACCCGTTACGGCGCCAACGTCCGACTCACCCGGCCCCCCGAATTCCTGCTCATGCCCGAGATCGTGGCCCAGGCGGAGGAGAACGCCCAGAAGGCGCACGGCAGCTTCGAGATCGTCGAGGACTTCGAAGAGGGCATGAGCGGAGCCGACGTCGTCTATGCGAAGGCATGGGGATCGATGCTGACCACGTCCGACCTGGACGAGTCGGCGAAGATCTCCGAGCAGTACCAGGACTGGATCGTGGACCCTCGCCGCATGGAGATGGCCGACGAGGACGCCATCTACATGCATCCGCTCCCGGCCGACCGCAACATCGAGGTCGCCGATGCCGTCATCGACGGCCGCTGGAGCCGTGTCTTCGACCAGGCCGAGAACCGGCTCCACACCCAGAAGGCAGTGATGGCGCTGACTCTCTAGCGATTAGCGATAAGTCATTAATTCTTAGCAAGAGCCAGGCCGGCCGAACTGGCGCGCTACCGATCCCACCTCGCCAGAATGGGATGTGATGACCGACCGAATCACTTTCACCCTCAATGGGGCAGAGGTGAGCGTGAGGGAAGACCATCCGCACCTTCTCGCCGCGCTTCGCGAGGAACTCGACGTCACCTCACCCAAGGACGGCTGCTCGCCCTCCGGCCAGTGCGGGGCATGCACCGTGCTGCTCGACGGCAAGGCTCGGGTGAGCTGCTCGACGGGACTCGACAAGGTCGAAGGACATGAGGTCACCACGCTCGAAGGATTCGATCCCGCCGACCGGGAACGACTGGCGTACACGTTCGCCGCCCACGGCGCCCTGCAGTGTGGATTCTGCATCCCCGGAATCCTGGTTCGTGCCAAGGCCC
>JAZGDZ010000087.1:0-31171 GCA_036478235.1 Acidimicrobiia bacterium | reverse complement strand
CCAGCATGACCCGTGAGCCTGCCGACGAGTCGGCCCCACAAGGCACCGGTGAGCCAGCGTCATCAGGCACTGGAACCGGAGGCAGCAGGGCGGCGCAGCCGTACTTCGAGATACCAGAACCCACGGTGGGAACCTTCGATCTCTCCGAGGCCTCGATTATTCACATGGACGATTACCCGAGCTACGAGATCGCTGAGGGACTGTTCTTTCGTCCGGTATTCGCCGGGAATCTCTCCCTGAACTTCGTCACGTTTCCTCCGAACAGCGGCTTTCCCTCCCATGGGCATCCCGAGGAGCAAATCAGCATCGTCCGCGAGGGGGAGATGGAGATCACGGTCGGCGACATCACGCAACGCGTTAGGCCCGGCGACGTCATCGTGTTCCCACCCAACGTTCCACACGAGGGCCGGACCTTCGACGCCCCCTGCCGCATCATCGACATCTTCTCGCCACCGAGGACCGGCATACGAGAGGTCATCGCCACAGCCAATCCGGTGCGATCGGCCGACGTGGACCGGTGGTGGGATCCAGACGCATCGACCTAGTGGGGCCGCGTCGTGCAGGTCGATGAGGGGCCTCAGCGACGACGCCGCCCGGCCCGCGGCATTTGCCATCACGCGGCACGGTTATCGTCACCTGCACCGACCTCACTCGGAGGCTGTGCGCAGCGATGACCTACATCTTCGCCTTCGATCACCCCCACGAGGTTTCCGCGCAAACGGTCAGGGCGTTGCTGGGCGGTAAGGGGGCCAACATCGCTGTGATGACGACGGAGCTGGGTCTGGCGGTGCCTCCGGGCTTCACCATCTCTACCGAAGCTTGCCGGGCGTATCTGGCGGGGGATTGGCCGAACGGGCTCGACGATGAGATTCGCGCCCACGTCGGGCAGATCGAGACGGCGGTTGGCCGGCGGTTCGGCGGACCGGGGAACCCGCTTCTGGTCAGTGTTCGTTCGGGCGCGCCCGTCTCAATGCCGGGGATGATGGACACGATCCTCAATCTCGGACTCAACGACGCGACGACCGACGGTCTGGCGTCGGCCTCTGGAAACGATGCTTTTGCGGCGGATTGTCGCGACCGGCTCGAGACGATGTACCGCGATGTAGTCGGTGTGGCCGACGTGCCCGTCGACCCGTGGGAGCAGTTGCGCGGCGCCATCGAAGCGGTTTTCCGCTCCTGGAACAGCGAACGCGCCCGCGCCTACCGGGAGCATGAGGGCATTCCAGACGATCTGGGGACCGCCGTGACCGTCCAGGCGATGGTCTTTGGCAACCGAGGTGAGACGTCGGCCTCGGGCGTCGTATTCACAAGGAACCCGGCAACCGGTGAACCCGGCCTGTACGGCGACATCATGTTCAAGACTCAAGGCGAGGACGTCGTTGCCGGCACTCACACCCCGGAGCCGATCGTGGTGCTCGATGAGCGATTGCCGACTGTCGCCGACGAGCTCCGCAACCACGCCGAGATCCTCGAGCGGCACTACCGCGACGTCTGTGACATCGAATTCACGATCGAGGAGGGCCGCCTCTGGATGCTCCAGGTGCGGATAGGCAAGCTGAGCCCCCAGGCGGCGCTGCGGATCGCCGTCGAGATGGCCGAGGACGACGACTTTCCACTCTCACGCGTCGAGGCGGTGCAACGGGTGGCCCATCACCTGGAGGATTTTCCGACCACGACCGCCGAGCGAAGCGGCCGGGCTTCTCTCGTGGCCACTGGGATGGGCGCCTCTCCCGGGTTGGTAAGCGGGAAGATTGCCACGACCCCCGAAGCCGTCGTCGAAATGGCCGACGAGGGTCAGGTCGTGATCCTCGTCCGCACGGAGACCTCGCCCGACGACGTGCACGGCATGGCCCGAGCTGCGGGAGTGCTCACCTCGACGGGCGGATTGGCCAGTCATGCCGCAGTGGTGGCGCGGGGATGGGGCATACCCGCCGTCGTGGGCGCGACGGCAGTCCGAGTGGAAGATGGCACGGTGTCGATAGGTGAACACCAGCTCGGCGTCGGTGATGTCCTGACGATCGACGGCGGTAGCGGCGAGATCTTCATCGGCGCGGTAGGGGGTCCAGAGGCCATCGCCCCAGAAGCTGCCAAGCTCATTTCATGGGCGCGGGAACTGGGGATCGAGATCGGCGGACCCGGCGAGAGAAGCTCGGCGGTGGCAACGACTGAAGGCACCCGGCCCACGGCCGATGCGATAGTCCGAGCCCTTTTCATCAAGGGCTTCGCCACTGTGGAACTACTGGCGCTGGCGGTGGTGGCGACACCCGAAGAACTGGGTCCGGTCCTTGACACCATGACTGCCGACGGACTTGTGGGGGACGCCGGCGGAATGCTTCAGCTGACCGACGACGGGAAGGCTCTCGGCAACGAGATGATCGCCGCCGACCGCGAGCTGTGGGGAGTGGACGACGCCTCTGCGGCGCTCGACGCATTTCTGCCCCTCGACCACCGCGTGAAGGAGGTGGTCACGGCGTGGCAGATGACCGATGTCGATGGCGGGCCGGTGCTCAACGACCACTCGGATGAGGACTACGACGCCGCAGTGCTGGCCGACTTCACCTCCGTCCATCAAGATGCCGCCGCATGGCTCGAACCGTTGCGCAGCGGACTTCCCAGGCTGGTGGACTACTCGTCTCGACTGCACCGCGCGGCGACCCTCGTGGCCGACGGTGACCACATGTTCATCGCCTCTCCGCGGGTGGACAGTTACCACACCATTTGGTTTGAGCTCCACGAGGATCTGATCCTTCTAGCTGGTCGCACCCGCGCCGACGAGGTAGACGCCGGCCGCGCCTGAGCAGTCGATTCAACCGATCTTCGAGACGATCGCCGCTCCGACCTCCGACGTGCGATTGCTGCCTCCGAGGTCTGCCGTCCGCACCTCGCCTTCTGCCAGAACCTCGGCGACCGCCCCCCCGATCGCATTGGCGGCATCACTCTCTCCAAGATGGTCGAGGAGCATGCGGGCCGCTTCGATGGAGGCGATCGGGTTGACTCGCTCCTGTCCGGTGTACTTGGGCGCCGAACCGTGGATCGGCTCGAACATCGAGGGGTAGCGCCGCTCCGGATCGATGTTTCCGCCCGCCGCCAATCCCATACCCCCCTGGAGCATTGCCCCGAGGTCGGTGACGATGTCACCGAAGAGGTTCGATGCCACCACGACGTCGAACCACTCCGGGTTCTTCACCATCCACATGGTGAGGGCATCGACCAGGGCCATGTCGGTCTCCACGTCGGGAAAGTCGGCGGCTACCTCGTCGAACACTCGATCCCAGAAGACCATCGAGTAGTTGAGAGCGTTCGACTTCGTACAGTTGGTGACCCGGCCCACCGTGTCGCCGTCATCGAGCTTGGATCGGGTACGGGCCAGGTCGAAGGCATAGCGGATCACGCGTTCGCAACCCTTCTGGGTGAAGACGCCGGTTTGCAGCGCAAATCCCTCAGGCGAACCGACCCTGAAGAAGCCTCCCAGCCGCGAGTATTCGCCCTCGGTGTTCTCACGAACCACCACCATGTCGAGTGTCTCCGGTGTTGCCGTCTGGATCGGAGTCGGCACTCCGGGGTAGAGCCGGATCGGCCTGAGGTTCACGTACTGATCGAAGCCCGTGCGGATGTCGAGCAGCATCGTGAGCGAAACATCGTCGGCGACCTTGGCGGCGTCCCCGATGCACCCCAGAAAGATCGCGTCGAATTCAGCCAGGGTGGCGAGGGCATCGTCGGGCATCATCTCGCCCCGCTCCAGGTACCGGTCGCATCCCCAGTCGAAGGATGCCGTCTCCAAATCGAATCCGAATCGACCCGCCGCCGCTTCTAGCACCCGAACCGCCTCTGCGGCAACCTCGGCGCCAACTCCATCCCCCGGTATCACCGCCACGCGGTACCCGCTCATGCTCGTTCACCTTTCTATTCGCCCGACGCTCGCAGGTTTCCTTCGGATTCCCGATTCCGTCTCTATTGGATTCGCAGCACTGCCTCGACCACTCGCTCCGACGAGGGGATCGCCAGGTCCTCCAACTCGGCTGCGGCCGGGAGCGGGATGTGCGGTGTGGTCACTCTCACGATCGGCGCGTCGAGATTCCAGAAACCCTCTTCGGCGATGATGGAGGCGATCTCGGCACCCCAGCCGCAGAGCCGCGGGTTTTCTTCGACCGTCACCAGCCGTCCCGTTCGGGACACCGAGTCGAGGAGCGTCCTGGTGTCGAGCGGGACCAGGGTTCTGAGATCGATCACCTCCGCGGAAACTCCCGTGGCCTCGAGCACTGTCGCGGCCTCCACCGCCACGGGAACCATGGCAGCGAGGGCCACGATCGTGACATCGGAGCCTGGTCTGCGAATGGCAGCTTCTCCCAGCCGGTCGACGATCTCTCCTTCCAGAACGTCTTGCTTCGAGGCAAACAGCTTCTTGTGCTCGAAGAACACCACCGGGTCGGGATCTCTAACCGCAGCCGCCATGAGCCCGATGACATCCCGTGGGGTGGACGGTGCCACGACCTTCAACCCCGGGATGGCCATTGCCCAGTTCTCAACACTCTGCGAGTGCTGGCCGCCGAAGCGGGCACCGCCTCCGTTGGCCGTCCGTATGACCAGGGGGAGTTCCACCTGGCCGCCGGTCATGTAGCGCGTCTTGGCGATCTGATTGGCGACGATGTCCCAGCAGGTGGCGAGGAAGTCGCTGAACATCAGCTCACCGATGGGGCGCAGGCCGTTCATGGCCGCGCCCATGATTCCACCGACGATCGCCTCCTCGGATATCGGGGTGTCCCGCACCCGGTCGGGCCCGAATCGTTCGAGCAAGCCCTCGGTCGTCTTGAAGACGCCCCCTGCAGCGGCGACGTCTTCGCCGATTAGCACGACGCTCGGGTCTCTATCCATTTCCTGAGCGATGCCGCGAGCCACCGCAGCCCGGTAGGTCAGTTCCGCCACTCGGAGCCTCCATCCGCCCAGACCTCGGTCATGAGGGTCTCCGCAGCCGGTGGGGGAGCGTTGCGGGTCTCCTCGGTGGCACCGTCCACCTCGATCATGGCGTCTGCCTCGATCGCGTCGAGCGTCGAAGGATCCACATCGACCGCTTCGAGCCGGGCCCGGTAGGACGGGATCGGATCGCGGGCCAGCCAGGCAGTCACCTCCTCCTCAGGTCGATATTCGCCGGGATCGGCCCGGGAGTGGCCTTTGTGCCGATAGGTCTTCGCCTCCACGAGCGAGGGTCCCTCGCCGCGGCGGGCTCGTTCAATCGTCCGGGAGGCGACCGCGTACACCGCATCGACATCGTTGCCGTCGACGATGATCGATTCCAGCCCGTACGCCGATGCGCGATCGGCCGCCGGGTGCTCGACCGGTGTCATCTCGGAGATGGGCGTGTATTCCATGTACAGGTTGTTCTCGCACACGAACACGACAGGGACTTTCCAGACGGCTGCCAGGTTGACGGCCTCATGGAAGGCGCCGATATTGGTCGTGCCGTCCCCGAAGAAGCACACCGACACCTGATCGGTGCCGCGAAGTGAGCCCGCCCATGCCGCCCCGACGGCGATGGGGAGATGGGCACCCACGATCGCATATGACCCCATCGCGTTCTTGGTGACGTCGGTGAGGTGCATCGAGCCCCCTTTGCCGGCACAGATTCCGATGCTCCTGCCGGCCAACTCGCCAAGCAGTGCCGACATCGGAGCCCCGCGCAGGAGAGTGTGGTTGTGACCGCGGTAGGTGCAGAACGTCATGTCCTCCGGCCTCATGGCGGCGGCAAAGCCGGCAGCGATGGCCTCCTGGCCGAGGCCGAGGTGGGTGGTCCCCTGAACGATCCCCTCCATGAACAGGTCGTACGCCCGCTGCTCGAAATACCGGGCCCGAACCATCTCGCGGTACATGGCGAGGCGGGCGGCTTCATCGCTCGTTGGGTCCGGGGTCACGGTGAACCTTTCCTCGGTAGGTGGTCGCCGCCGGATGGGACCCGGGCGGCGCTGGTAGGGGGTCGCTTGCCTGCAGCAGGGGCATTCTCGCGCTGGGGTAAAGGGCTCGCGATCCAGAGGAAACCAGTTGACGGCAAGATGAACGAATCCGTAGTCTGACCGGTAATCGATTATCGAGGATAGCCGTGATTGGGCATCGGGAGACGGCTACCACGCTGGTCGGTGCGAGAAGCGGGGTGCGGCCGATCTGTTGCGGCATCGAAACTTGGAGGCTCGGATTCACATGGTTGACGTCGGTCGCAGAGCTCGGCTCCCACGGTCGGACTCCGTCCACGACGAGACGTAATGGACCTGCTCACCGAGTCGCTGGTCATCGGACTGACCCAACACGCCCCCCTCATCCTGGCCGCCATTGGCTTCGCTCTCATCTATCGCCTCTCCGGTCTCATCAACGTCGCCTATTCCGAAACGATCACCCTCGGTGCCTACATCGGGATGTGGATCAACACCACTTTCGACCTCAACTTCTACGCCATCTTGCTGCCGACCGGAGTCCTTGCCGGATTGATCAGTGTCGCCACCTACCTGGCCATCTTCCGACCGGCGAAGCTGCGCAACGTGGGTATGTTGGAGATGATCATCATCTCGTTCGGGTTGTCGGTCTTTCTGCGGCACGGTCTGCAATTCGTCTTCGGTTACCCCCTGCGGTTCTACGACGTGCCTCCGCCAAACACCATCCGGGTGCTTGGCGTGGGGGTGTCGTCGTTCCGGTTGCTGGCGTTGGGCAGCGTTGTCGGCTTGGCTCTGCTGCTCTACTGGTTCATCCAGCGATCCGGGCTCGGCCTCCAGATTCGGGCGCTGGCCAGCGACGAGGACCTAGCGCAGGTGAGCGGGATCCGGCCCCTGTTTGTCACCGTGTTGATCTGGTTCATCGCCGGGGCCGCAGGCGGACTCGCCGGCGCGTTTTTTGGGGTGGGGTCCGCGGTGGCACCGCTGCTCGGCTGGCGCCAGTTCCTCTTCATCTTCTTGGTCGTCATGGTGGGAGGAGTGAAGAACATCGGCGGGGTCATCATCGTCGGGGCCGGCACGGGTGTGGCGCTGGCCGCCATGACCCTCCAGTTCGGCCAGGCGCTGTACGCCCAACTGACGCTGATCGTCGCCTTCGTGTTGATTCTGAAGGTGCGCGGCAGGCGGATGGCAGAAGCGGGAAAGGTCTAAGCGTATGAACCTCGACTGGCTCGACGCCTTCCTGCTCTTTGGAGTCTTTCAGGTCGTGATGGTGATCGGCCTGGCGCTACTGCTCCATCTCCAATTGGGGCTGGCCCGGATCGCCAACTTCGGCGTCGTCGGCTTCTGGGCCATGGGGGCGTACGCCTTCGGGGTGCTGTTCGTCAGGGTGGATTGGTCGATCGGAGAGCCCTGGCCCTTCTTGATCTCGATGGTCTTCGGGACGGTCGTTGCCGGCTTGGCCGGTCTGCTGGTCGGTTGGCTGATCGCCGACCTCGACATCGACGGCGTGTTGGTGGGCACGCTCGGATTTGCCGCGGCAGTCTTGATCCTGGCCACCACCCAAACGAGCCTCACCGGCGGTGCGCTCGGCATGGGTGGCCTCAACTTCCCCTTCGACATCGGCAAGGCCAAAGCCAACGAATTGCTGTGGTTCGGGATCCTGTTCGTTGTGGTGGGGGCGATCTTCTACTACGTGTGGCGGGTTCACCGCTCGCCCTACGGGCGGTTGCTGATCGCCGTGGGCGACAACGAGCCGCTGGCCCGGAGTCTGGGGAAGCCCACGTTCCGAACGAAGCTGTGGCTGTTTACGATCGGCTCGGCGGGCATGGGGCTGCTCGGTGCCATCAACGCCGTGATGGTGCACTTGCTCATACCGGAGGGCATCGGGATCACTGTCACCCTCGCCGCCATGGTGGGGTTGGTGCTGGGGGGCACCGCCCGGGTATGGGGAGCGGTCCTCGGGGTTGTTCTTACGGTCGGATTCTTCGACATCGTGGTCCAGTCATATCTCCCTCTTCCCCGCTCGTGGTATACGCAGACGATCCCCGTACTCCGGGAGATGATTTTCGGCGCCGCGTTGATCATCGTTCTTCTCGTCCGGCCATTCGGCATCCTGGGCGATATGCGGCGAGACAAGCTGACCCGGAGCATGCACGGTGAGTGACGGCATGGAAATCGCGACGGCGACCCGCCCCCAGGTCCGGATCGAAGGAGCGGTGAAGAGCTTCTCGGGACGTGTCGTGGTGGACGTCGATCAGCTCCTCCTGGGCGACCGGCCGATCGAGGGTCTGATCGGACCCAATGGGGCGGGCAAGACCACCCTGATGCGGATGATCATGCATTCGACCAAGCTCGACAGGGGGAAGGTCACGCTCCGCCAGGATCTCGACGAAGACGGCGAGGTGGTGCTCTCTGATTTGCCCACCCACCGGATGGCAGGATTCGGGGTCGTGAAGAGCAACCAGGTGATCATGGACTTTGAGAAGCTGACCATCTGGGATTCGCTCCTGTTGGCCGTAGCCGCGGCCAAGTACGAACAGCCGCATCGGATTTTTAGTGAGGGACCCGTGTTCGAGGACCATGGGGACGAAGCCCGCGAGTACCTGGAATTCTTCTCGTTCGACGATCCGACCGGGTTCGCCCAATCGGCCGGCGAGAAGAAGTTGCTCGACATCATCCGTTGCCTGCTGCTCAAACCCAGATTCCTCCTGCTCGACGAGCCCACCGCCGGTCTTCCCGACAAGCTGACGGAGAAGGTGATACATGTCATCCGACGGTTGGCCGCCGAGGGCACGGCCGTGGTGATCGTTGAGCACGACCTGCACGTGATCTGGAACCTATGCGACCAGGTGCACTTCATGGCAGAAGGCGAGGTTATCTTGCGGGGCGATCCCCCGACCATCCGTGAGCACAAGACCGTCATTGAGAAGTATCTGGGAGAAGGCCATGTCTGAGACGGTCGGTCCCGCGATGCTCGAGGTCGAGACCATCCGCAGCGGTTACCACGGAGTCACCGTCATCAAGGGCCTCGAGTTCGAGGTCGGCAACGAGATCTTTGCCGTGCTCGGCGCCAACGGAGCGGGCAAGACCACGCTGTTGGCGACGTTGGCCCGATTGATCCCCCTCATGAGCGGCAGGATCCGATTCCAGGGTGAGGACGTGTCCACACTGCAGCCGTTCGAAACGGCCGGTCGGGGGATCGGGTACGTGCCCCAGGAAGCGGGTATATTCTCGGATCTCACCGTCGTCGAAAACCTGAGCGTCGGAGGGATGGTCGGGACTCGATCCCGGGATCAGCGTATGACCGAGGTTATCGAGTTGTTCCCCGACCTCGCCGGCCTGATGAACCAGATGGCGGGAACGCTCTCCGGCGGGGAGTCGCGCATGCTGGCGTGTGCCCGGGCCCTCATGCAGGACCCGAAGATGCTACTCCTCGACGAGCCCACGGCGGGCCTTTCGCCCCTATACGTAGACACGTTCTTCGACAGGATCAAAGAAATCCACGAAACGCGCGGGGTAGGCATCGTGCTGGCGGAGCAGAACGCAACCAAGGCACTGGAGGTGGCCGATCGGGTCATGGTGCTGAGCCTCGGCGAGTCCTTCCTCATCGAGGAAGCCGACCGACTGACAACCGAACAACTCAAGGAGGGGTACCGGATCTAGGGCCTCTCGACGTGAGATCCCGAAAGGGGAGGAAAGCAAATGCGAATACGCACAGTAAGGATGGGACGGGTACTGGCGGTGCTGCTGGTGTTCGCCCTGATTGCGGCGGCGTGCGGTGACGACGACGCCACCACGACGACGGCTGCAGCGGTGGTCGGCACCACCGCCACGACCGAGGCGGCGGCTGCGGCTACCACAGCAGCGGTTGCGGCCCCGGCAGGCCCCGTCGTCGTCTGCGAGCTGGCCTATTACACGGGTGAGTTCGCGGCGTTTGGGGAGTTCCTGACAGCAGGTGTCACATTCCCGATCGAAGAGATCATCAACCTCGATCCGCCGCTGGGGCGGCCGTGGGAGGTAGTCAGCGAGGACCTGGGGACGGTCGGTGAAGGCCAGGCGGCTCGTACGTGCCTGGAGCAGCACGGGGCCGAAATCCTGGTCAGCCCGGCTCACGGGTACCGGACCTACCGCGACTTTATGACGGAGTGGCTGGCGGATAACGACTCGCCGCTGATGCCGACGGTTCACGGGGGCACCATCCCCGGCAACCTCGGCGGAATCGGGTCGGAGCCGATTTTCCGAGCGCAGGGCCTCGACGAGGCCTTGGGCATGACCGGCTCGCTGTATGCGGAGTCGATCGGCGCTGAGACGGCCGTCATCTTCGCCACCCAGGTCGAGGGCTTCCAGATCGCGGCCACGGCAGCCGCTCTGACTGCCGATGCAGTGGGATTGGAAGTTCTGGCTCGCATCGACGTTCCTGCCGAGCAGGCCTCCTATAGGGCCGAAGCGGAGCGGATCGCCGACCTGGCACCGGATGTCGTGATCGTTCAGGCCGGGGCGATTGAGTCGTCGGTCTTGATCAAAGAGGCGGCCGAAGCCGGCGCCTCGCTCCTCTGGATCGGCGAGACCGGCTGGGCCATCCCGGAGTTCATGGCGGCGCTGGGAACGGATGTCATCCCCACCCAGGACGGCATCGGTTTCGCTGCGTTCGACTTCAACGACGAAACTCCGGCGTGGGAGTTCTACTCGCCGCTGTGGGAAGGCACCCCGGGATTTGGGGACAGCTTCGGCGCGGCGTCGGACCAGTACCACTTCTCGGCGTACGACCTGCTGGTGCACACGGCACTTGCCGTGGAATACGGCGGCTCGTACAACGCCAGTGACTGGGCACCGGCGATGTTCGCGGTTGGAGATCCGCCCGGAACCGTGTGCTTCACGTACGCCGACTGCCTGGCGTTGATCAGGGCAGGTGAGGAGATCGACTACGAAGGAGTGACCGGCCCCGGGACGTACAGTGAAGGTGGAGTCAACTCCATCATTCAGTCCTACGCCGAGTACGGCGCCGACGGCACACTCGGCGAGGCGGTGCTCCTTGATCCGGACCGCGCGCTGGAGGTCATCAACTTGATTGCCATCGAGGCGGTGTGTGACGCCAACAACGTGTGCGACTGGGGTGGATAGGTAACAGAACGACACATCGACCGAACCAGGAGGCGGCAGCGGGTTTTCCCGCTGCCGCCTCCGCTTCCAGAGCGAAAGTGGGGGACTCGTAATCAGAAGGGAACCAGTTGACGGCACCGGGTGGGAATCCGTAGTCTGGCGAGTAATCGATTATCGAGGATTGTCGTGACCGAGCGTCGGGAGGCGGCTACCACCGCGCTGGTCGGTGCGGTACCTGGGCCTGCATTCGATCAGGCCCCGCACCGAGACTCGGATGCGTTTTTTCGATTCCCCCACGGCGGTCCAGGCCACCCGACGAAGAGCAACACCAAGGAAAGGAGCCATTTCGAATGGCCGACACAAGCAAAGTGATCAAGGAGTTCCTCGGTGACAAGGAGTTCCCGATCGATTGGGAGACGGAGCAAGAGAAGGGGCTCTTCTGGGTCTACGACGACCTGCACTGCCCGCAGCCACTCTCCCCCATGTACTTCGACATCGGTGGCTGGTGGCTGAGCTGTGATCACATGTTCAGGCGCTTCGGTACCCCGTTTGCGTCCGACTGGATCGCCAAGAATGTGAACGGATACCTCTACACGGCGGCGATCCCGGCGGACCCCGACTTCGATGTCCCGGCGATGGAGTTCGGCAACCTGTACCTGCCGCGAGTCCCCAAGGACGACCCGGAGTACGCCGAGAAGATCGGCGGCTACCTGGGCGCCGTCCTCCCGATCTACGGTCTGAACTTCGCAGACTGGTGGCAGGAACGGCTCGTCCCCGAGATGAAGCGCAACCTCAGCTATCTGGAGTCGAAGATCGACCGCTGGGAGGAGATTCCGTTGATGGAGTGGGCGGTGATCCTCGAGGACGCCATGGACATCCACGATCGTCATTGGAAGATCCACTGGATGCTCAACTTCGCCCAGCTGTCGGCGACGCTGAACCTGCAAGCCGTCATGGAGGAGGTTCGCGGCGAGGCAGACACCGAACTGCTGGGCAGGATGCAGAACTCGGCGGAAGACCGTAACTGGGACTCCATCGAGGCGCTGTGGACGATGAAGGAGGGCGCGAAGGCCGACAAAGTTCTCTCTGAGGCATTTGCCAAGGAGTCGGGCGCAGAGATCTTCGCTGCTCTCGAGAGCACAGATCAGGGAAAGAAGTTCATCGAGGAGAAACTCACGCCCTGGCAGCGTGAATTCGGCTGGCACGCGGTGTGGAGCCACGAGTTCATCTTCACCAGCCGGTTCGAGAATCCGGCACCCGTCCTCGACGTGATTCAGGGATACATCGAATCGGACTACGACTATCCGAGCGCGGTGAAGCACCTGGCCGACGACATTGGCGCCGCCGCGGCGGAGATGTTGGACGGTCTCGAGGGCGAAGCGCTCGAGAAGATGAGGGCGGCCAGCGAGATCAACCTGAAGATGGCTCCGCTCACGCCCGATCATCACTTCTACATCGATCAGGGGACCAACCAGCACATGAGGGTGGTCCTCATCTGCATCGGCAGGAAGCTGGTTGAGGAGGGTGTGCTGGACGAGCCCGACGACGTCATCCTCCTCAAGTACAACGAGCTGCGCTATCTACTCGGCGACATGGAGAACTACGACGCCAGAAGCATCGTCAAGGAGCGCAAAGCTGAACGCGCCGAATCCGAGAAGATCCGACCCAGGGACTGGATCGGGACTGCTACGGAGTCTCAGCTCGATTTCCCATACTTGGGCCTGTGGGGCTTCCCGGAAAAGCTGCATATCGAGCAGGATGCGACCGATTCGGTTTCCGGCATCGGGGCCTCGCCGGGCGTCGTCGAGGGAACAGCCAAGGTCGTGTTGACCGTCGATGAGTTCGACCAGGTGAAGAAGGGCGACATCATGGTGTGCCAGATGACCAATCCGGCATGGACGCCCCTGTTCGCCCTCATCGCCGGCATCGTCACCGACGCCGGTGGCACGGTCTCGCATCCGGCGGTGATGGCCCGCGAATTCGGGATTCCGGCGGTCATCGGATGTTCGGTTGCGACCGAACGAATCAAGTCAGGCGATCGACTTCGCGTCAACGGCTCGACCGGCCTGGTCGAGATCCTGTGACGAACACACAGGAGAACCGCTCCGATCCGGTGGAGAGAGAGGTTCTCTCTACGCTGGTCAAAGATCGGATTCTGACGTGGATCCTTGAAGGGGATCTGTCGCCCGGGTCTCGCATCGTCGAGACCCGGGTGGCCCGTGAGCTCGGTACGAGCCAGGCCCCGGTACGGGAGGCGCTACGCGATCTGGCGACACTTGGGTTCGTCGAAATACAGCCCTACCGGGGTTCGCGGGTACGCAAGCCCACCAAAGAGGAGTTGACCGAGGCGATCGAGGTGCGGGCCGAGCTCGAGGCGCTGGCCGGAAGGCTGGCAGCGACCCGCCGGACCGAAAAATGCCTGCGGGACCTCGAGCGGCTGATGAAGGAAATGATGGAGGCGGCCGACCGCCACGACGCTCACGACCACGCCTTGAAGAACACCGAGTTCCATGCAACGGTCGTGCAGGCGGCCGGGAACGGCACGCTCGAGCGCCTATGGTCGATGTTGGAACCGTTCTCCCGCACATACGTGACCACCGCCGCGCCCGGCATGGATCTGAAGTGGCTGGGCCGCCGACACCAAGGCATTCTCGACGCGATCAGCGACGCCGATCCTGATAGGGCCGCCGAGACGATGCGGACCCACGCCGCCGAAGCGGCCGATCTCATCGAGGGATTCGAACACCCCGAGTTGGAGAGCGACTGACGATCTAAGACGGGGTGCACCAGTACCGGAGTCGGCACATCGAACAGTGGAAGCGCGCCAGGACAAGCACAACAGAGGAGAAGGAATGCCCCAGCTTTCTGAGGAGATGTCGGCCGGCCCCGCCAGGCTCCGGGTGGACGTTATCGGTACGGAGGTGCCCGACCACGTCCTCGAGGACATGAACTTCCTCAACTACCGGCTCGCCGATGTCCGCCTCGAGCCCGAGGTGACTCTCGGCGATCCGGACATCGTGTGGAACCGCGATGCCGCTGAGAAGTCGGTGAGGTGGGACGGCAGGGTCATGCGCTTCGACGGCGAGTGGGCGGCCGGACCATTGCAAAAGGTCATCGTCACCGTGCTGGCGCTGCGCATGGAAGCCCAGGGACTTCATCCGTTTCACTCATCGGCCGTGCGGTACAAGGACCAGACGGTCCTGTTTCTCGGAGGTGAGTCGAATCACGGCAAGAGCATGGGCCAGATCGAGGCTTGCCGCCGCGGGGGCCAACTGATCTCGACCGAGACGACCGTCATCGATGAGGATGGGTCGGCGGTGATGGGCTCCAAGACGGTCTTCATCAAGTCACGGGCCAAGGGAACCGAGCGTGCCGACAAGGCTGCACCCACGCGGGGAGTCGAGAAGTTCTTCGGAGAGATGCCGACGTGGGAGGACTACGGGGCGCCGAGCAACGTAGATGTTGTGATCGTCCCTGCGATCGACGGAAACTTCGATCCGAGTCTCGTGGAGATGATCCCATTCGAGCGTCAGTTTCAGACGCTCCATTCGCTGCAGAACTACTTCTTGTTGAACGAGTTGCTGGCTCCGGGATGGCCGATGCCGATTGTGGACACCGAAGAGCTGCGCATGAAACGAGCCCGGTTCGTGGAGCGCTTCTGCACGCGGCCGTACTACTTCATCCGTGCTGCGACGCCGCAGGTGCTCATGGATGAAGCCGAAGCGGTCATGTGAGAGAGAGGTCACGCACCAGAGAAGGTGATCGCTGCCGATGAGACCATTCGAGTATGCCCGACCACAGACAGTCGATGAGGTGGTGGCCTTACTCGACGAGCACGGTCCCGAGGCTCACGTCCTCGCCGGAGGGACCGATCTGTTGATCGGACTGCGCCACGGGACCATCCGCCCGCGAATCGTGGTCGACGTCAAGCGCGTCGCCGAAATACGCCCCGAGATTCGAGAGAACGAAGGAGTGCTACGAATCAGCGCCACCGCGGTCCTCACGGACGTAATCGGGGACGAGCGGGTCCAGAGCGATTTCCCGGCCCTCGTGGAGGCGGCAGCGACGGTGGGCTCGGTGGCGATCCGGAACCGGGCAACGCTGGCCGGCAACATCTGCAACGCCTCACCGGCGGCTGACACCGCGCCGGCACTCCTCGTCTACGGGGCGGAGATCGACCTCATGAGCCTTTCCGGGACCCGGCGAGTCTTGCTCGATGATTTCTTCGTCGGACCCGGCGAGACCGAGATCCAACCCGGCGAGATCGTCACCGCCATCAGTCTTCCCATCCCGGCGCGGCCAGTCGGAGTCGCTTTCGGTCGGATGACCCGGCGGCGCGGAGTGGATCTGGCCACGATCAACCTCTGTTGCCTGGTCGATTCCGACGGGGTCACCATCTTTGCCTACGGCGCAGTCGGACCCCGCCCGTTCCTGGTGCGCGACGAGACCGGTGTTCTCGCCGATCGAGGCGCCGAGGAGCGGGAACGGGACGCGGTGCTGCGGGAGATGGCCGGCCATGCCAGCCCCATCTCAGACGTTCGGGCCAGTGCCGAGTATCGCCAGGCCATGCTGGGTGTCCTCAGTCGGCGGGCCCTGGGAAAGGCCACCGATCGATTGGCGGCGGCATGAAGTTCGCCCATGCCTCGTCCCTGACCTTCACTGTCAACGGGACGGTTCACAGCCTCGACGTGGCGACGCACCACAACCTGCTGGACGTCCTGCGCGACGTCCTCGAACTGACCGGCACCAAGGAGTGTTGTGTGGAGGGGGAGTGCGGGGCATGCACGGTGTTGGTCGATGGACGGTCGGTGAACTCCTGTCTCATGTTGGCGGTCGAAGCGGACGGCCGAGAGATCACGACCGTCGAGGGACTGGCATCCGAGGGCCGGCTCAGTCCGTTGCAGGAGGCGTTCCTCGACGAGGGTGCTGTTCAGTGTGGCTTCTGTATCCCTGGCCAGTTGATGTCGGCGCAGGAGCTCCTGGCCAAAAATCCCCACCCGACCGTCGATGAGGTCCGCGACGGCCTGGTCGGCAACCTGTGCCGGTGCGCCGGGTACCAGCAGATCACTGCGGCGGTTCTCGCGGTCGCAGAGGCGGCCGACCGATGAGCGCCGAAGGCGTCGGGGCCTCTCCGCGGCGCGTCGGCGGGTACGGGCGGGTCACCGGCCACCAGGAGTACCTGGCCGACATTCGCATGGCGGATGTGCTCCACGTCAAGCTCATCACGCTCGATTGCGCCCGCGCCCAGCTCATCTCGATCGACACCACGGCTGCAGAACAGGTCCCCGGGGTGCGGCTCGTGATGACCGCAGCCGATCTTCCTCAACCCGTGCCGCGCTTTGGGCCCCAGTTCCAGGACCGGCCCGTGCTCGCCGTCGGCGAGACGAAATATCACGGTGAGCCGGTGGCGGCGGTAGCGGCCGAGACGAAGGATGCGGCGGAGCTGGCAGTCGAGCTCGTGGAGGTGGAGCACGAGGTGTTGTCCGGCGGTGTCTTCAGCATGGCCGGAGCGCTCGACCCGGCGTCGCCGCTGGTTCAGGATCCCGAGCTCCGCCCCAACGACCCGTTGGCGGAAACGAACGTCCTCCGCGAGCATCGTTTCGGTTGGGGTGACGTCGATGCCGAGGTCGCAGATCTCGTTGTCGAGAACACCTATGAGTTTCCGATGGTGACCCATTTCACGATCGAGCCGCACGGCTTCATGGCGGCGCCGGACGGAGACGGGATTGCCGTCTGGAGCACCATCCAACACCCGTACCTCCTGCAGAAAATGATCGCGAAGATTCTGGGCTTGCCGCTGGTGAAGGTGCGCGTCTTCGCCCCAGACACGGGCGGCGCCTTTGGGGGCAAGCAGAACCCCAAGCTCGAGCCGCTGATGGCCTTCATGGCCCTCCGGACCGGCCGGCCCGTCCGGTTGATCCTGACGCTTGAGGAGACGTTCCAAGCCGTCCGGCGGTCGTCGGCAGAGATCCACGTCCGGACCGGGTTTCTCGAGGACGGCACCATGGCATTCCAGGACATCGAGGCCGACTTCCTGATCGGGGCCTACGTCGACATCGCGGACCGGGTGGTCAGCAAGTCCAGCTACCTTGCCTGTGGTCCGTACCGACTGCCAGCAGCCCGGATCCTTGCTCGGGCGATTCTTTCGCACACGACGCCGAGCACCGCTTTTCGCGGGTTCGGCATCCCGCAGCTGACCTGGGCCCGGGAAGCCAACATCGACGAGGGAGCGCATGCCCTCGGCATCGATCCCCTGGAGCTTCGCCTACGCAATCTCGCCCGCCACGGCGAGGCCTTTATCCCCGGGGATACGCCCGCCGACGGCGACTGGGCGCAAACGATCCATAAAGCAGCCGGGCTGATCGAATGGGCCACCCCGGTCCCGCCGGGACGTGGCCGTGGACTGGCCGTGGGCCTCAAGTCGGGACCGACCAGCGGCCTCTCCTATTCGACGGTCCGGCTGCTGGCCGACGGCAGCGGTCTCGTCTACGCAGGCACGTCCGACATGGGACAGGGAGCGCGCACGATCTTCGCCCAGATCGTGTCTGCGGAGCTCGGGACACCGCTCGACCGGATCTCCGTCGTCATGGGTGACACGGCGGCGGTCCCCTACGATCAGCAGACCTCCGCCAGCCGATCGTCGGTCTTCATGGGGACGGCCATCCTGCGCGCTTGCCGGGACATTCAGGCGCAACTGCGCACCATGGCTTCCCGTCTCCACGGGATAGACGAGTCCGAGATCATCGTCGAGAGCGGCGTCGTACGCCTCCCCGATCGCGAGCTGACGATTCTCGATGTGCTTCAAGCGGGCCTCGGCCGACTGGGCGGTGAGCTCATCGGCAACGGTGAGATGCGCAAGGACGTCGACCCCGACCACCCCCTCGGTGGCACCGCGGCCTTCTTCGAGTTCAACTGCACCGCGACCGAGGTCGAGGTCGATCGGGAGACCGGCGAGACGATCGTCCACCGTTATGTCACGGTGGGCGACGTCGGCCGAGCCTTGAACCCGATGCAGGTCGTCGGTCAGGACGAGGGTGCGGCGATCATGGGTCTCGGCCACACGCTCATGGAGCACATCATCCTCGACGAGTCCGGGCGCATCATGAACCTCGGCGCGATCGACTACCGGATCCCGACCAGCAAGGACCTCCCCCTCGAACTCCTCAGCGAGAGCGTGGAGAACGCCGACGGCCCAGGACCGTACGGCATCAAGGGGGTCAGCGAGGCAAGCCTGCTGTGCACGGCGCCGGCGGTTGCCGCTGCGGTGACCGATGCGACGGGCCTCGTCATCCGCGACCTGCCACTCACGCCCGAACGGGTGTGGCGAGCCATGATGGAGCAGCGATGACCGAATACGAGCACGTTGGACCGATCAAGGACATCCCTTTCACCGCGATCGTTGAGGCCGCCCGCCTGGTGGAGGAGGGCCGGTGGTATTCCCTGGCGACATCTCGATTTCCCGGGATGCCACTCTTTCCGGGCCATCCACCGTTTCAGGTGCTGAACTACCGGACCCCTCCGGGGATTCACGCCGAAGGCGCCCAGCCCTGGGGGCCACCCAACGATGCGGGTCTTGGATACATGGCCGAGTATGTGATGGCGACGTCGCACAGCGGCGCCCACGTCGATGCCCTCGGGCACATGACGGTGGGGCCGGACAACCACTGGTACGGCGGCGGCAACACCGCGGAGCATCTCACCGATCACGGTCCCACAGTTGGCGACGCCGAGAAGCTGCCGCCGTTCTTTACCCGCGGCGTGCTTCTCGATCCCCCGACATACCGCGGTCTCGATGCATTGCCGGCAGGCGAGCCGGTGGGCGCCGACGAATTGCAGGCGATCGCAAACGCCCAGGGCGTCGAGGTGCGCCCCTGGGACGTGGTGTTGATAAGGACGGGCTACCTGAAGTACTGGCCCGATGTGGAGGCCATGGCAGCGCACAAGACCGCCGGGCCCGAACTCTCGGCCGCCGAGTGGTTGTTGGAGCGCGGCGTCGTAGCCACCGGCACCGACACCGAGACCTATGAGGTACAGCCTGCCCCGGATCGGGGCACGCCGGCCAACCCCCAACCGGTGCATACGAGGCTGTTGATCGAAAACGGCATCTACCTGATGGAGGGCATCTACCTCGAGGAACTGGCACGTGATCGTGTGTACGAGTTCCTCTTCGTTGCGCTGCCCCTAAAGATCCGGGGTGCGACCGGCTCGATGGTCGATCCGCTGGCAGTCATCTGAGAGGAGGAAGGGGAACGATGCATGCCCTGGTGCTCAGGGGTCCGGACGAGTTTTCAATCGAGGACGTCGCGCGACCCGAGGCGGGCCATCACGAGGTGCTCTGCGGGGTCCGGGCGATCACGATCTGCGGCACCGATGCTCATCTCATTCACGGCGACTACCCCGGGTTCTGGCCGCCGGCCTACCCGTTCATACCCGGTCACGAGTGGGCGGGCGAGATCGTCGAGCTCGGAGAGGGCTCCGAGGCCTTGGGCTGGGCGGTGGGCGACCGGGTGGCGGGTACGTCGCACGACGCGTGCGGGTTCTGCCAGAAGTGTGTCGAAGGGCGATACAACCTCTGCGAGAACTACGGGAGCATGGACGTGCATCGTCAGTACGGCCACAACTGGCAGGGCGCCTTTGCCGAGTACGTGGTGCACGGGATCAAATCGGTCTTCCACCTCCCCGATGCGTTGAGCTTCGTCGAAGGAGCGCTGCTCGATCCGGCGTCGATCGCCCTCCACACCGCCAACCGGGGCGGTGTTCGCCCCGGCGATTCGGTAGCTGTGCTCGGCCCGGGGCCGGTCGGGCTGCTGGCGGCGGACGCCGCCAGGGCGTTGGGGGCAGGGCGGGTGATCCTTGTCGGTCGCGGCGATCGGCTTGCCAAGGCCGCCGACATGGGGAGTGAGATCGTGGACTACTCGGCGAGCGACCCGGTCGAGGCGGTTCGTACGGGAACAGGCGGCTTGGGAGCCGACGTGGTGCTCGATTGCGCCGGCGTCCCCGACTCGTTCCGCTGGGCGATTGCCATGCTCCGCAAGGGAGGGCGGTGCGCCGCCGTCGGCATTCCTGTCGATGAGGTCTCGCTCTCGCTCCAAGAGCTGGTGCTCTACGAAAAGGAGCTGGTCGGCGTGAGGGCGACGGCGGGGGAGATGCGCCGCGTGATCCCGCTCGTGGCCGACGGCCGAATCAGAGTGAAAGAGCTGCATACCCACACGTTCCCCCTCCAGGAGTTCGAGAAGGCGCTCGAAACTTTCAATGAGCGTCTCGACGGGGCTCTGAAGGTCATTATCGAGCCGTAGAGCGTCCGCAATGGGCGGACGCTCTACGGCCATATTGATGGCTCTTCGCCTTACGGCTCTTCGCTCTGCGGCCCGGGGGCCCCAGCCCCAGGCCGCCGAGTCCGCGCCTATCGGCGCGCCCTCCTAGCCGGGGTCGGGGCTCAGCTTGCGACTGGGGCGAGGTGATCGGCTAATCGGCCGAGGTCTGCCGGATCGAACGGCGCTTCGAACTGGGCGATGATGTGGTCGGCACCCGCCTGGCGGTATTCGGCGGCCAGATCGGCAAAAGTCGCGGCGTCACCCCCGGCCTTCACCTTGACGGATACCTCGATCTCGGACGGGTCTCGTCCGATCTCGGCGCAGCGCTCCTGCAGCACACCGATCTTGTGGCGGAGCACCGCGGGATCGCCGCCGGGCAGATTCCACTGATCGGCCCATCGGGCAGCGATGCGGAGGGTGCGCTGCTCGCCGGCGCCTCCAATGACGATTGGAGGCCTCGGGCGCTGCACCGGCTTAGGAAGGCCGTGGGCCCCGGTCAAGCTGTGGAACCGGCCTTCGAAGTCGGTGCGTTCCTCGGTGAACAGGGAATGCAGGATCGCACAGGTCTCTTCCAGGCGATCGAAACGCTCCCGCCACGACGGGAGCGGGATTCCGTAGGCGTGATGCTCCTCCTCGGCCCATCCGGTGCCGAGCCCGATCTCCAGTCGGCCTCCGGAGGCGATGTCGAGGGTTGCAGCCATATTTGCCAGGACTGCGGGGTGCCGGAGGGTATTCGCCGTGACCAGGATCCCGAGTCGGATGCGGTGAACGATCCCGCTCAGCGCAGCGAGCATCGTCCAGCCGTCGAAGACGGCTCCGGCCCGGTCGCTGAAGATCGGGTCGAGGTGGTCGTAGGTCCACCCGGCGTCGTACATTTCGATTCGATCGCCCTCTCGCCAGAAGTCGACTATTTGTTCCCAGCTCGAATGCTGGGGTCGGGTCTTGAACGAGATTCGCATCGGAGTCACCCCTCAGTTGGAGGGTCGGCTGTCGGTCGGTTCGATCGGGACCAGCGTCCTGCGCCGTGCCCGGAACCGGGCGGTGTGGGTGAATCCTGCTTCGACGGCGACATCACGCAGAACTTCGGTCCTCCACCCGGCCTGGTCGGGTCGGTGGGCGTCGCTGCCAAAGGTGATGTCGAGGCCTGCGTCGCAGCACATCTCCAGGAGAGTGGGAGCAGGGTAGAGCTCCTCGATCGGGTGACGGAGGCCGGCGCTCGACAGCTCAACAGCGACGCCTGACGCTGCGGCGGCCGTTACGAGTGTCTCATAGAGCTCCAAGGGCTCTTCAGGCAGCCGATGACCGAGAAACTTCACTCGATCGATGTGAGCGAGGACGTCGACACTTCCCGAGGCCGCCAGCAGGGTCTCGAGCGCGAAGTACTGCTCGTAGACATGTCGGTGTCCCCGACGTTCCCACTCCTCGAAGGCGTGACGGCGGTCGAACCACCACCCGCCGATCCAGTGCACCGATCCGATCAGGAGGTCGAAGGGGTACGGCGCCAGGAACTCGAGGACGGCATCGATGGTCTCGGGGAAGAAGTCCACCTCGAGGCCGAGCAGGGCCGGAAGCCCTGCATCCTTGGCGCGGAGGACGACGTCGACATAGCGCTCCAAGGAAAGGATGCGGTCGGCGCCCACGCTGGCTTCGGTGCGCTCTCGGATCGCCGGATCGGCTTCCTGGTTCCAAAACGGCCCGAGGACGCCGGCGGATTCGACACAACGGAACAGATGCTCGGTAAACGCTACTTCGGTGACGCCCCGGGCTGCCGCCACCTCTATATAGCGCTCGATGTGGTCGAGTGGATATGCCCCGGTTGGGGGTACTTTCGGGCTGGGCTGGTGGGGGTAGAGATGGAGGTGATAGTCGCTCACTCGAGACCATCCTTTGGCTGGTCTCCAGCAGTATCGCGATCGGTGGGCGCAGCGATCCCCCCAGCATCGCGACCGAAGAGCCAGACGCCGAATACCAGGATCGCTGCCATGACGAGTGCCGCGGATGTGCTCCACCAGGCCAGGGCGAAGGAGGTGCGTTCGGCGAGGAGGCCGACCAGTGGCGGCCCTACGGCGGCGCCGACGTAGGTGCCGGTGTGGGTGATTCCGGTTGTGGCCGCGGGTGCGCTCGGGTTGGCCCATACGACGACGAACGTCATGAGGCCGGACCATCCCCAGCCGGCCGCGAATCCGAGCATCGCCCCGGCTACGAGCCACTGGCGTCCGCCGGCGGCCAGAACAGCAACACCCAGCGCTCCGATGGTGAGGAGAACCCCGATACCCAATAGGCCGGCGTGTTGACGTCTGTCCACCAGCCAGCCGGAGACAAGACGGGTGAGCAGGGCGACGACACTGCCCGCCGCCAGCAAGATGCCGGCGGATCCCTCGCCGATTCCGGTCTCGACGGCGTAGGCGACAATGAAGGCGGCGAGTGAATCTATGGCGCCGATCCCGAGTGCTGTCGCCACTGCGAGGAGGACCAGGATGCGTAGCGGGGTCGACGCGGTGGCCTCGCCGGGTGGACGGCGCCGGTCTTCTGCCCGGTGCGCCTTCCTCGGTGCACCCAGAAACGTCGCAAGAGCAATGGCAGCTCCGGCGACGTAGGCCCATCGCCACCCCACGGTCAGCCCGAACCCGGGAACAGCGAGCCCGCCGAGCATGGCGGCGGCTGGGGCGGCAGCGTGCTTGAGTCCGAAGAGGAGGCCATGGCGGTCCGGGGGAACCGATCGGGCCAGGGCGAGGTTGGCCGCCGGTTGGGAGGTGGCGGCCGCCAGGCCACCGACGACGAACAGGGCTCCGATACTCCACGCATCGCGGGCGAGGATGGCCATTCCGATCAGCGTGAGGCCGCTTCCTGCGGCCGCAAGTCTGATGCCTTGGGCCCAGCCGCGTCGCTCGACGACACGTCCCAACGGTGCCGACCCGAGGGCCGATACACCGAAGAAGAGCCCGAACAATGCCCCCAGCACGGGCACACTGAGAGCGAGATCGTCTCGAATCTGTACGGCAAGCGCCGCGGTCAGGAAGGCCGGAAGCACGCCCGCTGCGGTGACCGAAACGGCGACGACCACAACCGGCCACCGGATGCCTTCCGTTTCGGCCGATGACGTCCCAGGAGTGGCGTCGGGGTCGTCCTGCGTTCGGTTCCCCTTCAGCCGATCGCCGTCAGCTTGTCGTACAGGGAGCCTGCGTTGAGGCTCTGGATGTAATCCATCATGTAGCCCTGGCCGATGTCGACTGGGTACCGGTCGGCGAAGTTCACGCGGTCCACCGTTTCATCTCTCGACCACCCCTTTGCCACGGCGACCGCCACGGCCGCCTTCCACTCCATGAGTATCGAGCGCTGGGTGGCCAGATACTCCTTGGTCGTCACCGGACCGTGACCGGGTACCACGGAGTCGACGTCGAGCCGGCCGATCGTCTCCAACGCCCCGATCCACTGGTCGACATCAGACGTCATGAGCCACGTCTGACACTCGCTGAAGACTGTGTCGCCGGTGAACACGACCCGCTCTTCGGGCACGTGGACGGCGATCTGGCCGGGTGTGTGACCAGGTGTGTGAATCAACTCGAAGGTGTGGCCGCCGAGGCGCAGCGTCAGGTCGCCGGTGAAGACGAGCTGTCCTTTGTTGGGATCCTCGTAGTACTCGTCTCGGTCGGGAAAGATTTTCTCGCCTTCGGGGTCGTCCGTTGGGATCGCCTCTGCCGCGTATGCGAACGGATCGAGTTCGGGCCCCACCACCATGAAGTTGTCGTAGACCCCCTGGTGGTGCACGACGCTGCCGGCGCCCTTGAAGTAGTAGTTGCCGAAGATGTGATCGACGTGATGCTCCGTGTTGATCACGTACCTGATCGCACCGTGCTCCTCCGCGGTGTTGCGCATTGCCACCGCCCTGGTGGGGAGCTGGGGCGTGTCCACGACGACCACTCCGTCCGACGTCACGACGAAGCTCGGGTTGCACCCGCGCAGCGTCGTGTCGGTGAACACGTTGTCGGTCACGTTTTGCATGTCACCATCCTTCTGGTCTGGAGCCGGTCGGGGATCTCGTGTCGTCGTGTCATTGCGTCGCCGTCAGGCCGCCGTCGATGGTCAGGATCTGCCCGGTGATGAACGACGACGCGTCGGAGCAGAACAGCAGAACTGCACCCATCAGGTCCTCGGGCTGACCGACGCGGGCGAGGGGGATTCGGGAGACGATCCCTGCCTTGAATTCTGGGTCGTCCAACAGCATGGCAACCTGCGGGGTGTCGACGAATGTCGGCGAGATCGCGTTGACCGTGATCCCGTAACGAGCCCACTCCGTCGCTTGTTGACGGGTCAGGGCGTCGATGGCTCCCTTGGCTGCCACGTATGCCGAGTATCCGGCGTCGATGCCGAGTTGGCCTCGCACCGACGAGATGTTGAGCACCCGGCCTCCCCGCCCGGCATCGATCATCGCTCGTACTGCCGCTTGTGTGGGCAACAACGAGCTGCGGACGTTGAGCTCGAAGATCCAGTCCCACTCGGCGCGGGGATACTCGTGAGCCGGGAAGAGAACATTGCCGGCCCCACCACCGATTGCGTTGATGATGATGTCCACACGTCCGAAGCGGTCGAGGGTCTCGGCCACGCAACGATTGGCATCCTCCTCGGTGGTCACATCGCCGAGGACGACGAGAGCCTCCGATCCGACTTCCCGCACCTTCTCGGCAGCCGCCTCGGAGCGGTCTTCGGATCTTCCCACGATGGTGACCCGCGCCCCGGCTGCTCCCAAAGCGGCCGCGAGCTTCGAGCCGATGCCTCCGCCTCCTCCGGGGATGATGGCGACCTTCTCGTCGAGGCGGAAGATGTCCAGGATGCTCATGGTTGCTCCCTGTTCCCGTTCGCGTGCGCCCGGCATCGTCCCCAACGGGTCGACGCAGCCGCGCCGGTGACAGTGCACATCAGGACGCTTGGACGATTGCCCGGATGGCATCCACCGTCTTGTCGATGGAGATGCCGTACTTTTCGAGAAGGGCGTCGTCGGGCCCCGATTCGCCGAATGTATCGGCGAGACCGAGTCGCTTGACGGCGACGGGGTGATGTTCCGCAAGCGTCTCGGCGATGGCACCCCCGAGGCCGCCGATGATCGTGTGCTCCTCGGCGGTGATCACGGATCCCGTCGCCCGGGCGGCTTCAACGATCCCGTCGACGTCTAGTGGCTTGAGGGTCGGCACGTGCACGAGATGAACCTCAATGCCCTCGCCGCCGAGGATCTCGGCCGCCTCGTACACCCGGGTCGTCTGCACGCCGGTGGAGAACACGGTGACGTCGCCACCTTCCCGGACCACGGTCGACTTGCCGAGCTCGAAGCGGTAGGAGTCGTCGAACAGGATGGGGGTGGCCGGTCGGGTGAGGCGTAGGTACACGGGGCCGTCGTAGTCGACGATGGCGCGGATCGCCTGACGGGTCTCCACCTCGTCCGCAGGGGCGACCGTGACCATGTTGGCCATCGCCCGCATGATCGCCACGTCGTCGAAAATGAGATGGGTCTTGCCCGTCATACCGGCCAGGAGCCCGGCGTAGCCGCCGGTGATCTTGACGTTGAGCTTGGGCTGGGCGATCAGCACTCGGATGGAGTCGAGCGCCCGTGCCACCGCGAAGCAGGCGAACGTGGAGACGAATGGGATGAATCCCACTGCCGCCATGCCGGCGGCCATGCCGAGGAGGTTCTGCTCGGCGATCCCCATCTGGAAGAAGCGATCGGGATGGGCTTCCTCGAAGATGTCGGCCCGGGTCGAACTACCCAGGTCGCCGTCGAGCACGACGATGCGTGGATCGGTGTCGGCGAGCTCGGCCACCGTCTCGCCGAAGGTAACTCGGAGCGGCTTGCCTTCCGTCAGGGTCATACCGATTCTCCGCCCTTGCCCGGGAGCGGCTCACCGAGTTCTCGCATGGCGATCTCGAGCTCCTCCGGCGTCGGGACCCGGCTGTGCCACGTGTAGTTGTTCTCCATGTAGGAGACACCCTTTCCCTTGACGGTGTGGGCCACGATCGCCGCCGGGCCGCCCTCGTGGCCGCAGGCCCGGTCGAGGGTCGAGAGGATGTCGGTCATGTCGTGACCGTCCATCTCGAACACCCGCCAACCGAAGGACGACCACCGGTCCACCAGTTGGCTCCCGGTGTACGGGGGAAGCCGTACGTCCACGGTGTCGCCGTGCCAGCCGAACTGCTGCAGCTTGTTGTGGTCGATGATCGCCACGATGTTGTCGAGTCGATAGCGCTCTACGACGTGGGCCGCTTCCCAGACCACACCCTCGTTGCACTCTCCGTCACCCAGCATCACGAAGGTCGCGAAGTCCTTGTCGGCGGCGCGGGCTCCCAGGGCTATTCCGCAGGCTCCGGAGAAGCCAAGGCCGAGCGAGCCCGACGACATATCGACGCCGGGCGTGATCGACATGTCGGGATGGCCCTGGAGACGGGAGTCGATGGCGTCGAAGGTGGCGAGCTCTTCCAGCGGGAAGTAACCCCGCATGGCCAACGCCGCGTACAGGGCGATGGAACTGTGCCCTTTGGAGAGCACGAAGCGATCACGGTCGGGCCAGTCGGGTTCATCGGGTCGAATCCTCAAGACTCGGAAGTACAGGGCGATCAGGATGTCGATCGCGGAGAGGGGCCCTCCGAGGTGGCCCCCGTGCGCTCCGACGATGGCGCGCACGATGTGCGCCCGGGACTGCCGTGCCAGATCCTCGAGCTCGGTGATGTCGGGACCTTTGAGGCTTGTGTCGTCGGTCACTGGATACCATCTCCCGATGAGCCGCCGCTCACGCCTCGTCTTCGTCCTTGTTCTCGTACGAGCCGGGAACCACCGGCGGCGAGAACGAGGTCACCATCTCCAGGGGTCCTGGTCCGTGTGAGACCGTGGCGTGATGCAGGCCGATCGGGATGTAGACGGTCGTGCCCGGCTCGAGCGTCACCGTACCCTCCGGAGTGACCAGCTCTCCGTTCCCGGAGATGATGTAGATGACCTCCTCCTGAGTCGGATGGACGTGACCCGGGGGAGCGGAACCGCTCGGAAAGGATGCCCAGCCGACCGTCAGGTTCTGTGCTTTGGTGGTTTCGGGTCCGACGTAGAGAAGCCAGTCGCGTCCGGGGAGGTTGTGGACCTGAGCCTCATCGCGCCGGATTGCCTTTAGCACGGGGCCTCCTTTCGGGGCATCCCTGGATCATCGATTATCGAGTATTCTAGTCGACGGCTCTCGAGGCTGTCCTGGGGGACGGGTGACCGCGGGCCGAAGCGAATGCCAATATAGGCCCGGCGCGGTCGGGTGCTCGAGAGCCCAATAGATGCGGGAGGTCGGGATGAGCAAGGTGAGGGTCGGAGTCGCCGGCTACGGGGTCATCGGGAATCGGGTGGCTGCCGGCGTGGCACTCCAGGAGGACATGGAACTGGTGGGGGTGGCGGATGTCGCCCCAACGCTGGCGGTGCGGGCGCTCAAGGAGCGCGGCATGCCCTTCCCGCTCTTCGCCGCGGTGCCGGGAGCCGAGGCAGTGCTCGAGGAAGCCGGCATCCCGGTAACGGGATCGTTCGACGACCTTCTCGGTGAGGTCGACATCATGCTCGACGCGGCGCCGGGGGGCATCGGGGCCAAGAACAAGGAGCACTACGTTCGGGTCGGAGTAAAGGCGGTGTTCCAGGGAGGCGAGTCGGCGGAGGTCGCCGACGTGTTCTTCCACGGCACTGCAAACTACAAGCGAGGCCTCGGGGTCGACTATCTCAAGTTGACGTCCTGCAACACCACCGGGCTCGTTCGTGCAGTGGATGCGATTCACCAGATCGCCGGGGTCTCCAAGGCATTCATCACGATCATCAGGCGGGTGGCCGATCCGGGCGACACCCATCGGGGTCTGACCAACGTGCTCCAGGTGGAACCTATCCCGAACCACCAGGCGGTGGATCTGATGCACATCATCCCCGAGATCGACGCCACCGGGATGCTCATCCACACCCCGGTCACTCACGGTCACATCATCACGTTGTCGGTCACTCCGAAGCAGAAGATGTCGGTGGCGGATGCGCTCGAGGCGTTCCGCGGTTATCCAAGGATCAAAGTGGTGCGGATCGCCGACGGATTCGACTCCAACTCCTCTCTGTTCCAGTGGGCCCGCTACCTCGAGAATCCGAGGGCGGACATGTACGAGATCGGGCTCTGGGAGGAGATGGTCGGGATGTCGGGCGACGACGTGGTCTTTGCGATCAACGTCCCGCAGGAGTCGGTGACGATCCCGGAAACGATCGATGCCGTCCGAGCAGCGATGGAGATGCAGGTGACCGGCGACGAGGCTGTCGCCGCCACCGACGGCTACCTCGGAATCTGATCCGTGGCATCGGTTCCCGAGATTCTTTCTGCCGACGCCCTCGATGTGGCCGGAAAGCGGGTGCTGCTGCGGGTCGACATCAACTCGCCGATCGATCGGGAGACGGGCGAGATCGTCGACGAGTCGCGGATCGACAAGAGCCTCCCAACCATCCGTGACCTGTCCGACCGCGGCGCCCGGCTGGTGATCATCGCCCATCAGGGAGATGCTCTTGACTACCACAACCTGGTGTCGCTCGAGCCGCACGCCCGACGCCTCACTGAGAAGCTGGGGCGCCCGGTGGGGTTCGTCGACGACGTGGCCGGGCCGGAGGCGCGAAACCGCATCGCCGCCCTGACCGAGGGGGAAATCCTCCTTCTCGACAACCTCCGCATCTACGGCGAGGAACTGTCGACGTTCGAACGCGATGTTCGGCTCACTCCGGAGGAGATGGCGGAGACCTACCTGGTGCGCCACCTGGCCCCGCTGTTCGATTTCTACGTAAACGATGCGTTCGCCGCGGCACACCGCAACGCACCCTCGATGGTGGCCTTCCAGCGGCTGCTCCCGTCGGCAGCCGGCCGCCTGCTGGCGGCGGAGCTGGAGACGTTGGCGGCGGTCGTCGACGATCCCGCCAGGCCTGCCTTGTTCTTGCTCGGTGGTCTGAAGGTCTCCGACGGGTTCTCGATGATGGATCGGATTCTCGCCGAGGGCCTCGCCGATCGCGTCCTCACCACGGGGGTATTGGGTGAGATCTTCCTCCTGGCCGATGGGGTGCGACTGGGCGAGCCCACGGAACGCTTTATCGCCCAGCGCGACCTGACCCGGTTCGTCGAGACAGCCGCCTCGCTGCTCGCCGATCACCGCCAACGGATCGCCCTTCCGTCGGATGTGGCGACTGCAGTCGACGGTTTGCGTCGCGAGATCGCCGTCTCCGACCTGCCGGTCGATGCCTTGATCCTCGACGTGGGTGCGGAGACGATCGCGGCGTTCGAGCGCGACATCGCCGCAGCGGGAACGGTGTTCGTCAACGGCCCGGCAGGGGCATACGAGCAGCCTGGCGCCGACGTCGGCACCCGACGGCTTTGGACCGCAGTGGCGACCACACCGGGTCAGACGGTGATCGGCGGAGGAGACACTGTGGCAAGTGCCGGCCGGTTCGTCGATATTGGGGCGATCGACTTCGTCAGCACCGGCGGCGGTGCCTTGATCCGGTTCGTGAGCGGGCAGACGTTGCCGTTGCTCGAGGCCTTTCGACGGAAGCCCGTGTAGCCGCCCTACGGTTTCGAGTTCAAGAGTCGGCCGTACGATGCCCGCCGACGGAACCCGTTGCTTTGGAGGCTCCTACCGGGTCAGCTCATCAGATTCGATGTGTGGGCGCTTTGGAGGGGACGCACCTGGATTCACGCAGCTCCCTCCTGCCAGGCTCCAATGCGACCACCGTTCGCAAGGATGGCCGCGGGCCGTGGCTCCCATCGTCCGACATGCATCGGGGCGCTGGCTATGGTGCGCCGCGACCGTGCCCAGGGTTCTCACGACAACCATCGGATCTTTCCCCAAGCCTGAATACGTGCCGGTTCGCGACTGGTTCCAGAGGCCGTATTCGCCCACCTTCGACGCCTTCTACTTCGACAACCGGGACCTCGAGACCCGCTTTGCGCTCGCCACGCAGGCAGCGGTGACGGCCCAGCTCGACGCTGGGATAGACGTGCCCACCGATGGTGAGATGCGCAGAGAGCACTACATCTTCTACCACCTACGTCACTTGAGTGGAGTGGACTTCGACCACCTCCAGGTACGCGACATCCGCACGGGGGCGTGGGAGCGCGAGGTGCCGACAATCATCGGCCGTGTCCACCCGAAGGAGAGATTCCTGCCCTTCGACTACCGAATCGCGCAGTCGTACTCGTCGCAACCGATCAAGATCACCATCCCCGGGCCGATGACGATCGCCGACACCGTCGCCGACGAGCACTACGGAGACCCGCGGCGTCTCAACCGCGATCTCGCCGACGCCCTCAATGTTGAGATCCGGGCGCTGGCCGCGGCGGGGTGTGGCCACATTCAGGTGGACGAGCCCGTATTTGCCCGCAAGACCGGCGAAGCTCTGGCATTCGGAATCGAGGATCTCGAACGCTGCTTCGCAGGCGTGCCGGAGGAGGTACAACGCGTCGTCCACCTCTGCTGCGGGTATCCGCGTCATGTCGATCAACCAAACGAGGACGTTCTCAAAGCCGACCCCACCGCCTACTTCGAACTCGCCGAGGCGCTCGACCAGGCATCGGTCGACGCCATTTCGTTGGAAACCGCGCACCGCCCGATCGACCTTCGTCTGTTGGAGCTGTTTGAGCGGAGCACGGTGATCCTGGGCCTGATCGCCATAGCAATGACTCGCGTCGAACCGGTGGAGGAGATACGAATGGGCCTCGAGGAAGCCCTCTCCCACATCGACCGCGAGCGCCTCGTGGCGGCGCCTGATTGTGGGCTCGGGATGTTGGACCTAGCAACCGTGAAATCGAAACTCGCCAACCT
>JAZGDZ010000086.1:0-4401 GCA_036478235.1 Acidimicrobiia bacterium | reverse complement strand
TGTCGACGACGGGTGAATACTGAGCATTTGACGCCGGTCGAAAACTGCGCGGTTGTGGGGAACCGAAGCGGTTAGCGACCAGCCTCGGGTCCGGTTCCGGATTCGAGGAGGAAGGGTGTATCAGGTGCAGGACTGGGCAGAGGTCCATCGGCTCTTTCATCGGGAGGGTTGGGCTAAGGCGAAGATCGCCGAGAAGTTGGGGATGAGCCGCAACACGGTGGTGAGGCTCCTCGAGCTTTCCGAGCCGCCGCAGTATCAGCGAACCCCGGCGGGTTCGAAGCTCGATCCTCATAGGGGCTCGATTGCCGTGATGCTCGATGATGATGCGACGGTGCCGGCCACGGTGGTCATCGAGCGTCTCCGTCGGGACGGATATGGGGGTGGGATCACCATCTTGAAGGATTACCTCGGAGAGGTGCGACCGTTGTTCTTGGGGGCGAAGTCCTATCAGCGCACCAGCTATCTTCCCGGCGAAATAGGTCAGACCGATTGGTGGGAACTACCGGTGTCGGTTCCCGTCGGTAAAGGCGCCTGGCGCAAGGTCTTCGGCCTGGTGACCACCCTTCCCCATTCGGCGGCTCATGCCACCGTGTTTGCCCACTCCAAGACGATGGGTGACTTCGTGGCGGCGTTCTCAGGGACCCTGCAGCGACTCGGTGGGGCACCCGAAGCGATGGTGGTAGACCGGGACACCTCGATCGTGGTGCCGCGTTCGCGTCCGGCCCGCCTCCACGGCGAGGTGGCGGCCCTGTTCGGAGCTTTTCGGCTCCGACCGATCATCCTGGGTCCTCGCAAACCCGAATCCAAGGGTCAGGTGGAACGCACCGTCGGCTACGTGGAACGCTCTTTTCTTCCCCTGAGGTCCTTCGAGGGGATCGAGGATCTCCAGGGCCAACACGACGACTGGGCCCGGGAGGTGGCTTGGCGTCGCTACCACCGCCGGGTGGGGGCCAAGGTGGCCGACGCCTGGGCCGCCGAGCGGGGCTTCCTCGCACCCCTGCCCGATCCGCTACCCGATATCGACCGCCGATTCGAAGTGCGGGTCACCAAGGATGGGTTCTGCCGGGTCGCAGACGTTGATTACTCGGTGCCGCCGGGTCTGTCTGGTCGCAAGGTGCAGGGCCGAGCCTCACCATCGGAAGTGGTGATCTTCTCCGAGGGCCACGAGATCGCCCGGCACAGCAGAAGCTTCGTCCCCGCCGACGTGGTGCTGGCGCCGGCTCACGCCCGGGCGCTGCGCCTCGCTCGCCAAGCCGAGGGACGCCTTCGGGTCGCCGACCTCGAAGTCCCTCCAGTGGACCTGGCCCGCTACGACGCCCTGGCGGAGGCAACGCCATGAGCGGGGCATCCAGCGACGTCGCCTACCTGACCCGCGCCCTCAAGATGCCCCGAGCCCGAGAGGCGGCGGCATCGTTGGCGGAGACGGCCCGAGCCGAAGCCTGGGACTACCTCGAGTTCTTGGCCAAGGTGCTCTTCGAAGAGGTCGCCTCACGAGAGACCCACGGCGGCCAGCATCGGGTCAAAGCGGCCCGGTTCCCCCAGACCAAGACCCTCGACGACTTCGACTTCTCCCACCAACGATCGGTGAGCCGTCAACAGATCTCCCACCTCCACCAGCTCGACTTCCTCCGCGAAGCCCACAACGTGATCTTCTTGGGACCCCCGGGCACCGGCAAAACCCACCTGTCGATCGCCCTCGGGGTCCAAGCAGCCCGCAAGGGCTACCGGGTGGCCTTCTCCACCGCCACCGAATGGGTCATGCGACTCTCCGAAGCCAAACGAGCCGGCCGACTCGCCGACGAACTGGAACGCCTGAGACGGATCCCTCTGCTCATCGTCGACGAAGTCGGCTACATCCCCTTCGACCCCGACGCTGCCTCCCTGTTCTTCCAGCTCGTCAGCTCCCGCTACGAGCAAAGCTCGCTGATCGTCACCTCCAACAAGAGCTTCTCCGCCTGGGCGGAGATCTTCGGAGACGCCGTCGCAGTCGCCGCCATGGTCGACCGGCTCGTCCACCACGCCGAGATCATCGTCCTCAAAGGCGACAGCTACCGGCTCAGAGGCAAACACAAGGAGGTGATCGCCGCCGAACAGACCCACTAGAACGCGCAGTTTTCAACCGGCGATAACCGCGCAGTTTTCAACCGGCGTTGACAGCCCGAGGCAACCATGACCAGATTTAGGTCGCTTTGGTCGCCTAGAGCGCAGGCCCAGCTGCCACTCAAAGCCGGGAGCGAAGCTGGCAGGTCGTGTGGATCTCTGTCCGACGTCGGTTGCCTGAGACCTCCTCACGAGATTGACGTTGGCGACCAGATCCTCTCTTACATCAGTCGGGTCGAAGGACAGCGTCCCCGCATTGCAGGTGGATTCTCCGACTGGTAAAATTATATATGACGGTCGGTTCGTCCCGGGTCTGTGCCCGGGCTCTTCTCATTTGGGCACCAACGGTGGTTCTGCCGTGAGCTTTTCGGGTCACGTGACCAAGCGCACGACAAAGAGCGGGGACTCCTGGTGCCATGTGATTGAACTCGGCCCCGACCCCTCGACCGGGACGCGTCGCCGGCGGACCAGACGAGGGTTCCCCTCGAAGAAGGAAGCCCAAAGCGCCCTCCGTCGCGAACTCACCGAACTCGAATCCGGCGCCCATGTGGATCGGACCGCAATGACGGTCGCCGAATACCTGGTGGGGGAGTGGCTGCCCGCCCACAGCCAGCAGGTCAGACCCAACACCCTTGAGTCGTATCGATCCGCGATCGAGCGGCACATCATTCCTCGAATCGGTGCTATCCGCCTGCAGCACCTCGGCCCGAGGGACATCAACCGCCTCTACGCCGCCCTTGCCGAAGGCGGCTCTGAAGCAGGAGAACCCCTGGCGCCGAAGACCATCCGCAACGCCCACGTCGTACTGCGCCGAGCCTTGGAGGATGCGGTGAAGTGGGAGCTGATCCGCAGGAACCCTGCCGCGGCTGCTTCGCCACCGACCGCCTCCCGCCGGCCACCGGTCCCGGACCCTTGGCGCCGACACGAGGTGAGGACGTTCCTCGAGTCCGTGACGGGCGACGAGCTGGAAGGGCTGTGGGTGCTGGCAGCGACCACCGGGATGCGCCGCAGCGAACTTCTCGGGCTGCGATGGTCCGATGTCGACCTGGAACGTGGACGTCTCTCTGTGGTCCAGACGGTGGTGCCGGTCAGGGGTAAGCCAGAGGTGGGTCCGCCGAAGACGAAACGGTCAGCACGGCTCGTCCACCTCGACGCCACCGCCACAGAGGCGCTGATCGGGCGCCGGCGCCGGCTACCGGTCCACCTCCCGGAGGATGCTTTCGTCTTCGCCCGCTCCGACGGCAGCGCCCTCCGTCACGGGACGGTCACCAATCGCTTCCAACGGCTGCGAGAACGAGCTGGACTGCGGCACATTCGTCTCCACGATCTGCGGCACACCTGGGCCACCCTCGCTCTCGAAGCCGGGATCAACCCCAAGGTCGTCTCGGAACAGCTCGGTCACGTCAACGTCTCCATCACCCTCGACACCTACTCCCATGTCATCCCCGTCCTGCAGGCCGACGCCGTCGACAGGGTCGCCGAGGCGATCTACAACGCCGAAGACAACCAACCGAGCGAGCCTCCCCGACTGCAGATCGTCCCCTCGGGATGAGGGCAGGATGTCCGTGGACACCCACAAAAACGCGCACGCGTGCGCGAGGCGGCCTTAACCGGCCACGTGATCGCGGTCGTCGTTTCCTACGGGAGACCCGTCGCGTGCCCTCGGCGGGCTTCGGAAAGGTGCGCCGGTATCCGGGCGCCCCGAAGGTCACCCCGGCTGAAAGAAGGCAACGGGAACGGCCCCGCACCCCGCGCCTTTCCTTGGAAAGGCACAAAAAGGACGCGGGCGCGCGATGCAACGTCGCACAGCTCGGCGAATAGCCCGCCGAGGCGTGGTCCGGGCATGTTCAGAACCAGTCATACGTGAAGCCGACTTCATATGACACTTTCGAACCCTGGGGGATGCTGGGGTGCTGTCACCGTGACCCGCGATATCCGAGGTTTCGGCTTGGGTGTGTCCCGGTCGACAGACGCCCCGACGGGCGCGTCTCCGTCTAGCGCCGCGGATTGACAACGCAAGGGGACCCACCTCCAAAGCGTCTTCGCCGAATTTTCGAGCGGTAGGCCGTATCGAAATCGGTGCTGCGAACGATTACATACACACATGACTAGTGAATTCGAGCAACTCTTCGAGGGTCCACGAGGCCACTCGAACGGTTCGCCGGGTGATCTTCCCCCGACGACGAGTCTCTAGACAGTTCGCCACCCAACGGGAGACAACCATGAACGGCACGCTGCGAAGAATCCTGGTCCTGCTCGGCGCCCTGAGCCTGCTCGCTCTTTCGTTACCGGCCACAGCCG
>JAZGDZ010000085.1:0-5066 GCA_036478235.1 Acidimicrobiia bacterium | reverse complement strand
GACGGGTTGCTCATGGCTCTTGCGGGTCGCCTCGGCTCGCTGCCGAGCTGAGGCTCAGACCGGTAGGCCGGCACCGGTCTCGACGAGCGTCTTCAGCCCGGACACGATGAACGGGAAGCCGCCGGTGAACTCGGTGTAGGTCTTGCTCGCCGGGTCGACGTCGTACATCTCGACCGACAGCTTGGTGGCTCCCTCGGCGTCGGTGACGATCCACGCCTCGCGGACCGGTCCTTCTGCCTCCAGTTCGGCGTCCCACCTGGCGTGGAAAGTCATCTCGACCCGCCGTTCGTGCTCGTAGCTGAGGATCTCGCCGTCGGCGACGACCTCTCCGTCCCCGCCGAGGTACCGGATGGGGCTGCCGGGTTCCCAGGTCGACTCGACCCTCGTTCCGTAGAAGTAGCGAACGGTCTGGTCAGGATCCGTGATCGCTCTCCATACGTCGGAGACGGTTCCGGCGATGTATGCCGTGTAGATGTGAATCGGATCGGTCATTGCTCCTCCTTCTGCAGCCGCCTTGATTGCGCTGATCGCCCCAACCGTGGGTGCGGCGTACTTGCTGATCCACCGGTCGTGGATCTCTCGAATGGGGACGGGGTTGAGGTAGTGGTGCTTGCTGCGACCCGACTTGCGTGTCGTCAGCAGCCCCGCCTCCTGCAGAACCCGTAGATGGTTCATCACGCCGTATCTCGTCATTGCGGGGAGGTGCTCGCAGAGTTCGCCGAGGGTCTGCCCGTCGTTGTCGAACAGGGCATCGAGCAGCAGCCTTCTGCTCGAGTCGTTGATCGCCTTGAACACTTCGTCCACCCCAGCGACGATAGGTGAGTAAATACTCACATGTCAAACCCGCACGAAACGGTGCATGCTCCACTGCGAGCGAGGACTGCTGCGGTCGCGATCCCGGATCTGAGTGGCTTCGGTGGCGGTGATCTGACGATCCTCGATGGGGTGCAAGAACGGGTAGGGCTCGCCGGTGCGCTGCTCCTCTGCGGCGTAGTCGTCGAGCGCGGCACGCAGGTCGGGTCGCCCCTGGTCGAACGGTGCCCAGTCCGTGGTTCCCAGCAGGCCGCGGTACTCGTACCCGCCGGAATCGGTGGCCAGGGCCTCGGTGCGGGCCACGCCGTACTGGCGGGAGACCTGGAGGAAGACCTCGGCGTCGGCCACCAGGAACTCCCGGGCCGAGTCCAGAAGGCGGCGGCGCCACCCCAGCCCGTCGTCGCCGGTGCTCGAGGGAGGGTTGGCGATGAGGAACTCAGCGCCGTCTCGCAACTCCTCGAGAGGCGATGGGTCTTCTCCGGGGAAGGGCTCGAACCCGTCTGAGTGGAGGAACACGACCCGGTCGGCGACGCCGTTGAGTTCGGCGTTGGTGCGTGCCGTGGTGACATCGTGGCGATCCACCTCCAGACCCACGACCAGGTCGACCCCCGGATTCGTGGCGGCCGCGATCGCCAGCACCCCCGATCCGCTGCCCCAATCGATCCCTTGTCCATGGAGGAGATCGCCGTGCCGATCGATCGTGTCCAGGCACAGGTGACTCGCCGGGGTCAGGCTGAGCTTTCCGGGAGTGGCCTTGATGCGCAACGGGGCCCGCCCATCGATGCGGACGATCGAGACGTAAGCGCGGTTCTGGTCCATGACCTGAGGCTATCCGAAGCCGTGGGTACGGCCCTTCGACCGGGAAGCCGTCGGGAACAAGTGTGTGGATGCTCAGCGCACCGGGACGATGCGGCCCAACACGCCCTCGAAAGTGACGAACAGCAGCTCACCGTCGCCGTCGAGCCCGAAGCTCGTCACCTGGCCGGCCGGACCCAGGTCTTGGGACCAGTCGACCGAGTTGGCGGCGATGCCGTCGACGAGTTCCAGGCTCCTGATCCACCCGCTGCACCAGTCGGCGTAGAAGTAGTGGCCTTCGAGTTCGGGAATCCGGCGGCCCCGGTACACGTAGCCGCCCGTCACCGAGCACCCGTCGGCGTGGGTGTATTCGGTCACCGGGAGAACCTTGCCCGACCTGTCGCATCCGGTCCTGGGAAGCCAACAATTGCTTCCCTCCATCACCGGCCAACCGAAGTTGTACCCGGCTGGCTCGAGCGGAACCGCGTTGATCTCCTCGGCATCGGCCTGCCCGACGTCTCCGATGTACATGGTGCCCGATGGGACATCGATGGCGAAGCGCCAGGGGTTGCGGAGCCCGTAGGCCCAGACCTCGGCGGCGCCGTCGCCGGCCACGAACGGATTGTCGGAGGGCACGACGTATGGCTCGGCACCGTCGACATCGAGGCGCAGAATGGTCCCGAGGAACTGGCCCGGATCCTGGCCGTACACCTCGAACAGCCCGCCGTCTCCGATGGCTATGTAGAGATGCCCTTCGGGCCCGAACTGGAGCATCCCCGCGTTGTGGCGCAACCCTTGGCGCTCGACGGTGACGAAGATCCGCTCCGAGGAGGGATCGGCGTGGTCGGCATCGGTGCGGGCGTACTCGGCGACGGCGGTGGCGTTGTCGAGGTCGGTGTAGTACACGAAGAAGCGGCCGTTGCCGGAGTACCGGGGGTGGAAGGCGAGGCCCAAGAGGCCGAGTTCGATCCCGATGTCGGCGCGTGTCTTCGTCCTCACGTCCAGGAACGGCTCCGGATTCAAGACGCCCGTGGCGGGATCGAAGATCTGAATGGTGCCGCGTCGCTCGACGATGTAGATGCGGTCGTCGCCGGGTGCGGTCGTGGCGAAGACAGGCTGTACCAGGCCATCCAGCAGCGGCTCTATCGCCAGCCCCTGAAGGGGCGGAAGACTCGCGGTTGTGGTGCTGCTGGTCTCCGCAGCTTCCGGGACGACCGCTTCTGCCGTGTCCGTCTGAGCAATGCCGGACGGAGCCGTCGCGGCGGTGGGGGCGACGGCCCCGGCGGCGGAGCTCCCACCACCAAACACGTCCTGGGTGAGCAGGAACCAGGCAAGCGCCGTCCCGGCGACGAGGATCGTCACCACGTACGGCGTATTGGGGCCGGCCACGCGCGGGGCAGCTCGACGCCGCGACGTCCGTTGTCGGTGTGCCATTCGGTCGGGCAGTGTACGAAAGGTGGGCGGCGATCACCCGGTTAGCATCCCGGCCGACTCGTGGACTCGCACCCGGACACGACCCGCCACCGCCCCGCCATCCCCAATTGGGCACGGGTGCTGCTCGTCGTCGCTCTCCTCTACTTGTTCCTGGCGGGCGTCAAGGGGCTCGAAACGGGGATCAAGGTGCTCGGAAGCGGGTTCACCGACTCCCTCTTCGACGGGGTCTCCAATCCGCTCGCTGGGTTGTTCGTCGGCGTCCTCGGCACCGTCTTGGTCCAATCGTCTTCGGTGACTACGGCGACGATCGTGGGCCTCGTCGGAGCGGGAACCCTGACCGTCGAGTCGGCGGTGCCGATGGTCATGGGCGCCAACATCGGTACGACGGTCACCAACACCCTGGCATCCCTCGGATACCTGAGACGCTCCACCGAGTTCCGCAGGGCTTTTGCCGGAGCGACGATGCACGACTTCTTCAACATGCTGTCTGTCGCCGTGCTGCTGCCTCTCGAGATCGCCACCCGGTTCCTGTCGCGGAGTGCAACCTGGCTGGCGTCGACCCTGCGCGACAGCGCCACCGTCGACTTCACCGAGCCCGACAGCCCGATCAAGGCCGCCGTCAAGGCTCCGATCAGCTGGATCGAGCGCCTCTTGGAGCAGTTCACCACCGACGAGGGCATCGTCGGCACGGTTCTGCTCATCGCCGGCCTGATAATGATCTTCGTCGCCCTCGCCTACATAACGCGCAACATGCGCCGGCTCGTCCTGGGGCGCATCGAGCGGTCGCTCAACGCCGCTCTCAGCAGGGGAGGAGGCCTTCCGGCGATGGTGCTCGGCATGGTTATCACGGTCACCGTTCAGTCTTCGAGCATCACGACATCGGTGCTCATCCCGCTCATCGCCGCCGGTGTGCTGTCGCTGCGCAACGCCTTCCCGGTCACGCTGGGAGCCAATGTCGGCACAACGATCACCGCGCTGCTCGCCTCGCTCGCCACCGATGGGAATGCCGGGCTGGCCATCGCCTTGGCCCATATGCTGTTCAACCTGATCGGCATCGCCATTTGGTATCCCATCCCGCGCCTGAGGAGGTTGCCGGTGCTCCTCGCCGAGCGGCTGGCCCGCCTGGCCGAGGTTCGGAAGTCTCTGGTTCTCATCTACGTTGTGGGACTGTTCATACTGGTACCGGTCATCGGGGTACTCACCCTGCGGTGAGAGGAGGCTGAAGCAACATGGTGCTGGAGTTCTTCAGAGGCGGGGCCGACAGCCAGCTGGAGGAGATCGAGGGTCTGATCATCCAGATGCTGCTGGACTGCCGTCACACGTTCGATCTGGCCATCAATGCCCTGATCGGGGGTACGGATCCAGCCTCGGTGGGAAAGCAGATCTCCAAGACCGACGTGGGGATCAACCGGGCGGAACGCAAGGTGCGCAAGGAACTCGTCGTGCACGCGTCGGTCCACGGGCCAAGAGCCGACCTGCCGATGGTTCTCAGCTCGATGTCGATCGTGAAGGATGCGGAACGGATCGGTGACTACGTCAAGAACATCTGGGACATCGCCGACACCGGCGTCGATCTGTCGTCCGCTCCGGACATCGAGCTGCTCCGCAGGTATCGCGACACGACGTCTGTCTTCATCGGCAAAGCCGCCAGAGTGTTCAAGGAGCGGGACGTCGCGGCGGCCCACGCGATGATCCAGGAGTTCGACGAGGTCCAGGACGAGTACGACGCCGGTGTCAGGCGCCAGCTCGACTCAGAGGGGAGCCCCACCGACGCCGTTGCCCGGGCCCTCCTGTTCAGGTACCTGAAGAGGATCGATGCCCACTTGATGAACCTCCTCACCTCCCTGGTGATGCCGGTCCACCGGTTGGACTTCTACGACGAGAAGAAGGCGGATCGCGTCTAGATACCCCAGGGTTGCATCTTGTCAAGCTGCTTTGTCCTGGGTGATGGTTCGGCGGTGTGCCCAGGCGATGTGTTCGTCATAGAGGACACCGTGGGTGAGGCAGCCGTGGAGGATGCCGAC
>JAZGDZ010000084.1:0-18368 GCA_036478235.1 Acidimicrobiia bacterium | reverse complement strand
TCACTGGTGGAATCCAGCGCCCGGTGTCCATCCGGGGAGCGTAGTTACTCGGGACGGGTTGTCGGGAAGTGGAGGACGTACCAGATCGCCCAGACCCACACGGTCACGACCGCGATGCGGGCGAGAGAAATGCAGATTTCAGATTTCGGATTTCAGAAAGAGGAGGGACTCTTCGATGTCTGATGTCTGATGTCTGATGTCTGATGTCTGATGTCTGATGTCTGATGTCTGATGTCTTTTTTCGCCGACGTCGTGTCTGACCGGCCCGGGTACTCTCGACGCCATGAAGCTCCACCTCCTCGACGGGACCTACGAGCTCTTCAGGTCCTACTTCGGCGCTCCTCCTCGCAAGGCGCCGAACGGAGGGGAGATCGGTGCAGTTCACGGCGTCATGGCGAGCACCCTCAACCTGCTTCAGCAGGATGGGGTGACTCACCTCGGCGCCGCGTTCGACAGCGAGATCAGGTCCTTCAGAAACGATCTGTACGACGGGTACAAGTCCGAGGTAGGGGTTCCTGCAGAATTGCTGGCCCAGTTTCCAATCGTCGAGGAGGGCATGGAGGCCATCGGTGTCACCGTGTGGCGTATGGAGGAGTACGAAGCCGATGACGCGCTGGCGACGGCAGCCGCCCGCTTCGCCGGCGAGGTAGACCAGGTCGTGATCATGAGTCCGGACAAGGACATGGCGCAGTGCATCATCGGCACCGATGTCGTCGGCTTCAACAGGCTCAAGTCGGCCTTCCTGGACGAGGAGGGTGTCAAGGAGAAGTTCGGAGTTCCCCCGGTGTCGATCCCCGATTACCTCGGTCTCGTGGGCGACACCGCCGATGGGTTCCCGGGCCTGAGAGGCTGGGGGGCCAAGTCGGCATCGATGGTGCTTGCTCGGTATGGGCACATCGAGAATATTCCACTCGAGGCGGACCTGTGGGACGTGACGGTACGCGGAGCCGAACGACTGGTGGAGACCTTGCGGAGTGACATCTCGGAGGCCCTGCTGTTCAGGTACTTGGCAACGCTGCGGCGCGACGTGCCGTTACCGGAGTCGCTCGGGGATCTCGAGTGGCAGGGTGTACCGCGCGACCGGTTTCTCGAATTCTGCGAACGGTTCGGGTTTGGATCCCTCCGCGAGAAGCCGGAGCGCTGGATCGACTAGGGCGGCAACGGTCGCCTGCCCAGCACTAGCGCATGTCTGCGAGCGCGGCCCGGGCCGCGTGATGGCCGCACATGCCGTGCACCCCCGCACCCGGCGGGGTCGCGGCCGAGCAGAGGTACACGCCGTCGCCGGCTCGATATGGACGGAAAATGCGCGGCCGCGACAGGACACCCCACAGTGAGACAGCCCCGCCGGTGATGTCGCCTCCGGCATAGTTGGGATTGTCGGACTCCAGGTCGGACGGGCCGCGGATGGACATGGCCCGGATGGAGCGCTGGAAGCCGGGAGCAAACCGTTCGATCTGGCGAATGATGGGCTCGGTCATGTCGCGATCCGACCCGTTGGGAACATGGCAGTAGGCCCAGAGGATTCCGACGCCGTCGGGTGCCCTGGCGGGGTCGGCCACGAGCGGCTGTGCGGCCAGTACGAATGGGCGGTCGGGATGCTCGCCCCGTGGCACCGCTGCCTCGGCCGCTTCGATCTCTTCGTATGTTCCGCCGACGTGGACCGTTCCCGCGCTGCGGCACGCCTCCGCGACCCAGGGGATGGGGCCGTCGGTGACGACGTCGATCTTGAACACGCCAGAGCCGGGCTTCACCCGGGCGTAGCGACGTCGGGTCCTCATCGGTATCCGCTCTGCGGCGATCGCCGCCGCCGCTTGCGGCGCCGTGTCGAAGAAGATTGCGTGGGTGTCGGGGAGGTCACCGAGGCGTCTGACCCATCGCCCCGTGTCTATCTCTCCGCCGAGCGACTCGAGATGGGAGGCCAATGCCCGAACTATCCGGTTGGAACCGCCCCGGGCGAAGGGCCATCCGACGGCGTGGGCCGCCGCGCCCAGTACCAGCGCCACTCCGGCTCCCGCCGCGGTATCGAGCGGAGCCACCGAGTGAGCCGCCAAGCCTCCGATCACGGCTCTGGCGGGGTCGGTGGCGAATCGTCTCGCCATACTCCTCCCGGAGCGAAGCCCGACTCGGGCGAGTCGGAGCCCGGCAACCGGCGCCCGGGCGGCCCGGATCGGTGGAGCCGTCGCCATGACCGCCGTTCGGTCCCAGTCGGCGACGAAGGGCCCGAACAAGTCCTTCCAGGCAGTGCCATCGACGCCGAGACCGTCGGCGGTCTCGTCGAGGGACCTATGCACCACCGCGGCCGATCCGTCGTCGAACGGGTGGGCAAGGGGGATGGTGGGGTGGGCCCACTCGAGCCCGTGCTCCTGGAGGGGGAGAGATGCGAAGAACGGCGAACCGGCGGCGAGGGGGTGGACGGCGCTGCATACGTCGTGGGGGATGCCCGGCTCCGTCAGCTCCTCGGTCCGGGTGCCGCCGCCGATCGTGTCCCGGCCTTCGATGACTCGCACCGACTTGCCGGCGGCGGCGAGGGTGATGGCGGCGGCCAACCCGTTGGGGCCGGAGCCGACGATGACGGCGTCGATCATGGGGTCAGGCTAGGAGCCTGCCGAGTCGTTGCTCAGCAGGCTTTGAGAGAGACGTCAGCCCGGCCTCGGCATGGCGACGTCTTCACCGGCGAGCCGGCGATGGGCCACCCTGGCCGGGCGGATGAGCCTGAGGCGCTGTGGGAGATACGGCCGAACCGTCTTGAGGATCTTCAGATTCGCCGTGAGAAGGCGGTCCCGCTCTGGAGACCACCGGTACCCGTAGCGGCGTTGGAGCTCCTTGGGAAGCGTGCCGACCGCGGCGAAGGCGATGAACTTCCAGATCGGCTTGATACGCCACGGCACCGGGCCACCGCTGATGAGGTCGGCCACCTCCCTGGCGATGTCGGAGATGAGCAGTCGGTCCGAAGCGATGACGTCATCGATGTACGCCTGCATGGCGGTGAAGGTGGAGGGAACGTCGCTCGGATCGAGCAGGACGAGTTCGGCTGCCTTCTTGTTCTCCTCGTGGAACTGCTCTCGCTGGGCATCGGTGAGCGGACGGACGGTGAGCTGGTAGAAGAGCACCGAGCTCTCCTCGAGACAGGCGTGGACCCAGAGCAGGAGCTGCGGATCGAGGGCGTCATAAGGCTCGCCGGTGACGGGGTCCATGCCGTTGACGACGGCGTGGAGTCGGTTGATCCGTTCCGCGGCATGCTGGGCCTCTCCACGCGTCCCGAACGGGAGGAGGAGCTGGAGGGAGAGGGTTCGCAGCAGCCGGGCCCAGGGGTCGCGCCGGTATGTGGCGGTTTGACGGGCACCGGCTGCCACCAGCGGATGAGCGGCATGCATGAGCAGGGCCCGGACCCCGCCGAACAGAACGGTCATCTCCTGGTTGATCCTCCAGGTCATCGACTCGGGGCCGAAGAAGCCGGTGTCCATTGGGGGAACGGTAGAGGGAGCTTGCAGCGTGCAGAGTGCAGCGTGCAGCGTGCAGCCATCAGACATCGAAGAGACTCAGTCGTCTGAAATCTGAGATCTGAAGTCTGTCTTCTGCCATCTCCTACCCTCACGCCGGACGCAAGGAGGTCCCGTACCGATGAAGTTCGGAGCATTCGTGCCGCAGGGCTGGCGCATGGACCTGGTGGGAGTGCCCGCAGAAGAGCAGTGGCCGACGATGCTGGCCACTGCCCGGAAGATCGAGTCGCTCGGTTTCGATACCGCCTGGGTCTACGACCATTTTCATACCGTGCCGGAGCCGACCCAGGAGGCGACCCACGAGTGCTGGACGCTGATGTCGGCGCTGGCGGCGACCACCGAGACCGTACGCCTCGGCCAGATGTGCACCTGCAATTCCTACAGGCCACCCTCGTACTTGGCGAAGGTGGCGACGACGGTCGACGTCATCTCCGGAGGGAGGGTCGAGTTCGGTATTGGTGCCGGGTGGTATGAGCACGAATACCTGGCATACGGCTACGACTTCCCTCAGGCAGGCGTGCGCATCGCGCAACTCGACGAAGCGGTGCAGATCATCAGGAAAATGTGGACCGAGGAAGATGCGACGTTCGAGGGTGAGCACTTCTCGGTCACGGGGGCGATCAACGAGCCGAAACCCCTGCAGACGCCTCACCCGCCGTTGTGGATCGCAGGCGGCGGTGAGAAGAAGACGCTGCGTATCGTCGCCAAGTACGGCGACTACGCGAACTTCACCGGGACCACTGAGACGTTTTTCAAGAAGAGCCAGATCCTCGACCAGCACTGTGAGGCCGTGGGTCGGGATCCGGGTGAGATCGGGCGAACGATTCATCTCCTGATAACCGTGGTGCCGGACCAGAAGTCGTTCGATACGACCCTGCAGCGGGTTGCGGCGCAGTCCGGCCGCGACCTGAACGGTTATCTGAAGAGCTCGCAGACCGTGGTCGGGACGCCGGACCAGGTGGTCGAGCAGCTCGCCGCATATAAGGACGTCGGGTGCGTACACACGATCGGCTACTTCAGCGATGCTGTGTGGGGCGATTCGCTCGACCTTTTCGCCGCCGAGGTGATGCCGCAGCTGCGGTAGTGAGTTGGAGTCCTCAGTCTGGAGTCCAGAGTGTGGAGTCTGGAGTCTTCAGCCGGAACCCGGGATCCTCTTCGATGTTTGATGTCTGATGTCTGATGTCTGATGTCTGATGTCTGATGTCTGACTGTCTGGTCACTGTCTACGCTCCGGCGGGTGCCAGCGATCACGATCTCCGGACTCACCAAGAGCTACGGCGACGTCCATGCTGTGCGCGGTATCGACCTCACCGTCGAGCAGGGCGAGGTCTTCGCCCTGCTCGGCCCCAACGGAGCGGGCAAGACCACGACAGTCGAGATACTCGAAGGTCACCGCAGCCGCACATCTGGTGAAGTCTCCGTGCTTGGCGAGGATCCGGCGACCGCCGGTCGTGAGTTCCGGGAGCGGATTGGAGTGGTCCTCCAGTCGTCCGGAATGGCCAAGGAGCTCACCGTGCGGGAGTCGGTCGAGCTGTATGCCGCGATGTATCCGCGCCGCAACCCGATCGACCGGGTCATCGAGATCGTCGGGCTCGAGGAGAAGGCCGACGCTCGCATCAAGACCCTGTCCGACGGCCAGCGCCGCCGGGTGGATCTGGCGCTCGGGATCGTGGGCAAGCCGGAACTCCTCTTCCTCGACGAGCCGACGACGGGGTTCGACCCGTCGGCGCGTCGTAAGTCGTGGGAGCTGATCGACCGCCTGCGCTCGCTCGGGACGACGATCCTGCTGACCACCCACTACATGGACGAGGCGCAGAACCTGGCCGATCGGGTGGCCGTGTTGTCCGGTGGGCTCATCGTGGCCGAGGGGACACCGGACACGCTGGGAAATCGTTCGGACGGTGGCGCGGTCGTCTCGTTTAGGTTGCCGGCCGACGCCCCTACCGATCTTCCTGCTCCCTTTTCCGCTGTGACGGGGCCGGCCTTCGAGGTTTCGGTCGAGGATCCGACCCATGACTTGCACGCTCTGACGTCGTGGGCGACCAGCCGCAACGTCTCGCTTCTGAACCTGACGGTTTCGAAACCGACCCTCGAAGACGTCTACCTCGAGCTCACCGGGGAGACCGCTGATGAGTGACCGACGCACACCGGCCCCGGCTCTGGTCTGGCGACAGATCCGATACCAGAACACGATGTTCTGGCGGTCTCCGGTCGCTGCCTTCTTCACGCTCATCTTCCCGCTGATGTTCCTCATCTTGTTCAACCTGCTGTTCGATGATCGGATCGAGATCGAGGGCAGGGATCCGCTGACGATCGTCCAGTTCTACGCTCCCGCGCTCGCCGCGTTCGCCGCCGCCTCTGCCACCTACACGAACATCGGTGTGAGCCAGGCGATCAATCGCGACGAGCGAATTCTCAAGCGGTTTCGATCGACGCCTCTTCCTCCATGGATCTACATGGCCGGGGTCGTCGGCTCGGCGATTTGGCTGGCGTTGATCGCCACCGTCCTCATGATCTCGGTCGGCGTCGTCGCCTACGGGCTGGAGATCTACGTGGACAGGCTTCCGGCTGCGGTCTTCACCCTGGCCGTGGGCGTGACGGCGTTCGCCGCGCTCGGGCTGGCCTTGGCCGCGATCTCACCCACGGGCGATACTGCCCCGGCGGTGGCCAACGCCACGCTGTTGCCGGTGGCGTTCATCTCGAACGTCTTCATCCCGATCCAGGATCCGGCGCCGTGGCTCGAGTTCCTCGGTGACTTCTTCCCGCTCAAACACTTCGTAGTCCCGCTCCAGGATGCGTTCAACCCGTTCGTTACCGACAGCGCCTTCCGAGGCGGTGACCTCCTCGTGATGGCCATTTGGGGGGTTGCCGGCCTCGCCTATGCCCTCAAGTTCTTCGCGTGGGAGCCCAAGTCGGAAGGCGGAACCCGGAGGCGGCGCGGGAGGACCAAAACTCCGGCTTAGGTTATCGGTCACGGCCGGATAGCTTCAAGGCCACGGATCGAATCCGGGAGTTACACGATGTCCACTGTTGCGGCCCGCGTCGCCGGCGCCACCAAGGTCTACGGCGAAGGTGAGGCGGCAGTCACCGCGCTCGACGACCTCACCGTCGAGTTCGAACAGGGCAGGTTCACCGCGATCATGGGTCCGTCGGGATCGGGTAAGTCGACGTTGCTGCATTGCATCGCCGGACTCGACACCCTCACCGAGGGGTCTGCCTTCATCGGCGAGGTGAATCTCGGCGAGCTCAACGAGAAGGACCTCACACTGCTGCGGCGCGAGAAGGTCGGGTTCATCTTCCAGGCGTACAACCTCATCCCGACGCTCAATGCGGCAGAGAACATCACGCTGCCCATCGACATCGCCGGGGATGTTCCCGACCAGGAGTGGTTTGACACCGTCGTCGACACCATCGGCATCACTGACCGGCTGTCGCACCGTCCGGCGGAACTGTCGGGAGGACAACAGCAGCGTGTCGCCGCCGCCCGCGCCCTGGTGAGCCGACCCGCCATCGTCTTTGCCGATGAGCCCTCGGGGAACCTCGACTCCAAGTCCGGTGCCGAGCTGCTGGGGTTCATGAGGCATGCGGTCGACGAGTTCGGGCAGACGATCGTGATGGTCACCCACGATCCCATTGGGGCCGCCTACGCCGATCGGATCGTCTTCCTCGGAGACGGCCGGCTGGTCGGCGAGTTGCTCGACCCGACCGCAGATCAGGTCTTCGAGCATCTGAAGTCGATGGGCGACTGACGATGCTCAAGATTGCTCTCCGGAGCGTCCTTCTCCACAAGCTGCGACTGACGCTCACAGGGGTCGCCATCATCCTCGGTGTCGCCTTCGTGTCGGGCACGTTCGTGTTCACCGACAGCATCAAGGCGTCGTTCGACGACTTGTTCTCCGACGTCAACTCTCAGGTCGACTTCTACGTGAGGGGAACGTCCGAGTTCGGATCAAGCGCGGCGATACTGGAGGAGTCGGTAGTCGAGGCGATCCGGTCGATCGAGGGCCTCGATGCGGTCGTTCCTTCCGTGGACGGCATCGCGCAACTGATCGACAAGGAGGGTGAACCGATCGGGGGTGCGGGTCCGCCGACACTCGGGTTCTCCTACCTCCCCGAGGGAGAGGGACTCACACCGCTCGAGGTGCGCCAAGGTGACAGCTGGCCCACCGGCGCGGGCCAAATCGTCGTCGACACCTTCGCCGCAGACGCCAACGACCTTGCGGTGGGAGACGTCATCGACGTGATCACCCCGATCGGGGTCGAGCCGTTCGAGATAGTGGGCATCGCAACGTTCGGTGAGGCCGACAACCTGCTCGGAGCCACACTCGCGGTCTTTGAATTCGAAGAGGCCCAGCGCGTCTTCGACATGGAAGGGATGGTCTCGTCGATCTCACTCACCGTCGGCGACGGAGTCGACAGAGCCCTGTTGCAGCCGTTGATTGCCGATCAGCTGCCAGATCAAGTCGAGATCGTCACCGCGGAAGAGCAGACAGACGACGACCTCGCCGAGGTCGACGAGGGAGTCGGCTTCATCAACACGATCCTGCTCGTGATCGCCGGTGTTGCGGTGTTTGTGGGGGCGTTCATCATCCAGAACACCTTCCGGATCATCGTCGCTCAGCGGACCAAGGAGCTGGCGATGCTCCGGGCGGTCGGCGCCACGGGGCGTCAGGTGACTTTCATGGTCGGCATCGAGGCGCTCGTCGTGGCGATCGTGGCGTCGGCGATCGGCATCGGGGTCGGTGTCTTGCTCGCGATCGGCATCAAGGGCGTATTCACCGCGTTCGGCTTCGGATTCCCCGGCGGTCCCTTGACGATCAAGGCACGTACGATCGTGGTCGGCCTGACCGTTGGGGTGGTGGTCACCCTTATCTCGGCGCTGCTCCCGGCGCGTAAGGCGTCGAAGATCCCGCCGATCGCCGCGCTGCGCGACGTCGCCACGAGCACCAAGGACCTGTCGCGGCGTCTCGTCGCCGGGCTCGTTGTCACCGCTCTCGGTGTGGTGCTGTTGGCGGTGGGCCTGCTGCTGAATGTCGACAACGCGATCTCGTATGTGGGCTTTGGAGCGCTCCTCACGTTTGTCGGCGTTTCGATTCTCGCCCCGCTGTTCGCCAGGGCCTTTGCCCGCACCGCCGGCAAGCCATTGCCCCGCTTCGGGGGGATCGTCGGCCGGCTCGCTCAGGAGAACGCGATGCGCAAGCCGCGTCGCACGGCGGCCACGGCGTCGTCGCTCATGATCGGTGTCGCTCTGGTCAGCGTGATCGCCGTCTTTTCGGCGTCCGCAAAAGCCGGAGTCGCTGAGGTCTTCGAGGATGATTTCAAGACCGATTTCCAGGTGGTACTCGACGGGTTCAGCGATCCCCGGTTCACGGGGCTGTCACCGGCGCTAACGGACGAGTTGCGGCAGGTGGACGAGTTGTCGGTCGTGACTCGCGTGCGTATCGGCGAATACAGGACGACCGATGGTGAGATGGCCGAGAAGTTCCTCATCGGTGTAGATGGCGGTATCGATCAGGTGATCAACCTCGACATCGTGGAGGGCTTGTTCGGTGACTTCACGGACGGCACCGCGCTCCTTCTCGAAGAAGAGGCGGACCGGCTCGGCCTTGGAGCCGGTGATTCGATGACGATCGAGGTCCCGTCGGGGGTTACGGTCGAACTCGAGATCGCCGGAGTCTTCGCCGGGGATGCGTTGGGCGTTCCGCTGGTGATTCCACTCGAGACCTACAAAGAGCACATCACCTTCCGTCTCGATCGCTGGATCTTTGCGCTCAAGGCCGATGACGTGACCGAAGCCGAGGCACGGGCGGCGGTCGACGTTGTGGCCGAGTCGTATCCGAATGCCAGGGTCACCAACACCGAGGAGCTCATCAGCGACATCGAGGAGCAGATCGACAGTCTCCTGAACCTGCTGATCGTGCTGCTCGGGTTTGCGATCGTCATCGCCCTACTCGGCATCGTGAACACGCTCGTGCTGTCGGTCTCCGAGCGAAAGCGGGAGATAGGCCTGCTCCGTGCTGTGGGGACCACCCGCAAGCAGGTCAAGCGGATGATCAGGTGGGAGTCGGTGCTGATCGCGGTGTTCGGAGGTGTACTCGGCCTCGTCGTGGGCACGGTCTTGGGGGTGGCGACGGTCGCTGCTGTCGGCCAGGGCCTCAAGATCGCCATCCCGATCGGGCAGTTGATCACTTACCTGGTCGTTGCGGCCATAGGTGGCGTGATCGCAGCGATCCCACCCTCACGAACCGGTGCCAAGACCAACGTGTTGGAAGCGATCGCGTATGAGTAGCGATTAGTCGTTGGCGATTAGTCCTTAGCCAGATGCTTGATTCCTGCAAATGACTAATGACTAATCGCTAATCGCTACTCAAATCGCATACTCACGCAGGCGCTCGAACAGGGGGGTGCACTCGGCCAGCAGCGGTTCGAGCCGGGCGGGGAAGCGTTCGGCCTTCTCCCGGTGGGGATTGAAGCCGGTGGACCTGTGGACGTTCTGATACCAGTGGGGCGCCCACACCCCGTCCTCGGGCTTGGACCCCTCTTCCCAGGTGAGCATCCCCGGCTCCCAATCGAGTCCAAGGCGGCTGCACACGGTGCGCAGCACACCTTCGGGATCGAGCAGGAGCCGCTTCGACTCGATGACGAACGGCTGCCCTCCGGACTCGATGATGCGTTCCAAGATTCGGACCTGCATCGGCAGGCTGGTGCCCTCGATCGTCGGGTTGGGCACCTGTCTGATCAGCGACGGGAGCATCTCTCGCGGGTCGCGGGTGAGCAGTAGGTTCTCCATCTCCCCGAGAAACCACGGGTCGAGACCGCCCAGGTGGTGGGCCATGTGCTTGAAGAAGCGCACCGGGGTCTCGGAGGGTCCGAGCAGCATGGTCTTCACCACCATCTCGCCGTCGGTGTTCTGGGAGCGGATCACGTCCTGCACCGCAGGATGCTCCACGCCGGTGCGCGCCAAGTAGTAGGCGTAGAGCGGTTCGTCGACGACGCTCGTGTCGGATCGCTCACGAAATGCGTACATGACCGCGGTGGAGACGTTGCGCGGCCCCGACCAGAGGTTGATGCGCATCACGTCATCCATCGGCGACCTCCAGCTCGATGAGGCCTTCGTACAACTCGCGCAGGCGAACCGTCATCGGCCCCGGTACCCCCCGGCCGATGGGGCGGCCGTCCACCGCGACGACCGGCGTCAAGCCGCCGAAGGTGCCGGTGACGAATGCCTCATCCGCGGCATATACGTCTTTCGGGAAGAAGGGTGCCTCGTGGGTGGGAATCCCCGCAGCAAGCGCCACCTCCAGCACCGCCCCTCTGGTGATGCCGGGCAGGTTGAACTCGCCCGTGGAGGTCCATACCTCGCCGTCGCGGACCATGAAGAAGTTGGTGGCATTGCAGGTGGCGACGGCTCCGGCGGTGTCGAGCATCAGCGCCTCGTCGGCCCCGGCCTCGGTCGCCTCGATCAAGGCGATGACCTCGTGCAGCTTGGAATGAAGGTTGAGCCGCTGATCGAGCGTCTCCGGCGGGGGTCGGCGGACGCGCGATGTGTGCAGCCTGATGCCGCGCTCCCGCACCCCGGGGTCGGCCTCCTTGTACTCGGCGATGACGACGATGTTCGGCCCCGAGAGCAGGTTGGCCGGGTGCTGCGACGGTGTCTTCTTGTCGCCTCGGGTGACCATGAGGCGGACGTGGACCCCGTCGGTCATCTCATTGCGGCCCACGACGTCGTACAGCAGCGCGGCGACGCCCCGGCGATCCATCCCGATGTCGATCGAGGCTGCGGCGAGTCCGTGAAACAGCCGGTCGAGGTGCCGGTCGAGGAAGGCGAACTTGCCGCGGTGCAGCCGGATGCCCTCCCACACCCCGTCGCCCACCAGATAGCCGCTGTCGAAGACCGAGATCTTGGCTTCGTCCCGCCGGAAATACTCGCCGTTGACGTAGATCAGGACGTTGGTGTTTCGCTCGTCGGGGACGGCAGAGTGGGTGGTCGCGGCCACGAGCGGAGCGTAGCCCCCGGGGGGTAGTCGCTAGCCTCGCCGGACGAGCGACGAGATCGAGTAATCAATCGGTGAGCTTTTCGCCACTAGCCGATCAGGACACGAGGTCGAGTCGATCGCCGGATCGCGGCCAGTCGGCTCCGTGGAATTTGACGTACTCCTTCAAGGCCGACATCGCATACAGGAACCCGCGCTGCTTGAGGCCTTCTGGAACGCGCTTGTGAGTGAAGTTGAGCCCGACCGCCACCCGCGCCAGCAGCACCTGACTTTCCATGTAGGAAACCCGGTCGGGTTCGGCTTCCTCCACCCACCCGGAGGTCTGCGCCCTGAGGTACGCGAGGAGGTCGAGGAGGCCGACGTCGTCCTCGACAGCCTGGTCGCGGCCCGCCAGTGCGGCGAGGAGTGGCATCCATCGCAAGATCGACGCGTCGGCCCTCGTCTCCAACAGGTGACTGAGCTCGAAGTAGGCGTGGTCGAAGAAGAGGAAGGTTTCCGGCGCATAAAAGGCGAGGTCGATGAGGAACCAGTCGATGTCACCGTCGCGGTCGCGCACAAGCACGTTGTAGCCGTGCAGGTCGCCGTGGGTGTTTCCGGCGATCGGGCGGAGCCCGAGTTTCGCGGGCGCCGGGGCAACGCCGATGGCGAAGGCGAGCGGATTGGGGTACCAGTGGCCGTCCCACATCACCGTCGGTGCCTCTGGGCCGACGCCGGCTTCTTCGACGAACCGGTGGATTCGGCCGCGTGGGGGAGTGAGTCGGTAGTCGAGCCAGCCGGAGAGCATCTCCTGTGGCGTGAGGATCGAGCCGACCAACTCATACCCGGCGTTCCAGTCCTCGAGGATGGCCCGGCACATCCTCCGTCCCACCTCGAGCTGGGCCGGATACGGGCTATGCGCCCAGGGCAGGGTGTATTCGAGTCCGCGGCCCGCGATCGTCGACAGGACCGCGGTCGAACCAGCGATTCCGGACGAGTGAACTACCCGCGGCAGGTGGTCGGCTGCGAACTCGGGATCCTTGGTGAAGGCGAGGCGGTGGCGTTCCGCTTCGGTCTCTCCATCCGTGGGGTCGTCGACTTCCTCCAACTTGAGAATCGCCTGGCCGCTGAAACCCTCACACGCCAGATCGACCGCCACGACCGACGCGCCGGACTTCCCGCCAAGGGTGCGGTGGGCGAGGATGTCGCCGTCCACCTTCCAGGCCACCCGGATGTGGTCGAGCAGGCTCGCGTACCGGGTCGGCCACATCGGGCCGTCCGGATCCTCTTCCATCATGGCCGCTGTTGTCGCAGGCTCGGCCTTGGGGACGAGGACTCGAACTGCCGCCAGCAGCTCGGCAGCAGGCATGCTCGAGCCCTCGGCGCGCAGTGCCATCGCCTCGGATTGTTCCATCCCTTCGAGAAGTCGTTTGGCCTCCTTGAGTAGGGCCTGTTCGGGAGGCGATAGATCGTCAACCTTGAGTCCGGTTGACTCAGCGGCGCCGAGCAAACGGGCTGCCAGGTCCAACTTGCCTTCCCCGGCGGTGATTCGGGCCAGTCGCCGCTGGGCGGCTGCGATTCCCGGCCTGTGATCCACTCGAGTGAATGTCTCGATGGCGGTCACCAAGAGATCGATGCCCCGCTCGTTGTTCCCGAGCTCGGAGGCGATGTCGGCCAGGTAAAGGTGGGCGAAGGCGACGCAGCTGTCGTCTCCGATCTTCTCGAGGAGGGGGATCGCGTCTACGAACCGGCTCTCCGCCTCCTCGGGCCGACCCAGGCCCGCGTAGACCGATGCCAACCCGCGGGCTGCGTGGGCCACGATGAGCCGGTCGTCGAGCCCCGACGCCAGGTCGATGGCGTCCTCAAAGGCTGCACCGGCGTTCTCGAATCGGCCCATGGCGAGCAGGCTGAATCCGAGATCGAAGGACAGCCATCCCGCCGACCACCGGTCGCCCAGTCGCCGAAAGCCCTCGACGCCTCGCTGCTGGTAGGTGATGCTCTCCTCCGGGTCTCCGAGCAGCTCGACCTTGCTTCCCACCCACCGCTGGGCGTAGGCCAACCCCCAAGCATCCTCGGCTTCCTCGAAAAGGCGGATTGCCTCGGCGATGAGCTCGGGTGCCTCACCGACACCCTGCGTGGCCTCGGAGAGTGCGTACGTCGCCGCTGCCAGCTCCGACTTGTCGCCGCCCTCGGAGAGGATGCGGTGAGCTCTCTCCGCCGGGCCAAGGTCGGTGTCCCCGCCCCGGGTGATCATCTTGATGGCGCCGGTCTTCACATAGGCGCGGGCCCATTCCAGCTCGTGGTCATTGCCGGCAGCGTCCGACACACGGTCGAACCATCGCAGTGCCTCCTTCCAGTGGGTCTGCATGAACCAAAAGCGGCCCATGGCGGCGACGAGCCGGAGCGCCACGACGACGCGGCCGCTAGTCAGCGCAAACTCGAGGGCGGAGCGGAGATTGTCGTGATCCGCCTTGGTCTGCTCGACCCAATGGGCCTGGTCCGGTCCCCGGAGGGCGGCGTCGGACCGTTCAGCCAGGTCCAGGAAGTACTCGGCGTGGGCGACCCGCGCCGCCTCCTCGTCGTCGGCTTTGACGAGCCGTTCGAGGACATATCGTCGTACCGTATTGAGCATTCGGTACCGATTGGCGGGACTGCGCGGCACGACGTCGATCAGCGACTTGTCCACGAGTCCCCCGAGCAGGTCGATGATGGTCGGGGCGCCCAGTGCGGCTTCGGCCCCTTCGAGGGACCAGCCGTTGAACACCGCAAGGCGCTGGAGGGCTTGCTGTTCTTCCGGCTCGAGCAGCCCATAGCTCCATTCGATCGTGGCTTCGAGGGTCTCGTGCCTCCCCGGCCGGTCGGATCCCCCCTCTAGGAACTGCAACCGGTCGGTGAGCCGCTCGAGGATCTGCTGCGGAGAGAACAGCTTGGTTCGTGATGCTGCGAGCTCGATCGCCAGTGGGAGACCGTCGAGTCTGCGGACGACTTCCGCGACGGCCTGGAGCGACTCGGCATCCGGGTCGTGATCGGCGTGAACCTGAGAAGCTCGGTCCAAGAAGAGTTGAACTGCGTCGGCCCTGCCTCCTGCACCGGTCACCACAGGGAGGGGTGAGACCCGAAAGACCATCTCACCTTCGATGCCGATGGTGGCGCGGGTCGTGGTCAGCACCTTGACGTCCAGGCATCGTGTGAGGATCGTCGTCGCAAGATCCCTGACAGCCGCGATGACGTGTTCGCAGTTGTCGAGAATGAGCAGGAGCTTCTTGTCGGTCAGGAATCCGGCGAGCACATCGGTCAACTCCCGGGCTGAGGTCGTGTCGACGTCGCCGACGGAGAGCGGATCGGCGACGAGGTTCGGCACCACCTCCTCGTCAGATGTTGCGCTGAGGTCGATGAACCAGATCCCGTCAGGGAACTGGTCCATCGCGGTGACGGCGGCCTGCGTGGCAAGCCGAGTCTTGCCCACACCACCTGCCCCGGTCAACGAGACGAGCCGGTTCGAGGTCAGGAGGGCCGACACTCGCTCGATTTCGGCTCGGCGTCCGACGAAGCTGGTGAGGTCGACCGGCAGGTTGTTGGTCGTGGTCATGCGGTGGCTCAACCTAATGCGGGGCCAGCGGTTCCGATGGGGAGTCCCGGCATCCTCGATCCGCGTGGATCAGGCCGGCAGCCGGTTCCGAGCCTCGGCGTTTCGCTCGTCGGGGACGGCAGAGTGGGTGGTGGCGGCCACGAGCGGAGCGTAGCCCCCGGGGGTGGCCTCCTCGAGGCCTTGCCCAGCGCGACGACATCGAACTCGCCCATCCGACGAAGCGGCGGGTCTCGTGAGAATCAGTTCTTCGAGACCAGCTCTCGTGCCTCCCGGATCGCTCCGAGCATGAAGTCGTACATCGGTTCGGCCGGCATGACCCGCCCCTCTTCGACCAGATTCGCCGTCCGCTTATCCAGTGCCACTTGGTAGCTGTCGCGGTAGTGCTGGAAGTGTCGGGTGTAGACGTCGGCTTCGGGACGGCTCTGGTTGGCGAGGTGGAAGCCGTCAAGTCTGGCTGCGTCTTCCCATCGCTCCAGGTCGGACATGAGGATCATGAGGTGTCGTGCTGGTAGCTCCATCCGGAAACGGTCGTAGGCGGGAGCACACGCTCTCACGGATTCCTCGTGAAGATCTAGCGATTCGATCAGGTTGCCGGCTTCGTGCTCGAACCATCCCGCCAGGGCCATGGACTCGACCGGAAAGTCGTTGAGGGTCATTTCTCGCTCCATGGCGATGGCTCGTCGGGTCGGCGCGATCGCATCGACGGCACGATGCAACAGGGTCAGCGCAACCCCTTCGTTAATCAAGGTGAACGCGATCTGGAAGGGCGCCCCCTGTTCTTCGAATATTTCACGAGCTTCGCGCTGCTTTTCGATTTCGGCCTCGAAATCGCCTCGGTACCGGGCGATCTGACCTCCAACCGACAGCACCCAGCCGAGACCCGATGGCTGTCCGGAACGCCGATACGCCACCTCAGCCGCGGCGAGCCGTTCAGACGCATCATCGAGCCGGCTCATCAAGCGATCGAGGAGTCCCGTTAGCAACTCGGCGTTGGCGATCATCCAGGCGTCCCCAGCGCGCTCCCCGCACTTCAGCATCTCGAGCGCATGCTCCTTGGCCAGGTCGAACTCCGATCGGACAAAATCCGCGTAGGCCCGCGCCATGTGCCCGAGGCCCTCGGCATAGGCGTTCGCCGTCTCGGCACCGAGGGCGATCGCCTGACCGGCGAAGTCGTCGGCATCGTCCATCCGTTGGAACCCCGCGAACAGGGCGGCAAAAGCAAGCAACTCCGCTCTCGTGCGGGAGCCGAGAGTGTCCTGGTGGGGGAGAGCCTTGCGGATCCACTCCAGACCGGCGTTGGTGTCCGAGGCTGCCCACCAATACCAGGCGAGTCGGCTGGCGATCTGAGCGCCCGTTTCCTCGTGCCCGTTCTCCAGGCCGTAGGCCATGGCGGCGCGGAAGTTGTCGTGGTCGGCCGACAGCTTCTTGTATGCCTCGGCCTCGCGTGCTCCGTTGAGATGCGGTGTCGTCTCGACCGCAAAGTCCCTGAAGTACACAGCATGCCGGACCCGTACCTCGTCGACCTCGGCCGATTCGGTGAGTCGGCGCAGGGCGTACTGACGCAGGGTTTCCAACATCCCAAAGCGGCCGGTGATCTCGTCGCGGACCACCATCGACTTGTCGACCAGGTGGCCGATCAGGTCGAGCACGTCATAGGAATCGACCTCACCACCTGCGCAAACCGCCTCGGCTGCCTCCAGGCTGAACCCACCCCGAAAGGCCGCGAGACGCTGGAAAACGGCCCTTTCGTTTTCCGACATGAGCTCGTAGGACCAATCGACGGTCGCTTCGAGTGTTTGGTGCCGGGGAAGGGCGGTGCGACTGCCTCCGGTGAGGAGGCGGAATCGGTCGTCGAGCCGTTCGGCGATCTGTTTGGCATCGAGCACCCGGGCCCGGGCGGCGGCCAGCTCGATGGCGAGCGGCATCCCGTCGAGTCGCTCGCAGACCTGTTGCACCCAGGAGAGCGTTTCGGCATCGGTGCCGAAACGCGGGTTGGCGTCCTGAGCGCGTTCGACGAACAGCCGAACCGCGTCGCTCTTCAGCGGATCGTCTTCTTCGACGGCGCCGGCGAGGGAAGGTACCTGCCACAGAACCTCACCCGGGATGCCCAACCCCTCGCGGCTGGTCGCCAGCACCGTGAGGTTGGAGCAGTGCTGCAGCAAGTGCTGGACGACCTTGGCCGTGGCGGTGATGAGGTGCTCGCAGTTGTCCAGCACGAGCAGGCAGGTGCGTGAGGCGAGATGGTCGGTGACCTGATCGAGAACGTCGGTGGCACTGCCGCCCAATTGGGAGCTGCCGCTCCCGCCCTGGCTCCGGGTGAGGCCGAGAACATCGCCGATGGCACTGGGAACGAGGTCGACATCGCCGATCGAGGCGAGTTCGACCAGCCACACCCCGTTGGGGTATTCGTCGGCGCCTTCGGCCGCCGCCTGTAGTGCGAGGCGGGTCTTCCCCGAGCCACCCACGCCGGTGAGTGTCAGCAGCCGGCTGTCGTTGAGCCGCTTCACGACGTCGTTGAGCTCGAGGTCGCGGCCCACAAACGTGGTCAGCTGGATCGGCAGGTTGTTCGGATGGGTGTCGAGTGACAGGAGACCTGGGAATTCGTCCTGCAGCTCGGGGTGGACGACCTGGTAGATCCTCTCGGGACGTCCCAGATCCTTGAGGGTGTGCTCCCCAAGGTCGCGCAGAGTGAGACCGTCCAGTGACTCACCAACCAGTTCCTCGGTCCCTAGTGAGAGCAGAATCTGCCCGCCGTGGCCGGCGGCGAGAATCCGGGCGGCCCGGTTTAGCGCCGGTCCGAAGTAATCGCCCTCCCGCTCGTGGGCCACGCCGGTGTGGAGCGCCATGCGCACTCCGACCGATTCGAGTGCTCCCCAATCGACTTCGGCCAACGCTCGCTGCGACGTCACGGCCGCATCGAGAGCCGCCGACGGATCGGTGAATGAGGCCGCAAAGGCGTCTCCGGCCGTGGTGAACACGTAGCCGTCCTGCTCCTCGATCGCCTTGCGCAGAATCGCATCGTGTTGTTCGAGGGCAGCGGGCATCGCAGACGGGTGCTCTTCCCACATTCGGGTGCTGCCCTCGATGTCGGTGAACAGGAACGTGACCGTGCCGCTGGGCCGGGAAGTCATGGAGTGGAAAGCCTAAGCATGCAGCTTGCAGCTTGCAGCTTGCAGATCTCAGAATTCAGATCTCAGATCTCAGAATGAGATCCTCTTCGATGTCTGATGTCTGATGTCTGATGTCTGATGTCTGATGTCTGATGTCTGATGTCTGATGTCTGATGTCTGCGACACTCAGTGCCATGTG
>JAZGDZ010000083.1:0-2065 GCA_036478235.1 Acidimicrobiia bacterium | reverse complement strand
CCTAACCGGACCCTCCATTACCATCCTCCGCCGTGGAACAGTCCCGGGTCCTTTCGGACCGCTACACCCTCGTATCCCACCTCGCCAGAGGGGGTATGGCCGATGTCTGGATCGCCGAGGATCAGCTCCTGGGACGCCAGGTAGCGGTCAAGATCCTTCACGGCGAGCACGCACTCAGCGAAACGTTCGTCGAGCGGTTCAGGCGTGAGGCCCAGGCGGCGGCGAATCTGTCTCACGCCAACATCGTCGCCGTCTACGACTGGGGTCAGGACGGAGACACCTACTTCATGGTCATGGAGTTGGTGCAGGGAAGGAACCTGCGCGACGTGCTTCGCAGCGAGGGCGCCCTTCTCCCCCGCCGGGTTGCCGAGATCGGAGCCGAGGTGTGCGTCGCGGTCTCGGTCGCTCACAACCAGGGGCTGGTCCATCGCGACATCAAGCCGGCCAACGTCCTCCTCACCCCGGACGGAGCCGTCAAGGTCGCCGACTTCGGAATCGCTCGGGCCTTTGACGACTCCGACCAGTTGACCAAGACCGGGGCCGTCATCGGGACCGCCACCTACTTCTCTCCCGAGCAGGCCCAGGGCCAGCCGGCCGATGCCCGCAGCGACATCTACTCGGTGGGCGTCGTGATGTACGAGCTGTTGACTGGATCTCCCCCGTTCAGCGGGGAAAGCCCGGTGGCGGTGGCCTACCAGCACGTTCAGGAGGCTCCCGAGCCCCCGTCCCGGCTCGATCCGAACGTGCCTCCCGGCCTCGAAGCCATCGTCCTCAAGGCGATGGCGAAGCAACCGGACGACCGCTATCAGTCCGCAGCCGAGATGGTCGAGGACATCGACCGGCTGCTCGCCGGCCAGGTTCCGCTGGCCGCGCCGCAAAACGAGGCGCCGACGCGGGAGATCACCGCTGGTGCACCGCCGCCGATGCCGCCGCAGGGGCCGGACACCCGCCCCGACACACCGACCGTGTCCGAACACCCCGTCTACCGGGAGCCGGGGGGGAGCGACCGGACGACGCTCACCATCGGCATCATCGCTGCTTTCGCCCTGCTGCTCCTGGGCATCATCCTGCTGGTGAGGCTGCTCGGGTCCGGCGGCGAGACCGGGCTGGTTGCCGTGCCCGACCTGCGCGGCAACCAGCCGGCATCCGCCCTCGCCGAGCTGTCGACACTCGGGTTCCAGATCATTCAAGAAGCCGTGACCTCCTCCGATGTCGCCGCTGGTCTCGTCGTGGGCACAGAGCCGGAGGCAGGGACACAAGTGGAGCGCGGATCAACGATCAAGCTGCTCGTCTCGGGCGGGGCGGCCACGATCCAAGTTCCCCGCGTCGTAGGCCTGACGGAGCGGCAGGCTCGCAACGCGCTCGAGCTGCTCGGGCTCGAGGTCGGGGAGTTCATCTTCGAAGCCTCCCCTGTAATCGAGGCCGGCATCGTCATGGCTCAGAATCCGCCGGCCGGGGAACCGGTCGCCGTCGGCACCGATGTCGACCTCGTCGTCTCGGCGGGCAGCAATGCTCTCACCGTTCCCGACGTTGTCGGCAAGACCGAGAGCGACGCTCTCTTCACCTTCTCCCAGTCGGGGTTCGAGGAGATTCGCATCGAGCGGCGACCTTCGGCCGAGGTCCTGGAGGGTTTCGTCATCGAGACCAGCCCGGAGGCGGGCCAGCTCCTCCCCATCGACGGATTCGTGGTCGTGGTCATCTCACAAGGGGCCGTGCCATCGGTGGTTCCCTCTGTTCTGACCGAAGATCCCCCAGAGGCCCAGCGAATCCTCGAGGACCTCGGTTTCGTGGTCGTCTTCGACGACCCGGTCGAGCTGGAATGGGACGATCCCCTGGACGGGGTCATCGCCGAGCAGGACCCTGTCGCCGGAGGGACTGCCGAGTTTGGCTCGATCGTCAGGCTGCGGGTGGGTGAGGCGGCCACCCAGGTCGCCGCCCCCAACGTGATCAACGACGACGAGGCGACGGCACGCCAAAAGATCGAGGACGCCGGCCTGACCTTCGCCCGGGGTCCCGACATCGAACTCGGGTTCGGGGACCTCTCCGACGGCAAGGCCCTGGAACA
>JAZGDZ010000082.1:0-11316 GCA_036478235.1 Acidimicrobiia bacterium | reverse complement strand
ACCGGATGGCGGGCCGCCAGCACATCGTCGGGACGGGAAACGGGCGTGCGGTGGGGCGAGCTCTGGACGTACTGCGGGTCGTCGTGCGCCGCCGCCGCGATCTCGTTCAGCGCCTGGGCCAGGGCTTCGACGGTCTCGGGAGACTCGGTCTCTGTGGGCTCCACCATGAGGGCCTCTTCGACCACCAGCGGAAAGTACATCGTGGGGGCGTGGAATCCATGATCGAGTAGGGCCTTGGCGACGTCCATGGCGCGCACGCCGGTGGCGCGCTTCAGCGCGGCGGCGGATGCGACGAACTCGTGCATGCACGGATCGGGGTACGGGATCTCGAAATCCTCGCTCAGGAGGGATTCCAAGTACCGGGCGTTGAGGACCGAACGCTCCGCCACCCGGCGCAGACCCTCGCCGCCCAGCGCCCGCATGTAGGTCAGGGCCCTGAGGACGACGAGGAAGTTTCCGTGGTGGCCGTGCACTCTTCCGATCGAGCGTTTCGGCTGTTCCCAGCGCAGTCGGCCGTCGATCCTGACCGGGATCGGACCCGGCAGAAACTCGGCCAGGTGCTCTACCACCGCCACCGGCCCGGCTCCGGGCCCGCCACCGCCGTGAGGGGTGGCGAAGGTCTTGTGCAGGTTGGAGTGCACGATGTCGAAGCCCATGTCGCCGGGGCGAGTGACTCCGAGAATGGCGTTGAGGTTGGCCCCGTCGTAGTAGACGAGTCCGTCGACGTCGTGGATCACTTTGGCGATCTCCACGATGTCCGTCTCGAACAGCCCGAGTGTGTTGGGATTGGTGAGCATCAGCCCGGCGACGTTCTCGTCGACGGCGGCACGAAGCGCATCGATGTCGACCATGCCGCGCTTGTTGCTCGGAATCTGGAGCGCCCTGTAGCCGCCCAGGGTGACCGAGGCCGGGTTGGTGCCGTGGGCGGAGTCCGGAATGATCACCACGCCGGGGTGGCGACTCTTGGACTCGTGGTAGGCGCGCATGATGAGTAGCCCGGTCATCTCTCCGGCTGCTCCCGCAGGCGGTTGGAACGTGGCGCGCGCCATACCGGTCAGCTCGCAGAGGATTCCCTCGATCTCACTGATGACCTCGAGTGCGCCCTCGGTGAGGGCGGCGGGTGCCGCCGGATGGAGGTCCCGGAACGCCGGGTGCTCGGCCGCCCAGTCGCACACCTTGGGGTTGTACTTCATCGTGCACGAACCCAGCGGGTAGGCGCCCAGATCGACCGCGAAGTTGCGATGAGCCAGTCGGGTGACGTGGGCCACGAGATCACGCTCGGCGACCTCGGGCAGTCCGGGCGATTGGGTGGTGCTCTCGGGGAGATCGAGCCGTTGTTCGGGGACGTCCAGCGGGGGGAAACTCGAGGCGCGCCGGCCGGCCACCGAGAATGCATCGAGGGTCGGCTCGGGTATGCCGCCCACCAGAGGGCTCGAGGCGGCCCGTCCGGCTCCGTCAGGCATCGGCGAGCACCTCCTGCATGGCGGCGCTGTAGCCGTCGAGCTCGGCACGGGTCCTCTTCTCGGTGACGGCCACCAGCAGCCCGCCGCGGTACTCCGGATAATCGCCGGAGATGGGGATTCCGGCGAGGTAGCCCCGCTCGGCCATCTTTGTCACCACGACTTCGGGATCTGCGGGTGTGCGCAGGGCGAACTCTCGGGCAAAGGCGGCATCGGCCGCCAGCTCTACCTCGGGCAGCCGGCGGAGCTCGTCGGCTAGGTAGTGCGCCTTCTGCACCGACTGGTGGCCCACCTCGGCCAGGCCCTGGGGTCCCAGCCAGGCAAGGTGCACCGCGGCGGCAACCGCGTTCAGCGACTGGTTGGTGCAGATGTTGGAGGACGCCTTCTCCCTCCGAATGTCCTGCTCACGGGCCCGTAGCGTGAGTGTGTACGCCGTGCGAGCCTCGGTGTCGAGCGTCTCCCCCACCAGGCGTCCGGGAAGCTTGCGCAGCAGGTCCCCGGCGACGGCGAAGACGCCCAGCACCGGGCCGCCGAACGACATGGGATTGCCGTAGGGCTGACCCTCCGCGAAGGCGACGTCGAATCCGGCATTCCCCGGGCTTCGCAGCACTCCGAGCAGCATCGGGTCTATCTCGGCGATGGCGAGGGCGTCGTGTGAGTCGGCCAGGGCCCGCACTGCACCGTAGTCCTCGATCACGCCGAGATAGTTGGGCTGGGCGATGATGAGGGCGGCCGGTTCGGGGGCGCCTTCGACGGACCACGTGGTCCTCCCCTCCACCAGAGGGTGCTCGACCACATCGATCCCCCGGGCGTGGGCAAAGGTGACGATGATCTGCCGGGTGTGTGGGTGCACGCCACGGGAGATCCACACAACGGGCCGCCCCTTTTCGGCAACGGCGAGGTTGACGGCTTCGAGGCCGCTCGACGGTCCGTCGTACAGCGAGGCGTTGGCGACGGGCAGTCCGGTGAGGGTGGCCACCATGGACTGATACTCGAAGAGCATCTGAAGGACACCTTGCGACACCTCGCTCTGGTACGGCGTGTACGAGGTGACGAATTCGGGTCGCATCGTCAGGCTGCGCACGACCGGGGGGAGGTGATGGTCGTAGATCCCTCCCCCGGCGAAGCAGATCAGGTCGGACCGGTTGAGCCGACCCAGGCCATCGATGTGGCTCATGACTTCGAGCTCGGAGAGAGGCTCGGGGAGATCGAAGGATGTCTTCGGACGCACCGCGTCCGGCAGGTGTGAGAACAGGTCGTCCGGCTCGCTCAGACCGAGGTGGTTCAACATCCGGGCGACGTCATCGGCCGTATGGGGCGTGAAGTCCATCAGTGCCCTGTCCCGTGACGTTGCTGATGTTGAGGGCGAGGCAGGGGTGTCTCTGGCAAGGACGTGGAGCGCTGCCCGCCCGCAGGGCGGTGCCGCCCTACGGGCGGCGCCCCTTTCCACGTCCTGAACCCGGCGAACGTTGCGGGTCGGGGCACTAGCGCTCCACAAAGGGCGGCTCGGTGAGCGTGGCGGTGTGCCACTCCCCCCTGACCTCGACCTCGATCGTGCCTCCGTCGGGAGCTGGCGGTGGCGCCAGGTAGCCGAGGCCGATGCCGGCTTCGAGCGTGGGGCTGAAGTTGCCGCTGGTCACGGTGCCGCTGGACTGGCCGGACCGCATCGCATACCCGTGGCGGGGAATGATCCTGCCGGCAAAGCGGAAACCGACGAGCTTGCGGAACTGGCCGGCCTCACGCTGGGCGACCAGAGCTTCGCGCCCGACGAACTCGTGATCCCAGCCGACGACCCATGCCAGGTCGGCCTCCAGCGGAGAAGTCGTGCGATCGAGGTCCTGGCCCCAGAGGGGGTAGCCCATCTCGAGTCGCAGTGTGTCCCGGGCTCCGAGTCCGCACGGGGCGGCTCCGGCCTCGATGAAGGCCTCGAGCACGTCGCCACCGGCATCGGCGGTCACCATGACTTCGGCACCCGGCTCTCCGGTGTACCCGGTTCCGGCTGCGATGACCGATCCCGCCGGGCCGAGGTTGTCCACCAGCCGGAAGCGCCCCGGGGTGATTCCCAGAATCGAATTGATCATGGCAGGCGCATCGGGGCCCTGGATCGCCAACAGCACCGATTCACCACGCAGATCGGTTACTGAGACGTCGGTGGGGGCTGCTTCGGCAAAGACTCCCATGACCGCGTCGTGATTGGTTCCGTTGGGAAGGACGATGAATCTCTCGTCCTCCAGCCACCAGACGATGATGTCGTCGACGATGCCACCCTGGAGCGTGAGCAGCATCGTGTACTGGGCGCGCCCCGGTTCGATGCGGGCGGGGTCGTTGCACAGCAGTCGCGAAACGAGTTCGAAAGCGCCGGTGCCGGCGAGCTCGAATCTTCCCAGATGGGATACGTCGAAGACACCGCATCCGCCGCGAACGGCCTGATGCTCGGCCAGCGTTCCCTCATACGAGAGGGGCATCTCCCAGCCCGCGAAGTCGGTGAAGCGCGCTCCCAGGGCCTCGTGGGCGCCGTGCAGCGGGGATTTGCGGGTCACCCTGAAGATGCTAGACGGCCGCGATCTCCCATTCGGCCGGCTTCAAGATGCCTCGGACTCGCCGAGATTGACCAGCTGAACCGGACCCGGGATCCGGGTCGGAGCCGGTTGCTCCTCGAGGTGATCGGGCACCTCGAGCCCGTACTTGATCAGCAGATGCAGGTAGTCCCGCTGGTAGAAGATCTTGCACTTGATCTCGGGATGGTGCTCCTTGAGGAGCCTCACTTTGCGGTTCTTCTTGGTCACCAGCTTCTGGTTCATCGTGGTGATCTCAATGAACAGATCCTCGTTCGGGAGATAGAAGTCGGGGGTGAAGTACGAGACGGGCTCGGCGGCATCGTCGAACTCGATGGCGAAGGCGCGCGGTTCGTAATCCCACTGCAAGCCGTAGAAGTCGAGGAGACGGGCGAACTGCCGTTCGCTGTCGTGGGCGAAGGCGACGTCGTCTGCCGGGGTTTGGAAATCGACGGTCATGCCTCGATGCGAGCGGGTGCCGACTCGATGACGACGGCACTCTCCCCCTGGTCCGGGAAGAGACGGTGGATTTCCCCCTCGAGCTCGGCCTGCACCGGTCCAACGGCGATGCCGAAGACGCCCTGGCCGCGGCGAAAGACGTCGACGATCTCGTCGGCACTGTGCGCTGCATAGATCGTCGACCCGTCGCTGAGGAGGGTCACGTCGGTCAGTGGGCTTTCGACCTGCAGCTGCTCGCCCAGCAGGTCCATGGCGGTCCTGATCTTCTTGAGGCTCATGCCGGCGTCGAGGAGTCGCTTCACGACTCGCAGCTGCACGATGTCCTGGAACGAATACACACGTTGTGATCCCGAGCCGTTGGCCGACTGCACCGACGGCACCAGCAGGTCGGTGCGAGCCCAGTAGTCCAGTTGCCGGTATGTGATGCCGACTATCTTGCACACCTGCGGTGCGCGGAACCCTTGTACGCCGGTGGCGACATCTCTCGACACGTGCCTCACCTCTTCCCAGAGCTTACACGAAGGTAATTCCCGCCCGGGAACTACCGGGATGAAGTTAGGAGGCCCGGGAGGGACTTGTCAACAACCCCTGTGGACAAGTCTTCCGTCGGGCGCAGGTTCAATGCGCCGGAGCGATCCCTTACCCCTGTGCCACCCGGCGCAGCCTTTCCACCTGGTCGCTCGATCCGATGGCGATGATCGTGTGACCGGGCCGGATCATGGCCTCGGGAGCCGGGTTGAACACGATGTCGCCGCCGGGAGATTCGAGTGCCAGCAGCTGAGCGCCGCTGAGCGCCCTGATGTCTGAATCCCGCAGCAACGCTCCGGCCAGCACCGAGCCGGCCCCGACCTCGAAGCCCTCGATCCGCAGCTCCACGAGCTTGCCGTGGAGGATCACATCGACGAACTCGTCGAGTCTGGGGTCAGCGGCGAGCGCCGCCATGCGGTGAGCTCCCACCAGTTGCGGCGAAACGACCCGATCGGCGCCGGCGAGCCGCAGCTTCTCCTGAGCCTCGAACTCGTTGGCTCGGGCGATCACCGGAAGGTCGCCCCGCCGGCTCTTGGCCGAAAGCACGATGACGAGGTTGTCGCTGTCCTCGCGCACGCAGGCGATCAGGGCTCGGGACCTGGAGATACCCGCTGCATCCAGGACCTCGTTGTGGGTGGCGTCGCCCTCGATCACCAGAGCACCGGCGTGGCGAGCCGTCTCAACCGCCTCGGGGTCGGATTCGATCACGGCCGTCGGCAGGTTTTCCGACCTCAGCGCCTCCCATGTCTGTGATCCGACGCGTCCGAAGCCGGCGACGATCACGTGGTTTTGGAGCCGATCGATCTCGCGAGTCATGCGCCTCCGACGAATCTCGCCGCCGAGGAGTCGCTCCAGCCCGATCTCGACGGCCGTGGCCGCAGTGTAGAGAGCAGCACCGATGCCGACGATGATGAGTCCCCCGGTGAGCAACCGGCCCGTGGTGCTGAGGGGAAACACCTCGCCGAAGCCGACGGTCGAGATGGTGAGGACCGTCATGTAGAGGGCATCACCAAACGCCACATCCTCGACGACCATGAACCCGAGCGCTCCGCCGAGCGTCACCAGGATCAGAATCGTGAGCGAGGCCGCCAGGCGGCGCTCACGGGTCATCCGGTTGTGTCGAAGTCCTCGGGATTGACGGAGTCGAGGAACGACCGGAATCTGGCGACCGCCTCCTCCTCTTCCTCGTCGCGGATCTCGACCCCGGCTTCGTCCAATACGCCGGGAAACACCGAGATGGGGGCCTCGGTGCGTACCGCCAGGGCGATCGCATCCGAGGGGCGTGACGACACGACGAACTCTTCTCCTCCGCGCCGGAGGACCAGGTCTGCGTAGTAGACGCCGTCTCTCAACTCGGTGACGACTACGCGATCGACGGTCGCGTCGAGCCGCTCCACGATCGAAGTGAGGAGATCATGGGTGAGGGGCCGTTGCGGCTCGACGCCTTCAAGGGCGAGAGCAATGGCGGTCGCTTCGCCGGCGCCGATCCAGATCGGCAAGTAGCGGTCCCCGCCCAGCTCGCGGAGGAGTGCGATCGGAGTGTTGCTGGGGAGTTCGATCCTCACCCCAACCAGCTCGACGGGAACGCTCTCGTTCTTCATAGGGCTAGCCTATCAGCGGCATCGGCGAAGACTTCACGGGTCAGCGCCGTCGGATCCTCCTGGAAGGCGGCGAGGTCGAGCACCGCCCACAGGCTGCGAAGATTCCGGTAGCGGCCCTCCCAGTCGAGGCCGTACCCGAGTAGGAATTCGTCACCCACCTCGAAGCCGCGGTACTGAAGATCGACCTCGACGATGCGGCGGGTTGTCTTGTCGACGAGGGTGACGGTGGCGAGCGACGCCGGACTGCGGGTGCCGAGCAGACCCAGCAGATAGGAGAGGGTGAGGCCGGTGTCGACGATGTCCTCCACCACCAAGACGTGCCGACCGGCGATCGACGTCTCGGAGTCCACCTTGATGCCGACCCGACCTTGAGCACCGAAGCGGGTGAGGCTGAGGAAGTCGATCTCGATCTCGGGAGCCAGGTGACGCGACAGGTCGGCCAGGAACGGAACGGCTCCGTTGAGAATTCCGAGGAGCACGGGATTCTTGCCCTGGTAGTCCTCGGCTATCTGCCGGCCCAGCTCGGCGACCCGCGTCTCGATGGCACTGGCGGATACGACTTCGGTCAGGATGCTCACGGAGTTCCGCCCAGGATGGCAGGAAGCAGGTCGTGGTAGGCGGCGAGGAGATTCTCGGTGAGCGGCGTGAGCGTATCCGGATCCCGCTCCCCCGGATCGAGCAGCTGCGGCGCCTTGATCCGCACTTGGTACCAGTCGGGGAATGCCGCGGCAAGGTCGGTCCCCGCCGCCGCCGCATAGAAGTGATCTCTGGGTCCGAGCGCCGTCAGGCCCCAGGCGAGCAGCTCGCGGGTGGCAACGCGTCGGGCCGAGGAGCCCAGAACGACTCCCACCAGACCGGTCGGACCGTTGTCGACGTAGGACAACAGGACTTGTCCCGCTGCAGCCGTTTCTCCCGTCTTGAGGCCGCCGAAACCCGGGAAGGGCCCGAGGAGGCGGTTGGTGGAGTCGACCTCGATCTCCCGGTTCCCCGGTCTCCAGGTGAGGTGCTTTATGCGCATCGTGTGCAGGAGCTCGGGATACCGGAGCGAGTACATGCCCATCGTGATGAGATCGCGGGGTGTGGACACCTGGCCCGAGGTATCCAGCCCGTTGGGAGTCAAGAAGACCGTTTGTGTCATGCCGATCTCAGCCGCTTTGGCGTTCATCTGCTCGACGAACATCTCGACGTCCTCCGACACGTGCTCCGCCAGAGCGACGGCAGCGTCGTTGCCGGACTGCACCAGGATGTTCGCCAGCAGGTCCTCTATCGCCCAGACCTCACCGGCGAGGACCTCGGGCTGGCCCAGATAGCCGGTTGGTGTTCCGGCGGCGAGCGTGCTGATCGTCGTCTCCTCCTCGAGCCCGCCGTTCTCGACTGTGAGGATCGCCGTCATCAGTTTGGCTATGGAGGCGAAGGGCCTGGGCGTGTCGGGGTCGAGTGAGCCCAACTCGGCGTTCTCTCTCACCGCCCACAGCATCCACGCCGTAGCGTCCAACACGGGCGGGGGTGGGGCCGGGAAGATCTTGATCGGCGGCATCGGCACTTGCAGCGGTCGCAATGAGCCCTGGTTGGCCGGTCCGGACACGGCGAGAGCAAGGGAGAGGGCGAGTGCGGCGATCAAGAGTTCCCGATCAGCGGCCCAGGAGGGCTCGCAGCTCGCTCCTCACCATCGTCTCCTGGAGTTCCCGTGCCGCTTGAGCGACGTCGGCCAGAACCTCGGCGGCCTGCTGGGTGCTCGCCGGACTGGCGTGCCGCAGCAGAGGGCCGGTGAGCTGTCGGAACAGGTCGACCTCCCGGTTTGCCGCCAGCCGGATGGCGCGCAGGTGACGAGCTTCCAGCCCGTGCCCGACCAGCCGGTGAGCTGCCCTGGCCACGGCGACGGCGTCTTCGTCGAACGTCTGCGTGCCGTCGGGGCTCGTCTCGGGCTCGAGCACGCTGTGCCGGATGAGGTCCTGGACGAGGCGCGCCGTGACCCCTGCAGTCTGCGCCAGTTGTGCCGCATCGAGGGAAATGCTCGATGCGGCGAAGTAGGTCTCGGGAGGAGGCCCGGCCGGAGGTGCCGTGGTCGGTTCGACTCCGCGTTCCCACGCGCTGAGCTTCCCCTTGATGACCTTGAGTGGAAGGAAGTGGTCACGCTGCTGGCGGAGGATGTAGCGGAGGCGCTCCACGTCCGCGGTCGTGAACCTGCGATACCCCGAATCGGTCCGTTCGGGGTGGATCAGCCCCTCGCCTTCGAGGAAGCGCACCTTCGAGACCGAGATGTCGGGGAACTCGCCGGCGAGGACGTCGACGACGGCTCCGATTCTCAGGATCCTGGCCACGGTCATGCGCCGCGCGCCACGACCAGATGGAACCGCCCGATGATCACCTCGTCGCCCGACACCAATTCCGCCTCGTCGGCTCGCGAGCCGTTGACGTAGGTCCCGTTGGTCGAACCGAGATCGTGCACGGTCAGGGTGTCGCCGGCGACCTCGAACTCGGCGTGATGGCGGGACACGGTCACATCGTCCAGGAAGATGCCGTCGTCCGGGTCCCGTCCCACCTTGGTCTTGCCTTGGTCGAGCGACCAGTGCAAGCCGCGGCGCGGTCCCGAGGCGACGATGAGCGCAAAGCCGCTGAAACCGGGGATTCCTGCGGCCGCCTCACGCTCACGGAGCGAGCGCGCTTCGGCCACCGGATCGATCGTCTCCGTCGGGTCGTCATCGTGCTCGTGGTCGGTGCGGTCGTCGCTCACGGGAACATCGTACTCGCAAACCGGTTGAGAGCTTCGACCTCTGGTCGAGGGTCACTCCGTGAGACTGCGATATCCCTCCGCATCGAGCATGCCGTCGAGGTCACCGATGTTGCTCGGAGCAATCAGGACGAACCAGCCCTCGCCGTAAGGGTCGCTGTTGATCACCTCGGGATTGTCGGCCAGGGGTGTGTTGACATCGACGATCTTCCCGGCGAGCGGGGCATACACCTCGGCTACCGACTTGGTGGATTCCACCTCGGCGATGGCTTCGCCGATGGCGATTTCGATGCCGGTATCGGGCAGATCGACGAAGACCACGTCACCCAGTGCGTCCTGGGCATAGTCGGTGATTCCGACCCGCACCTCTCCGTCCTCCGACTTCAGCCACTCGTGCTGGTCGGTGTAGCGAAGGTTCTCGGGAACGTTCACCGTTCGTCTCCTGGTTGGTCGCCGGAGGATACCGTGCCGCCACCGGCCATCAGACGCCGCATGTCCCCCACGTACTGGACTCCCACCACGTAGTACAGAACAAGGCCCGGCAGGACGAAAATCCACGCGATCCATCCGAAGAACGTGATGTCGGCCCCGGAGTGGACGAGGAAACTGGGGATCGCGACGTACAGCCCGAGCGTGGCCAGCTTCCCCAGATAGCGAACTTCGAGCTTGGCTCGCGACCTGGCGGCGAGCACTAGAGCACCCAGGATGATGATCGATTCGCGTACCGCGATCGCCAGCGCCACCGGCCACGGGAGATCACCGGAAATCCACCCTCCTACGACCGCGGCAGCCACGGCGAGTCGGTCGGCGGCGGGATCGAGGAACTTTCCCAGCTCCGACACCTGATCGAGTCTCCTGGCCAGGAACCCGTCCACCCAGTCGGTGGCGCCGATGGCGGCCAGCAGCAGGCCCGCCGCCGTGGGATCGTTACGGCCCAGGAGCAGCCACAGGAACAGTGGCACTGCGAAGACCCGGACGACGGAGACCAGGTTGGGCACAGTGAGGATCACTGCGCCTGCCTGATCCGGAACGCAATCCGGCCGAGTTCCTCCTCTTCGTGCGAGATGCGGAACACGTACCCGCCGGCGTTCGGGAAGCGGAGGTTGCCGAACGCGCTCACCAGGGGCACGAGACTGGCAGCACCGGCAGGGAGCGCCGACGGTGCGCCCACCCTGAGATTCCCTTGCGACTCCACCCCGAGCGAGCCGCCGTCTTCGTCCAGGAGCTCGATCCTGATCGGGAGATCGCGGTTGCGGTCGCCCGGCCCTACTTCGGCCACGAGTACGACCGCGAGACTGCGGTGAACGGCGGGGAACTGCCGGGCGGTGATCGTATCGAACGCCCCTCCGAGCACATAGAGCTTCCCCGCGGTGACCTGCGCTGCGTCGGCCAAGAACGCCGCCGTCAGCCTCATCCCGACTCCTCCAGGGCGTGGATGCGTCCCTCGGGGTCCGCCACCCGTATCCATCTGGTGCCCCAGTGAGTGTTGGACAACGGCGTTACGACTCCAGGGAGATTTTCCGCCGACTCGGCGTCGTCGAGATCGAAGAACACGCTGAAATCAGCCTCGCCTTCGGTGATTTCCGCCAGGACCAGGGCGGCTGCACCGGACTCGAATCGCCCGGCGCGGTGGCCCTCATCCCCCCACTCGTCGGCCAACGAGAACCCGAGCCCCTTCCAGAACTCGACGCTGGCCTCCCAGTGTCTCGTCTCGGCGTATAGGTGGTCGATACGGGTGATGCCCACGGGCCGACTGTAGTTGGCCGTCCTCAGGCTCCGGCGGCGTCCTGCCAGGTCGCGGACTCACGCACGCCCAGGTTGGCCCACACCCCGATCCCCGTGATCTCGTGCAGCTCGATGAGCCCGGCCAGGTCCAGCGACTCCCAGGCGACGCCGGCGGCAGCCTCGCGGCCGAGGTCGATGAGGGTGAGCGAGGGCGGCGTCTCCTCCGCGGAGTCGAACGGCTCCTGGCAGACGTCGAA
>JAZGDZ010000081.1:0-18896 GCA_036478235.1 Acidimicrobiia bacterium | reverse complement strand
CCCTCATTAGCGGCTGGTTCGGTGGCGGGGGCTCAACCCGAGACGCCGAAGGCTTGCTCGAGCAGACCCAGGAGCTGTTCTGCGGTCATCCCTCCCCGCTGCACGTGGACTATTCCACCGCTTTCGTCGTAGACGACCGTCAGCGGCGAGCCGCGTATCCCGAAGGTTCCGGTGCTCAGGTCGCTGCCCGTGGTCCCTCCGATGTCTCGGGCGAGGGGCCAGCGGGAGGCGATGCCCCACTCACGGGCCTTGTCGAGGCCGGCGCCGTTGTCCTGGGTGTTGATCCCGACCCAGTTCACCTGATCTCCGAGTTGATCGCTGAGGGCGGCGAACCCGGGCATCTCTGCTTCACACACTGTGCACCAGGAGGCGAAGAAGGCGGCAACGGTCGGCTTGCCGGCGAAGTCGACCAGCGCGATGCGCTCCTCGGTGTCGGCCAGGCCGGGGAGATCCCAGGTCGTGGCCCCGGTGTCGCCGGTCAGAGCGGTGCCGGTGCCCCCCAGTGAGAAGAATGCGACGACGAAGATGCCGGCCGCGGCGACGCCGATGACCGCTGCCCTGATCGTCTTGTTGCGCCTGGTCATCCGGGCGCGTTCGGCCTTCTCGGCCTGCTTGCGAGTGGTCCGGGCCCGTTGGGAACGGCTCATTGAGGGGGGAGAACGTTTTTTGGTCTCGAAATGTTCCAGACCCCTCAGATTTCAGATCTCAGATTTCAGATTTCAGATCTCAGACTTCAGATTTCAGATCTCAGATCTCAGATCTCAGATCTCAGAATGAGATCCTCTTCGATGTCCGATGTCCGATGTCCGATGTCCGATGTCCGATGTCCGATGTCCGATGTCCGATGTCCGATGTCTGGCTCAGCCGAACGGCGGTCCCTCCGGCCCGGTCCGAGCCACCGCGCTCCAAACGGTCTCGTAGTGGTCCCGGTCGAACGGGTCGATGTGGCTGAGAACGAACCCGTCCCAGGCTCGACGGAGCGGGTCCTCCGTCTCGGTGTACATCCACAGACCGGCCGGGATGCGGTCTAGCACGGTTCGCAGGCTCATCGGGGTCCCGACCCGGGTCCGGGCGTCGGTCGAGGTGAACGACTCGTTCACCTCGACTGCGAGCCGGGCGATCGTGGTGACGAAGGGGGCCTTCAGGGTCGAATAGCGCTTGGTCAGCATGGACTCGATCTGATCGCCGTTGGGAAACGGCTTCTCCCAGATGACCCAGCGATCGGCGAAAGACTTGTTCAGGGTCTGGGTTCCTGCGTAATCGCGTAGATCGGTCGGGTTGAGCGTGCCGAAGACGCGGGTGTCGTCGCGCAGTCGGACGGTCTCGCCGGTGGGAAGGTCGATCGCCTGGTACCGGTCGAGCAGACCATGCAGGGCGAAGAGTGTTTCGGCGCCGGCGGCGTTCAGCTCGGATAGGTTGACCAGCGCCGGGCCGCGCAGGGCGCGGGTGATATCGCCGTCCTCCCAGCGGGACTCCGTGCCCCCCTTGCCGTCGCCGTGCAGCTTCACCGAGCCGATGAGCGTGATGTCCCGCACCTCTCCGGTGAGCGGGATCCGGTAGTAGGGGAGCCTCAGCAACGCGGCGAATTGCTCCAGATCGTGGTCCTTTCCCGTCCCCATGTGCCCGCGGAGGGCCACGTGCAGAGGGGTTTCGGTCACACCATCACGCCGCACGGCCTCGATCGAAGCCAGGCGGTAGAGCATGCCGAGATCGACGTAGTGGGGATCGGGATCGGGGATCTTGCTCGTGCGCTGCTCGTGGTCGGCCAGCGAGCCGTCGACCTCGAAGGTCGCGAGTTCGATCGGCTTCCCTTCCTCCTGGGGATCGGTGAACGTGACGGTTTCAGGCATCGACGGTGCTCCTGCGGTTCGGGTCATCGTAGAGCGCGCTCTCGTGGCCCCACCAGGTGTCACCGCCGGCGAAGACAATGCTCTTTCGCAGCGCCGACCGCACGCCGTCCACCATCGCCTCGGTGAGCGCTTCGGGTTTGGCGACCACCCGATGGCGGGAGTATGCCGCCTCGACCGTGGCGTCCCCGATCCCGATGCCGAGGACCATCGTGCCCGAGTGCTCGACGGCATCCACGCTGGCGGCGAGGGTCTCGACCGAGCCGCGGGTCATTCCGTCGGCGAGGACCACCAGCAGTCGCACCTGGGAGTGCCTGGCGGCGAGACGCTCGGCGGCATGGATCACGTTGAGTTCGTCCACGTTGGCAGCCTTCTCGAACATCGACACCGGTGGTGCATCGGCGGCGTTGCGTCTCGCCGTCTGGGCGGCCTCCTGCGGTCTCGCTGCGGCCCAAAAGAGGCCGGCGATCGACGGTTCCGCTGTATCCCATCGTTCGTCGAAGGTCTTGAGCAGGTAGTGGTTGACGGTCCGGGTCAGCCGGTCGGCCGCCCCACCCTGGCTCCTGCGCAAAGCGCCCCGAGTCCCGTTGAGCCGGCTCACGTAGGTCTGCTCGGAGTCGTCGGAGCGGGCGGCGAACGCCCGATTGAAGAGTGCGACCTCGAACTCCACCTGGAGCTCGTCGCACAGCCGGGCGAGGGTCCACGCTCCCAAGGTCGCCGCGGCCATCGCCCACGGAGCCTTGATGCCGCCGGGCAAAGGCCTCGGCTGGAGCATGCTGGCCGACCCGTCTACCAGCAGGCTCACCGCGTAGGCGCGCCTGGTGGGGAGGGAGCGGCGCTCGAACATGCGCTGGTACAGGCCGGCGCCGAGGAACAGCGCCGCGTATGGAGACAGGTCGCCGGCGTCGTATCCCGACCGGAGCCCCCGCCTCTGGTTGGCCACGAACAGCGGGTACAGCTCGCCCGATATGTGGCGCTGCGCCACCGACCACTTCCTTGCCGCCTCGCCGATGGCGCCGCGACCTTCATCGGCGAACGAGGCGAAGCGGTACGGCAGGGGACTCAGCACCAGCTTCCCGCTCTGGCCGGTGGGGAGGTAGACGTCGGGCGCCTCGGAGACGCGCAGGATCTGGTCGGTTGCCGGGTCGCCTGCCTGTTCGGTGTCGCCCTTGCGACCCCGCTCGGATTCCACCGCCTGGGCGGCGCGTCGGGTCTCGTCGTACGACTCGGAGTCCTTGAGGATCGGGCTCACCATGCGGACTGCATCGACGCCTTCGTTGATGCTGTCCTGTTCGTCCTCCTGGCGTTCCTCGCGCTCTATCCGGGTCTCGGCGGCCGAGGCCTCGGTGAGCAGGCCGAGCCGGCGGGCGAGTGCGAGAAGCGCCAGGGTCACTCCGGCGGCCTCCCAGGGGCCGTCTGCGGCCGCCGCCTCCTCGAGCAGCGGGCGTGCCTCCTCGAGTGCGGCTGCGACCACGGGGTCCGATCCGGCCTGCAGGTCCTCGAGATCCTGATAGCCGCCGACTGCGAGAAAGCACGAGAGGGCGAACTGGCCCATGGGACGGGCCCGGCCGATCGCCGCCGGGTAGGCCGCCCGATACAGGTCGCCCAGCACCGAGCGGGCTCCCGGGTAGATGCTCATGTACTGAGCCTCCTGGCGGCCGTCCTCGATCGAGAGGAACATGGCCTCGGCGGCGAGCCCACCGGCGCGGCCGAGGGCGTCGAGGAGCGCTACCGGCTCGGTGGGCAGCGGCTCGTCGCGATCGGGGAACCACTCCTCGGGGAGCGGTCGCTCCTCGTCGAGGTCGGTCACGACCATGTGCACCGTTTCGTGCAGGGCGGAGGCCAGGGCGACCTCGGCCGGCGTGACCGGAGCGCTGCGGGCGTAGGCGGCCTGGAACACACCGGGATCGAGGACGATCTCGCCTCCTCCGGCAGAGGCATGAGAGCCCAGCCTGACTCGGAGAGCGTCGTCTTCCGCCAGGGATCTGGCGAACCGGGTCACTGCGGGGGCCACCCGCTGGTACCGAGCAACCACGGACTCGATCGCCCGCTCCTCGGGGGGCAGGATCTCGGCCAGCACCGCTTCGTCGCGACCGCGCATAGCCGACCATTGTCTCACTTCTCTTCTGGCGCCGGGGAGCGTGGTGCTGGCTACACTCCCCTCCTCTGAGCCGGGGCGGGCTCTGGCTTGAGTCCCAATGGGAGGGAAATCAAACAAATGACCAAGAAAATGAAATTTCGCCATCTGGGCGCCCTCGTCGTCGTATTGGCGCTCGTCGCAGCTGCCTGCGGCGATGACGACGCCGGGACGACGACGACTGCGGCAACTGGGGCAACGACTGCCGCCACGGCGGCCCCGGTGGCGTTCCCGCCTGAGGCGGGCGCCTGGGGCGGCGTGTTGATCGAGGCCGGGGCTCCGGTAGAGATCCGGACGATGCAGGCCCTCGCCGACGCAGTGGCGTTCCTGGGAGTCGACCAGGTCCGCGGTACCGAGCTGGCCATGGAGGACTACGGAGACATTCTGGGGCATCCGGTCAACCTGGGTACCACGGAAGACGACCTGTGCCTCGGTGAAGGCGGTGCCGCCGGCGCCACCAACATCGCCGCCCAGGAGGGTGTTCTCGGCGTTATCGGAACCACGTGTTCCGGGGCGGCGTACCCCGCCATCCCGATCCTGAATGCTGCCGGAATCGTGCTGATCTCGGGTTCGAACACGAACGCGACTCTGACGTCCGACTTCCAGGGCAATGCGGGTGAGAACTGGATGGACAACTACCTGCGCACGGCGCACAACGACCTGATCCAGGGTGCGGCCGCGGCGATCTTCGCCTATGACAACTTGGGTCTCAGGGCGATGGGAACGATCCATGACGGCGATCCATACACGAGCGGTCTTGCTGCCCAGTTCGGTGTCACGTTCACCGAACTCGGAGGTGAGATCGTGGTTGCGACATCGGTCGCCAAGGAGGACACCGACATGGTGCCCGTCCTGACCGAGGTCGCTACCGGAGAGCCGGACGGGATCTACTTCCCGATCTTCCAGCCCGCGGGTGACTTCATCATCCAGCAGGTCGGTGGGGTCGCCGGTCTCGAGAACGTGCAGATGTACGGCGCCGATGGTCTCATCACGCCGGACCACTTCTCGATTCCCGAGACGGCCGGGGTGTACTACTCGGGTCCGGACCTCGGGTTCGACGCCAACGCCGGGTTCACCGGTGAGTCGTACTCGAACCTGGTGGTTCGGTACGAGGCCGCCTACGGCGAGTTGCCCACCGCGGCGTTCCATGCCCACACCTACGACGCGACCATGATGCTTTTGCACAGCATCGAGTCCGTCGCGGTCGAAGGCCCCAACGGCGAGCTGTGGGTGGATCGTCGGGCTCTGCGTGACTTCCTGTACGGTCTCAGCGACTTCCCAGGGGTCACCGGAACCTTGAGCTGCGATGACTTCGGCGACTGCGGGGGCAACGTCGTTTCGGTCATCCTCAACGAGGATCCGAGTGACCCGCAGGCGGGGATCGCGAATGTCGTCTTCCGGGCCGGTAAGGGTGCCGGTGGCGAAGTCGTCATTCTTCCCCTCGACGGGTAACAACGATCGAGCTGGAGGTCCGGCACCTTCGGGTGCCGGACCTCCCGGCTCACCACCATCGCAATGAGCCTTCTGAAGCTTCCGCAGCGGGCCGGGTTCCGCTTCAGCTTCGTCGACTCCTTCCTATGGGCCGTCCGTATCGGCGCGCTCGTTTTCATCGTCGTGGGGATCTTCGGAACACCCGGCATCCCGGGAGGCCCCGTGGGTTCCCTGGCCAAGACCCTCTCCGGCGAAGGCGTCAGCGGGGAGGCCTGGCGCGGCCTGGTGGTCACCGGACTCGCCCAGGGTTCGATGTACGGGATGATCGCCCTCGGCTACTCGATGGTCTACGGCGTCCTCGGCTTCATCAACTTCGCTCACGGTGAGGTCTTCATGAGCGGCGCCCTCGTCTCTTTCTTCGTCGCCGACAGCTTTGGCTCTTCCGGTTTCTGGGACTCGCAGCCTGTCCTGGCGCTCGGTCTGACGATGCTGGTGGCGATGACCACCTCGACGATCGTTGCCGTGCTCACCGAGCGCATCGCCTACCGCCCCCTGCGGGGAGCCCCCCGCCTCATCCCCCTCATCACCTCGATCGGGATGTCCTTCTTTCTCCAGTACACCTTCCGCGGCCTGTTCGGGGGAGGCTTCAAGGCATTCCCGCAGGCACCGGAGGCACTCCAGGGCCGGGCGACGATCTTCGGGGTCGAGATCCTCAAGACCCAGCTCGCAGTCATCGTCGTCGCCGCGGTCTCGATGGTGGTGCTCTATCAGTTCGTCTCTCGCACCCGGATGGGTCGGGCGATGCGGGCGATCGCCGAGGACCGCGAGATAGCGGCCCTCATGGGCGTCAACGTGAATCGGGTGATCTCGCTGACCTTCGCAGTCGGCGGAGCGATGGCCGGGATCGCCGGCGTGCTCTGGGCGCTGTTGTTCCGCCAGGTCTACTTCCTCACCGGCTTCCTTCCGGGAATCAAGGCCTTCACCGCAGCGGTAGTCGGCGGGATCGGAAACATGGCCGGCGCCTATCTGGGTGGGCTGAGCCTGGGGCTCGTTGAATCGATCGGGCCGTTGCTGGTGCTCGACGGGTGGGGCATCCCCGCCGTCAGCCAGCTCAAGGATGTCGTCGCCTTCTCCGCCCTGGTCCTGGTCCTCATCTATCGTCCGACCGGGTTGCTCGGTGAGCGGCTCGCCGTAGAGGAGCGCGGCTGATGGCGACGACGACGGTTGCAGTCTCGCCGGCCTTCGACGCCCGGGCTGCAGCCAAGATAGGTCTCCTCGGCGGACTCGGCTACGTCTTCACTTCCTCGATCGGAATGGTTGAGGGATTGGGCGAGAAGAACGTCATCGACCCAGTCCTCAGTCTCGGGTACACGATCCTCATAGCGATCGGGCTCTGGGCCGGTCATCGGGGGGCGGCCGTAGGCTTGTCGGCCGATCGTGGCTCGGTAGGCGGGCGAATCCTGGCCGGTGGGATGGCCGGAGTCACCGGGGGACTGCTGGCCTCCGGGTACCTCATCTGGATCAACACCTTCGTGGTTCGCGACGTCTTCACCAGCATTTCACCCACGCTCATCGACCTGCTCAACCTGCAACAGGGACTAGGGACCGGGATCGTCGTTGCCATCGGGGCAGGGGCGGCGCTCGGAATGGCCGGTGCGGGGATCGGTTTGTTGGCTCCGCTCATGCGGCGTGCGTTGCTGGGGTCGTTTCTCTGGGTGCTGATCGTCGGTTTCCTCGAGGTGGTGATGTCGCAGATCTTGCGCGAGCTCGACCTGGGCGTCGTTCTCGCGTTTGTGATCGTGGGCGTCGCCGCTTGGATACTCATGCGTAACTTCGCAGATAGACGGCACGTCCTGTTCGGAGGTTTGCTCGGTGCGCTTGTCGGCGGCGTGTTCATCGCCCGGGCCTTTTCCGAAGTCAATCTCGGCCTGAGGTTCATCCCCGATTTTGCCTATGTGGCAAGGGTCGGCGGCCGCGCTCTGACGCTGCCCGCGGCAGCGATCGTGTTCGTTGTTGCCTTCGCCATAACCGTGCTGTTCGAGGGTCGCCGCCGTGCCTTGCGCGAGCGAATCACGGCGTTGGAGCCCGCCGAAAGGCAGCGCTGGGCTTACGGCCTGGTCGCGGCGTTCATCGGGGTGGGCGTGTTCCTTCCCATGATCCTTGGAAGCGTGCTGAACGAGCTGCTCTCGACGACCGGTCTGTTCCTGCTGATGGCTCTCGGCCTCAACATCGTGATCGGGTATGCCGGTTTGCTGGACCTCGGCTACGTGGCCTTCTTTGCGGTGGGGGCATACACGATGGCCATCCTGACGTCGACGTCGGTACGAGGAATATCGCTGGAGCTGACGTTCTGGGAGGCGCTGCCTTTTGTGATCCTCGCCGCCGTCATCGCCGGGATCCTGGTGGGAACGCCGGTGATCGGCATGCGGGGCGACTACCTGGCAATCGTCACGCTCGGTTTCGGCGAGATCGCCCGGATTCTGTTCCTCTCCGAGTGGTTCACCCCCGTTACCGGGGGCGCCCTGGGGGTCACCAAGATCCCGTCGATCGAGCTCGGGTTCTACACGGTGGCGGGGACCGACACGCAGGGGATCCTCTACATGGTGCTGGCCTTTGTCGCCATCGCAGCCCTCATCTCATGGCGTCTGTACGACTCCCGGATAGGCCGCTCCTGGATGGCGATGCGCGAGGACGAGCAGGTCGCCGAGACGATGGGTGTCAACATCGTCAAGGCCAAGCTCCTGGCGTTTGTGATGGGAGCCATCCTTGCCGCTGTCGGTGGGGCGCTGTTCGCCGTCAAGTTCGGAACGATCTTTCCGGCCTCGTTCTCGATCATCGTCTCGATCACGGTGCTGGTGGTCATCATCGTCGGAGGGATGGGGAGCATCCCCGGTGTCGCCGTTGGCGCTCTCGTCATGATCGGCGTGCTCGGCGGGCGGAATTCGCCGGGGCTGCTCCGGGAGTTCTCGGAGTTCAAGCTTCTCATCTACGGGGCGATCCTGCTCTACATGATGTTGAAGCGTCCCGAAGGGCTGCTGCCGAGCAAGCAGCGCTCACGTGAGCTCCACCAGGCGGAGGCACTGCAGGATGTCTGGCTGCGCGGAGAGATCGAGGAGGAGGAGGAAGCCTGATGGCGCTCCTCGAGACCATCCAGGTGCACAAGGAGTTCGGGGGGGTCAACGCCATCAGCGCTCTCGACTTTCACATCGAGGAGGGCGAGATCGTCTCGGTGATCGGACCGAACGGCGCCGGCAAGACGACTTTCTTCAACCTCATCACCGGGATGCAGCCACCCGACTCGGGGGAGATCGTGTTCGAGGGCGAGAACATCGTCGGTCTGACCCCCGACGTGCTGACGCGTCGCGGAATCGCCAGGACCTTCCAGAACGTGCGGCTCTTTGCCAACATGACCGTTCTGGAGAACGTGATGGTCGCCCAGCACTGCCGGACCCGGAAGGGGGCCTTCTCGGCGATTTTCGCCACGGCCGCCTTCCGGCGCGAAGAAGAAGAGATTCGAGAGCGAGCCGCAGACGTCCTGTCGTTCTTCGGAACCCGTCTCATTGGGTACCGATTCGACCAGCCGGCCTTCATGCTTTCGTACGCCAACCGGCGCCGGCTCGAGATCGCCAGGGCGATGGGCACCCAGCCGCGCCTCCTGCTGCTCGATGAGCCGACCGCTGGCATGAACCCGCGGGAAACCCGCGAGCTGACCGGGCTCATCGGCCGCATCCGTGACGAGAAGGGGATAACGGTCGTCGTGATCGAGCACGAGATGAAGGTCGTCCGAGACGTATCCGATCGCGTCGTGGTCCTCGACCACGGCGTGCAGATCGCTGAGGGGACCTACGAGGAAGTCACCTCGGACGAGGGCGTCATCGAAGCGTATCTGGGTCGCCCCGCGGGGAGGAACGAGTGAGCGAACTGGTTCTCGAGTTCCGTGGCGTCAACACCTACTACGGCCCGGTTCACGCCCTCACCGACGTCGACCTCGAGATCAGGGCCGGCGAGATCGTCTGCCTGCTCGGGGGCAACGCATCGGGCAAGACGACGGTGTTGAGGACGGTCCTCGGCATGGTGATCCCCGAAAGTGGTGATGTGCTGCTCGACGGAGAGGTCGTCTCGGATTGGCCGACGAGTGAGCGCGTCGTGCGAGGCGTAACGATGGTCCCGGAGAACCGGAGGCTGTTCAAGCGGATGACGGTCAAGGAGAACCTCGAAATCGGCGCCTACCTGAGAGAGGACAAGGAGAGCCTGGACGACGATCTGGAGAGAGTCTTCGAACTGTTCCCCAGGATCAAGGAGCGGCTGGGCCAGAAGGCGGGGACGCTCTCCGGCGGCGAGCAGCAGATGGTGGCGGTGGGGAGGGCCCTGATGGCCCGTCCCAAGGTCCTGTTGATGGACGAGCCGTCGATGGGCCTCGCTCCGGTCCTCGTCAAGCAGAACTTCGAGATCATCCAGCAGATCAACGAGGCAGGGACCACGGTGTTCGTTGTCGAGCAGAATGCCAACATGGCGTTGTCGATCGCCGATCGCGGCTACGTCCTCCAGACCGGGCAGATCGTCCTGGCCGACACCGCCGAGGGGCTGCTGGCCAATCCGCAGATGCGCCAGGCCTACCTGGGCGAGGTGGAATAGTCAACCGGGGGCTTTTTGGCCCTTAGCCCTTGGCCGTTGGCGAGAACCCGTCTTCAGGCGCCGAAGGCTCCCTCGATCCACTGCAGTATCTGCGGTCCCAGATCCGGATTGGTGAGCAGCATGTTCGTGCCGTGCCCGCCCCGTTCGAGGATGATGACCTGCCTGGGTTGGGTGGCTGCGTCGAAGTAGTCCCCGGCATCGGCGGCCGCGTTCCCGTCGTCCTCGGCGGCGACGAACAGCTTCGAACCCTCGATGTCGGGTACTGAGGCCGCTGCGTTCCCCGCACTCGGGAAGGTCGGCACCCCGGACAAGGTGAAGATGCCCGTCAGGTCGGCGTCTGCTCCGATCACCATCGCGTTGGCCCCGTTCATCGACGCTCCGCCGTACACGATGCGTGTTGCCCCCTCGCTGCGGGCGAAGGCGAGGGCGGCGCGGGCGTCGGTGGGAAGATCGAACGGCTCCCGCTCCCCGTCGCTGTCGCCGTAACCCCGGTTGTTGTAGGCCAGGACGGTGAATCCGGCATCTTGGAGCAAGGCGGCAAGACCGGCCCACGACGTCTTGTCGGCGGGGAGCATGTGGCCGAGCACGACCCAGTCGGATGCTCCCGGGTACAGGGTGGCGTCGAGGGTCAGCCCGTCGGCCGTGGCGATGGAGACCTCCACGACCTGGGGCGGCCGGGGCGTCGTCTCGGTGGGGGCGAGAGTCGTGTCGGGCGTAGCCGTCGCCACAGAGGTGGCAGCCGCTTCCGGGGTGGTTGTGCCGTCGTCGCTGCAGGCGGCGGCAACGACAACGAGGACGAGCATCAGGGCGATTAGTCGTTTCATGGGGGCCCTCCGACCGGTGTGCCGGCCCCACTTCAGCAGACCGGATCCCGTGTGCACAGGTGGGCTCGACGGCACCGGTAGCATCGGGCGCTCATGGATCATCAGCTCACCACCCTCTCCAACGGACTGCGGGTGATCACCGAGACGATGCCTTCGGTGCGGTCCGTCGCCGTTGGCTGCTGGGTGGACACCGGGAGTCGGGACGAGACCGAGATCGAAGCGGGGTGTTCGCACTTTCTCGAGCACCTCCTGTTCAAGGGAACGCTCGAGCTGAGCGCCCGGGACATTGCCGAGGCGTTCGACGCAGTTGGAGCCCGGAGCAACGCATTCACCTCCAAGGAGTACACCTGCTATTGGGCCCAACTGCGCGACGAGGACCTCGGGATGGGCATGGATCTCCTCTCCGAGATGATCCAGCGCCCCGCCTTCCGGGAGGACGAGATCAAGTCCGAGTCCCAGGTCGTCCTCGAGGAGATCAACATGAACGAGGACGATCCCGCCGACGTCGCCCATGATCTCTTCGCTCGGGCCCTGTGGGGCGAGCACGCTCTCGCCAAGCCGGTGCTGGGGACCCGCGAGTCAATCGACGCCATGTCCCGCGAGGTCATTGAGGGCTATTGGCGCCGTCGCTACCACCCGTCGACCGTCGTGGTCGCCGCCGCCGGGCACATCGATCACTCAGCGGCCGTCGAGATGGCCGAAGCCCGGCTCGGGGAGTGGAACGGCGAGACGGGGACCCACGACCTGGCCGACGCTGCGGTGGCTCCTGCGGTCGAAGTCGTCACCCGGGACACCGAACAGGCTCACCTGGTCATCGGCGGGGAGTCGCTGAAGAGGGGCGACGATCGCCGCTTCGCCTTCGGGATCCTCAACCACGTGGTCGGAGGGGGCATGTCGTCGCGGCTCTTCCGCCGTATTCGCGAGGAGCGCGGCCTGGCCTATGCCGTATTCGCCTTCCGGATGCCGTACGCCGACTCGGGCGCCTTCGGGGTATACGTCGGCACGACCCCGCACCAGACATCGGAGGTGCTCGAGCTGGTCCGGGACGAACTCGCCTCCGTGGTCGAGAAAGGGCTGACACAGGAGGAGCTGGATCGGGCGAAGGGGAACATGAAGGGTGGTCTTGCCCTGTCGATGGAGGACACCAACAGCCGGATGGTCCGGCTCGGCAGGCACGAGCTCACCGGGATCGAGCACCTCACTCTCGACGAGACCGTTGGGCGGATCGATGCGGTCACTCTCGGTGAGGTCCACGCCGTGGCCAGGGGGGTCTACGGGGGGCCGTTCGTTCTCGGAGCGGTCGGGCCCTTCGACGCCGTGGACCTGGAGCGGCACGTCAATTAGAGCGGGCAGCTTGCAGTTTGCAGATAGCCGATGACAGATTTCAGATTTCAGATTTCAGATCTCAGATTTCAGATTTCAGAAAGAACACTCTTCGATGTCCGATGTCCGATGTCCGATGTCCGATTTCCGATGTCTGATGTCTGATGTCTGAGCAGCGAGATCGCTGCTCAGAAGAGCGCGTTCGCCAGCGCCTTGCGGTACGAGACCGTCAGGGGGTGCTCGTCTCCGAGCAATCCGAACACATCGACCATGCCCTGCCGCGCCTCGTCCATGTGGTCCCCCTTGGCGCCGACGACGGCGAGCAGGTGGTCGAGGGCGGCTTCGTGCTCGCCGTTGGCGGCGAGCGCCTGGGATAGTTCGATGCGGGTGGCGTCGTCGCCGGGGTCGGCGGCGAGCTTCTCCTCGAGGGCCGACAGGTCTACGTCCTGGGCGGCGGTCACCCGGGCGGCCGCCTCGAGCTTCTCTACCTCGGAAGTACGCGGCAGCTTGCCGAGCACGATGAGGGCGGTGTCGGTGTCGCCGCCGGCGATGAGCAGAGAGGCGAGGCCGGTGCCCGCCTCGACGTGGTCCGGTACCTGTTCGAGGACCTGGCTGAAGACGGCGCTCGCTGCGACTTCGTCGCCCTCGAGGACCAGGTCTCGCGCCCGGTCGACCATTTGGTCGAGCTCGGTCGGCAGTACCGAGTCGATGAACTGCCTGATCTGCGGCTCGGGGATGGCGCCCGTGAACTGGGACACCGGCGTACCGTCCCTGAACGCGATCACGGTCGGGATCGACTGGATTCCGAATTGCTGCGACAGCGCCTGGTTCTGGTCGACATCGACCTTGACCAGATCGAACTGGCCGCCGTAGGCGTCGGCCACGGCTTCGAGTGCCGGTCCGAGCGTCTTGCACGGGCCGCACCACTCCGCCCAGAAATCCACGACGACCGGGACCTCATGGCTGCGCTGGAGGACCTGGGTTCCGAAGTCCTGCTGGTCGATGTCCTTGACCTTTGCCATGGCACAACGGTAACCGGATTGCGGATGCTGCGATTCCGGGCTTGCAGGCGCCGTCTCTTGCTGGTGCCCCGACCGGCAACGTTTGCCGCGTTCAGGATATCCAGTGACGCCGCTGGCTGCGTCCTCGAGTCTGATGGCTCTTCGGCTGACGCCTCATCGCGGTGCGACCTGGGCCCCTTCCCAGGTCGCCGAGTCCGCGCTTACGGCGCGCCCTCGTCCTCGGAGCACGACTCCGTGTGCCATCTGCGTTCTTGGCAGAGACGTAGCACTCTGCGTCGCCTGCATGGCGACACATCCATGCGGAGGCGCTTCGGGGCCGAGCAGGACCCGAACGCCGGAGCCAGATTCCTGGCTCGCCCTCAACATCGCCAACGTCACCGGACAGGGCACTAACGTCGGTGTCAACCGTCGCCGGAGGCATGATGGCCACACCGTTCGGGCGGGTGCTCACCGCCATGATCACGCCGTTCGACCCGTCCGGAGCCGTCGACCACGGCACCGTGTGGGACCTGGCGCGCCACCTGGTGGACACCGGGAACGACGGGATAGTCCTCTCCGGCACCACCGGGGAGTCGCCGACGCTCGATGGCGACGAGAAGATCGCGCTGTTCCGGGCGGTGGTCGAGGCGGTGGGGGACCGAGCCGTCGTTGTCGCCGGAACCGGCACCTACGACACCGCCGAGTCCATCCACCTGACGGAGGGGGCGATGGAGGCCGGTGTCGACGGCGTGATGGCGGTGACGCCCTACTACTCACGGCCTCCCCAGCAAGGGCTGTTCGAGCACTTCACCGCCATCGCGGACGCTTCTTCGGTTCCCGTGCTGCTCTACAACATTCCCTCGCGCACCGGGAGGCGGATCGAGCTGGAGACACTCGCCCGACTGGCCGAGCACGATCGGATCGTGGCGGTGAAGGACGCCGTGGGCGATCTGGCATTCACCACTGAGACGGTCGGCGCCTGCGGCGACTCGCTCGCCGTCTACTCGGGCGATGACATGCTCACGCTCCCCATGATGGCTGTCGGAGGGGTCGGCATCGTCTCGGTGGCGGCGCATCTCGCCGGCGAACAGATCGCCGCCATGGTGCGGGCCGCCGTCGACGGCGATTGGGACGGGGCGCGTCGCCTCCACCTGGCCCTTGCCCCGCTGTGCCGGGCCCTTTTCGCGGAGCCCAATCCGATGCCGGTCAAGGGTGCGCTCGATGCCCTCTGGCAACCGGTCGGAATCCCGCGATCGCCCCTCGTGGCGGCGTCGCCGGAGGTGGTGAATGCGGTCAAGGAGGCGCTGGCGATCGCCCGAAGCGGATGAGCGTCCAGGTCTCGTTTCTCGGCGGCCTGGGTGAGATAGGCCGCAACTGTGCTTTGCTCGAGGTAGAGGGCCGCCTCGCCCTGATCGACTGCGGCCTGATGTTCCCCGACGAGCACATGCTCGGCGTCGACCTGGTTCTTCCCGACTTCTCACCGGTCTTGGCCAGGGTCGACGACCTGGACTGCGTGGTCCTCACCCACGGTCACGAGGACCATGTCGGAGCGCTCGCCTTCCTGCTGGCGGAGGTGAAGGTCCCGGTGTTCGGGGCCCCCCTGGCGCTGGCGCTGGCGCGATCCCGTCTCGAAGAGGCCGCTGTCGAGCACGACCTTCGCCCGGTGGGCATGGGGGAGTGGGTGCAACACGAGGGCTTCAAGTTCATGCTCGTGCCCGTTTCGCACTCGATCCCTCAGGGGGCCGGCATCGCCTTCGACACCCCGGAGGGCATCGTTCTGCATTCTGGGGATTTCAAGCTGGACCCGACGCCGATCGACAACACGCCGACCGATCTGCCCGAGTTTGCCGCGCTGGGCAGGCGCGGTGTCCGTCTGCTGCTGTCGGACAGCACCAACGCCGAACAACCGGGGTTCGTCCCGTCGGAGTCCAGCCTCGCTCAGCCGCTCTACGAGATCGTCGTCGAGACCAAGGGGCGCCTGGTGGCGGCCTGCTTCGCCAGCCACATCCACCGGGTGCAACAGATCGTCGATGCCGCAGTCGATGCGGGGAGATACGTGGCCTTCATGGGACGCAGTATGACCCGCAACGTCCCCATCGCCGGCGAGATGGGCTTGCTCAGCTTGCCCGAGGACAGCGTGATGCCACTGGAGGAACTCCTCGGCCTCCCACCGGAGAAGACGGCGATCGTGTGCACCGGCAGCCAGGGTGAGCCGTTCTCGGCCCTGACGCTGATGGCCGGCGGAGACCACAAGTGGGTGACGATCGAATCGGGCGACACGGTGCTCATCTCCGCCAGGCCGATCCCGGGCAACGAGACGAAGGTGTCGCAGGTCATCAACGGGCTCTTGCGTCGCGGGGCCCGGGTGTTCCACGGCAACAACGCCGAGGTCCACGTGTCGGGCCACGGTGCCCGCGAAGAACTGAAGACGTTCATCAACGTCGTGCGCCCCCAGGCGTTCGTGCCCGTTCACGGCGAGTATCGGCACCTGCTGGCACACGCCGACCTGGCAGAGGAGATGCGGGTGCCCGAGGTCTTCCTGTGCGAAGACGGCGATGCGATCGTTCTCGAGGACGGCAAGGCCCGGGTCGAGCGAAAGGCCATTCCGGCGCCGCTGGTCTACGTGGACGGCCTGGAAGTGGCCGGTGCGGTGCAGGGTGTGATTCGCGATCGACGTCATCTGGCGGAGGACGGCGTCGTCGTTGTCACCCTTGCGGTGGACGGCGCCACCGGGGAGATAGTCCAGGGGCCGGATCTGAACAGCCACGGATTCATGGATGATCCCGGAGACGTGTTCGACCTCGCCGTCGCCCGGATCCGCTCCGAAGTGGGGCGCCTCGACCTCCCGATCGACTACCAACAGGCGCGGCGCCGGGTCAAGGGGGCGGTGAATGCGGTCACGCGCGCCGAGACCGGACGTCGGGCGGTCGTGATACCCGTAGTGCTAGAGGTCTGATCTCAGATCTCAGATCTCAGATTTCAGATCTCAGAAGTGACACACTCTCGATGTCTGATGTCTGATGTCTGATGTCTGATGTCTGATGTCTGATGTCTGATGTCTGACTGCCCGCTGCATGCCCCATGCTCCACGCTATCGACCGAGATCACTCACGAAACACCGATAACGGTTTACCCTCAGCTTCCTATGGCATCACGGAAGCCCGCCCGCAGCCGGGGCTTGGGGCGGGGCCGGGCGACCGGAAGCAAGACCTCAAGGAAGTCGAGGCCGAAACGGCCGCGTCGTTCGATGCTGGCGGCGATGCGGGATCGGGTTCGGACCGGGTTCGGGAGACAGGCCGACGACGTCTGGGGCATCGTCCTGATCGTGCTCGGGGTGATCGTGGCGCTCGCCTACTTCGGCCTGGCCGGGCCGGTAGGAGACGGGATCACCGCGGGCCTCGAGCTCCTCGTCGGGGTGTGGGGTTATGCCGTGTCGCCGGTGATGGTGGCGCTCGGCGGTTTGCTCGTTGCGACCCGGCCGCGCTCGGATTACGGGCGCATCGCCGTCGGCCTCGGGGGCACCTTCCTGGCGTCTTTGGGGATGTTTCATCTCATGACGGGAACGGTGTCGCTGGCGGACTCGATCGACCTCGTCAAGGAGCGAGGTGGTGCCATCGGGTCGCTCGTCGCCTTCCCGTTGCGCCGCATAGTCGGGTTCTGGGGCGCATTCGTGATCCTGCTGGCCTTTACGACGCTCGGGGTGTTGTTGATGACGAGGACGACGGTGCGCGACGCCGGGCGCACGTTGTTCGACGGGATCGGCACCGGGTGGAAGAGATTCACCACCCGACCCAAGCGGCCCCGCGTTGAGGTTCGTTCGATCGAGCCGGTGCGGCTCGTGCACTCCTCGCAGCCGGAGCCGACCGAGCCGGCCGCCGAGCACGACCAGGAGTTCCCTCCCGCGCCGAGCCGGCCCCAGCCGGCTCCGCAACCCGCGGCTCCCGCCCCGCGGTCGACTCCGTTACCGAGCTATGAGCTTCCGCCTCCCGAACTTCTCGGGCTGGGTGGCGGTGCCGGGCAGAGCAAACGGGTCCTCGACGGCACCGCACGCGAACTCGAAGAAACTCTGCTGCAACACGGGGTGGACGCCCGTCTGACTCGCATCGTTCCGGGCCCCACCGTCACCCGGTACGAGATCGAGCTCGCTCCCGGCGTCAAGGTGGCGCGCGTCACCAGTTTGGCGCACGACATCGCATACGCCCTAGCCACTCCCGATGTTCGTATTCTGGCGCCGATCCCCGGTCGGAGTGCGATCGGCGTCGAGGTCCCCAACCGGCGTCGCCGGCTGATCACCCTCGGTGACATCCTGCGCAGCCCGGAGGCCAAGAAGGCAGCCCACCCCCTCGAGGTCGGCCTGGGAATGGACATCTCCGGTGCGCCGGAGATGCTCAACCTCTCCGAGCTTCCCCACGTCCTCATTGCCGGAGCGACCGGAGCCGGGAAGTCGTCGTGCATCAACGCGTTCGTGACCTCGATCCTCATGCGGGCGACCCCTGAGGAGGTGCGGCTCATCCTGGTCGATCCCAAGCGTGTCGAACTGGGGCAGTACAACGAGGTCCCGCACCTGCTGACGCGGGTCATCACCAATCCGAAGAAGGCGGTGGACGCCCTGCAGTGGGCGGTGCGCGAGATGGATCGACGCTACGACCTGCTCGCCGACGCCGAGGTGCGCGACATCCCGGGCTACCACGAGAAGCACGACGCCGGCCTTCTCGACGAAGAGCGATTCGATCGGTTCCCCTATGTCGCCATCGTCGTCGACGAGCTCAACGATCTGATGATCGTCGCCGGCCGGGCGGTGGAGGACGCCATCGTTCGGATCGCCCAAATGGCGCGCGCCGTCGGTATTCATCTGGTGTTGGCGACCCAGCGGCCGTCGGTGGACGTGATCACCGGTGTGATCAAGGCCAACATTCCGTCGCGACTGGCGTTCTCGGTCGCCTCCCAGGCGGACAGCAGGGTGATACTCGATTCCGCCGGGGCAGAGAAGCTCATCGGCCTCGGGGACATGATCGTCGTGACCGCCCGCGACCCGAAGCCGGAGCGGATCCAGGGAGCCTGGGTGAGCGAGGAGGAGATCCGCGCGGTCGTCGACTGGGTGAAGGCCCAGCGGCAGGCTCGGTACGAGCAGGGAGTGTTCAAGGAGGCCGAGGCGCAGCAGGCCGAGCTGGCAGAATTCGAAGGTGAGGATCCCGAGATCGTCCGTCAGGCGCTGGAGCTCGTCGTGCGCTCCCAGCTGGGATCGACCTCGATGCTGCAGCGCAAGCTGCGCATCGGTTTCGCCAGGGCCGGCCGGGTCATGGACATCCTGGAGCGAAGAGGGATCGTGGGTCCCTCGGAGGGCTCCAAGGCACGGGTGGTGCTCGTCGACGCCGACGAGGTCGAGGCGATCCTGACCGTCGACGTCTAGGAGCCCGCTGAGCAATACATGTCACTCATCTCGACGACCATCCATCGCCACTCGCGGTGTCCTCGGTCCCGCCATTCCTGCGCGAGGAGTGGCGAAACCGAGGTCCTAGCGAGTGGCGCGCCTGGCCGCCGATCTGAGCAACGGCATTACTCAGCAGACACCTAGGAAGTCGCCAGTCGCCAGCCACCGGTCACCAGTCAAAGTGTGATCGAGCGCGAGCCGGTCTCTGGCCGAATACTCCGGACTGGAGACTGGAGACTGGAGACTGGAGACTCAAGACTCAAAGAG
>JAZGDZ010000080.1:0-3850 GCA_036478235.1 Acidimicrobiia bacterium | reverse complement strand
CAGCGCAGCTGCTCTCCGGATCAGAATCACTGTGACATCAAGAGCCAGGTAGCGTTCCCAATCGACCTCGAATTCTCGGATTGTGCGACGGAAATCACCTGATGATAATTGGCCCTCGCGACGGCGGCGGGCAAAAGCCGCACCACCTCGGCGAGCTCGACGGCCTCCTGGAGCTCTGCATTCTTAGATTTGCGCAGCCCTGGCCTTGGGCAGGATGCTCTCGATGCATGGGACGCAGTTGCTTCCCAGCGCCGAGCCCAGGGCGACCAGCAGCCGTTCTCTCTGATTCAGGTGCATCTTTCACACTCCTTTTTCTGGAGCCGGTGATTCCGGCTCTCACCGACCCCTTGGACGGCGGAGCGGGGGCGAGGGATACAAGCCTGACGGGGTTCTGCTCAACGAGAGCCCTCCAGATCGCGCAGGTACTGCCGAATCCCCTCGAACTGGCTGTGGCCGTCGAGGCCGGCCTCCTGCAGCACCTTGTCGGCCTGGCCGCTGCCGAGATAGTGCCCCTTCATGAAGGGGTGCATCGTCGCAGCGCGACCGCGCGCCGAGGTGATCCAACGGTACATGGTGGGCAGGGTCAGCCCGGTGATGCCCATCGCGATCCGCGCGTGCTGCTCGGGGAAGATGCGCTCTTGTTCGGCGGCGGGCAGGAGCTCGAAGAGCTCGGTGCTGGCTACGTAGTAGGCGGTCAGGTCGATGCCTTCCCGGTCCAGGAGCGGCAGCGTCTCCTGGACGAAGGCGTAGGCGACCCCGCTGCCCTGCAACACCACGATGCCGTCGCCCTTGCCACGTGCCTGCCGGAGGACGTAGACACCCTTTGCCGCGTCCGTCGCCGGGGCCAGGCCGGAAGCCTGGCGATCGGGAACCGTCTCGGATGGCCGGGTCACGAACGGCGCGATCACGGCAGGTCGCCGGGCCAGGGCGGCAGCCATCAGCGGCCAGATCTCCTGGGGGTCCCAGGGGGTCAGCGTGATCATCGTGCCCCTTGGGAAGTTGTCCTGCAGCAGCTGCAGGGCCTGCGGATCGGCATGGGTGGGGCCGTCCTCGCCGGTCTTGAGGCCGGCGTGCGCGCACACCAGGATGAAGGTGGAGTAGGGCTCTCCAGAGGTTTTCCGGCGGGCCTGGTTGCCGATGGCATGAAGCCGCGAGGCGATGTGCCCCAACGGCGCGATGAAGGCACCATAGGATGCCCCGGCCCCGACATGGCCGCCGTATGTGGAGAGGCCGGAGAGCATGCCGGACATCGCATCCTCACAGATGCCGCCGACAGAGAGCAGGCGCGAGCCGGGGTTCGTCGAGCGGTTGTAGTAGCCCTCGGCGAAGCCCTTCCCCCCCGTGATGATGCCGGTGGAGGTCAGCAGGTCCGCCGCTGCAACCAGCAGCGCGCCGTCGCTCGCCCTGTTCAGGTAGTCCAACACGCGCCCGAGCTCACCACCCAGCGTGGTCTTGGCACCGGGTGCGAGGACGAGCTCGGCGGGTATGACGTCCGCGGACTTCCGGGCGGTCTCGAACACCGCCTCGACCCTGGGCGCGCCCTCCCGGCGACGGCGCCCGTGCCCGTTGAGACGCTCCTGCGCTTGCCGCAGGCGCCCGGCCATGGCCTCCAGCATGGGGCGGGACCGGGACAGAGCCATGCGCAGGGACGACAGCGCCTCCCAGAAGCACTGCTCGACGACGACCGCGTCCCCGCCGTTGTCGCACCGCTGGCGTTCGGGTGGTTGGGGATCGCAGCTGGGCGGCCGTATGCCGTAGCGGTCCGCCAGCGGTGCAAGCGCCTCGAAGAACCGGGACGAGCACAGCGCGTGGCCCGCGCCGTGGGAGGCCTTGCCCTCGATGCCGTACTGCCAACCCTTGGTCGTGCGGTAGATGATGGCGGTGGGCTGGCCGCTCTCGAGGGTGGCAGCGCGGCGCTGGGCGGCGACGATCTGCTGGAAGTCCGTCCCGTCCGGCACCGAGATCACGTTCCAGTCGTGGAGGTAGAAGAGCTCGGCGGGGTCCCACTGCACGTACTCACCCGGCTTGCCGTTCTCGCGGCAAACATGGTTGGAATCGATGGAGGCCTGGTTCCAATCGAGGTGCATGGTGGCGTTGCTCAGGGATGCCGTGCCCGCCGCTGCCAGTGCCTCGCTCGCCCGGCCGGGGGTGAGCCCGCCTTCCCCCTCGACGATGTGGACCTGCGGTGCATCCGCGCCGTAGAGGTCGGCAGCCCCCAGTGCCAGGCCCAGCGAGGTGGCGACACCGACTCCTGAGGCGCCGGTCGCCAGCCGCACGAAGGGCGTGGCGGGTGTCGGGTGACCATCCAAGGGCTTGGCGTGGAACTCCACGAACAGCGGAGTACGGGTCACGGGGTTCCGACGGAATCCCAGCAGGTCCTCCAGCCGGAGCTGATCGCGCACGTCTTCCGGCAGGAGGTCGGGTGCGGCCTGCCTGGCAACCTCGTTGCGCAGCGCCCACATGGAGTACAGGCCCAAGGCCTTGTGCCCCGCCGCGTACGAGATGATGTCGGCGTCCATGCGATGGGGATCGGAGAGGTCATAGTCCAGCGCATCAAAGAGGAGCGCTGCCACGAACCGCCCGCTGGAGATCGAGCCACCCGGGTGCCCGGAGGTCGGCACGTAGTTGAAGAGCAGGGCACAGGTGCTCCGGTAGACGAGGTCGAATTCCTCGAACACCCTGCACTCGGCGGCAGACAGCGGGCCGCCGTCAGCCCCGATCTCCTCCGCAATGTCGATGTAGATCCCGCGTCTCGAATTCAGCTCCAGTGGCATGTCCAGGTCCTCGAGTCTTTCGTTCCTTCAGTACAGCGTTCAGTAAAGGTTCTTCCCCGCAGCGATGAATGCCGCGAAACCCCGGCGGTCGTCGGCTGCTGCGCGTATGCGGTCGACGGCCTCGCGCAGATCGTCCATCGCCGTTGCGATGGACAGGCGGACGAAGTGCAGTTTCTCCGTTCCGATCCTCCCGAACGACCGGCGATCCAGGGTAGCAACCTGGTGGTGGAACAGGAGGAACATCTGAAACAGGGTCGAGGGGCTGGTGCGGGCGCGAACGTCGTCGGGAAGCGAGCGATACGCATCGAACACGCCGAGGCGTTCACACACACCGCCGATGTTCGGGAACACGTAGAACGCCCCCTTGGGGTTCTGGCACTCAACGCCGTCGATCTCTCTGAGGCCGGAGACCACGAGATCCCGCCGTGCCTGGAAAGCGGATACCATCTCGGCGATGGCGGCGGGGGTCTGCTTCGACTCCAGCCCCTCACGCGCTCCTTCCTGGTTGTAGGGGGGCACGCAGGAGAAGTAGTTGATGTTCAGGTTCTTGAAGATCTGGGCCTCCTCGACGGTGGGGAACGCCGCCCAGCCGACACGTCCTCCGGTCCAGGAGAAGGATTTGGAGGCACCGGAGACGATGACCGTCCGCTCGGCCATCCCGGCGACGGAGGCAATCGAGTGATGTCGAGCACCATCGAAGAGGATGTCCTCGTATATCTCGTCGGAGTAGACGCGGGCATCTTTTGGGGCCCGCTTCAGGATGACATCCGCCAGCTCCTCCAGCTGTTCCTTCGACGTGACTCCGCCGGTAGGGTTGGACGGGAAGTTCAGGAAGATGAGCTTGGTCTTGTCGGAGATGAGCGGAGCAAGATCCCCGCCATCCAGGGAGAAGCCCTTGCTCTCCTGCAGATGCAGGGCGACCGGCACCGCATCGACGTAGCGGATGAACGACTCGTAGATCGGGAAACCGGGCGACGGGTAGATGATCTCGTCGCCGGGGTCGGCATAGGTCTGCTGGCAGAACCCGATGGGCGGCTTGGCTCCTGGGAACACCACGACCCGCTCCGGTGTGATGG
>JAZGDZ010000008.1:0-14190 GCA_036478235.1 Acidimicrobiia bacterium | reverse complement strand
GGGGTTGGCGGGATAGTGGAGACTTCAGATCTCAGATTGCAGATGTCAGATTTCAGATTTCAGATTGCAGATGTCAGATTGCAGATGTCAGATTTCAGATGTCAGATTTCAGAAAGCAGATGGCAGAAGGGTCAGACTCTCGATGTCTGATGTCTGATGTCTGATGTCTGATGTCTGATGTCTGATGTATGATGTCTGATGTCTGATGTCTGATGTCTGATGTCTGATGTCTGTTGTCTGTTCTCCTACCCGATCGTGAGCGATCCATCCTTGCCCATGCTCACCTGGTCCCCGGTGCGGATCGATGCGTACGAGTCCGCATCGACGACGACGATCGGGCAGGTGATGTCGTACAACTCTTCTGCGGCGAGGGCACCGAGCAGGATTATGTCGTCCGGCTCGGCCATGACGATGGCGGCGGGTGCCGTGCCGAGACGGATCGCCTCGGCAAGGACGCTCGACGACGACGACGATCCTCGGCCGAACGGGAGCACGAGCACACGGCCCGACACGATTGTTCCCGCCTGGGGGTGTCGCCGGTCGATGATCTCCCCGGTCGCTGGATCGAGCCCGCCCCACATGCACAGGGGCTCATCGAGCACCAGGGCAGATCCCCGGGCCGAACCACGAAGCAGCACGCGGCTTACGCCCACACCGAATCGTCCCTGACGATCTGCCCGGCTTCGGCCGAAGCCACGCAGTCGGCGAGCGAACCGAAAGCGACGTCGACTCCCAGGTTGCCGGGCGCGTAATAGGCGACCTTGCCGGAGTTGGTCATGACGGTGCCCTCTCGCCGGCGCAAGATCGGGGTGATGTAGGCGCAGGTGTCGGTGACGATCTCGACACCGGCGTTCCGAAGCGGCTCCAGCAAGCCGGCGGCCGCTGCGGCCGAAAGCACCTCGCGGCCCGTGTTGACGTAGAACTCGACGTCGGGATGGATTGTGACTCCGGATGCGAGCGCTGCCAGCCGCTCGAACTCCGCGAGGGAGAAATGAGGTGTGCCGACGGATACAGCTGTTAAAGGCCCGTGGCTTCGAGTGATCAACTGGTCGTGGGCCCGGCGCAAGTCGTCGTGCTTGATCGTGACCTTCAGCCGCGGCTCGGTGCCCCCGGTCGCTTCGAAGAGTGTCTCCGCCTCGGGAGTGATGCCGACCGCGTGGAACATCGCCACCCCGCCCGACGACGCCGCGGCTGCGCCGAGAGACTTGAGGTCGTCTTCGGAGGCGTCCGGAGAGAGGCCGGTTATGGCGGGAATGAAGATTCCCGTTGCCCGACCGATCAGGTGCCCGAGTACCGGGTAGATCACCTCGGATGTCAGCAGCCGGTCCGATACGTCTTCGAGTCGAAAGACGGACCACGCCCGGCGATGCTCGTCGCGGTGCAGGCCGGCGTCGGGGACCCGGCCGGTCAGGGCTGCGCAGATATCGATGAAGTCGCCGTAGCGTTCGGTGCGCGCACCCAGCACCGAATTGGCGAAGACGATTGCATTCGATTCGGCCCAGGCGACGTGCTCTCCGAGCGCCGGCCGCACCTCGAGCTGATAGGGCGCACACGTCCAGGTCGGGGTGCCGCCCATCGCGACATATGCGGCCATGAGACGCCTGCCCCGCTCGGCCACCTTGGGGTCGCCCCTGAACAACTCGGGATGCAGCAGATCGAGTGTGCCGACGTTGAGCGACGTCGGGATGACGACCCGACCGCCTTCGCCGGCGAGGCGCTCGGCGAAGTCCAGGCCGGCGTCACCGTGATACAGGCACGAATCGATGTGGGCCGAGGTCACGTCGATGAGGCGACTCGCCCGGTTGGCCTCGGCGAGCCGGGTGATGATCCGCATCGCCATCGCCGCGGCCGGTCCGTGCTCGCCGGCGGCGAGCGCCTTGTCCCGGTTGGTGAGGACGACTGTCACCCGGGGGAGTCTTGTCGATCCTGCAGAGCCTGGGCTCAGGGCTGTAAACTACATGCTTGTAATCCACCCCGGAGAGGGACGCCCCGTGGTTCTGGCACCGGCGCAGACGGTCACGCATTCGACGGCGGCGAGTGTGGCCGCCTCTATCCACATGCATTACGAGGGCGAGGTGGTGGAGACGCCGCTCGGTTCCTTCGCCGCGGTTTCGGGCCTGGACGGGGTCGCAGTGCTCGCTTCGCGTCAGGGCGTGGTCGAGTTCTTCCCGTCCAGGCGTCAGGAGCTGGCTCCTCTCGGGCCGGTGGCGGCCGCGGCCGTCGCCGTCGGGTGGCGGGTTGCCGTGCTGGTGCCGGCCGATCGCATGGGGGACGCCCACAACGCCCTCAGGGGGTGCGCCCTGCATCTCCAGGCGTGGTGGAACGACGGAGATCGCATCTGCTTTGGGGGTCCCGAAGTACCCTGAACGGAGTCATGCCCGTTCCGTTGTATACCCAGACGGTCGTCGCCTTCCTTTGGGATTTCGATCGGACGCTCATCCCCGGCAACCAGCAGGATCCGCTGTTCGCCGCCTACGGTGTCGCCGAGGCCGATTTCTGGCGCGAAGTCGACGGTCTCCAAGAGTTCTACGAGCGTCGCGGCGTCTCGATCAGCCGCGATTCGGCCTACCTGCTGCACATCCTCTCCTACGTCGAGCACGGCATTTTCGACGGTCTGACCAACGATCGCCTCCGCGAACTGGGCGCCGGGATCGAGACCGCCCCGGGCATCCCGGAGTTCTTCGAGGCCACCCGCAAGCGGGTCCAGGAAGATCCCAGGTACGTCAAGGAGGGGATCACGGTCGAGCACTACGTGGTTTCTACCGGGATCCGTCAGATGATCGAGGGGAGCGTCATCGGCCCTCACCTCGACGGAATCTGGGCGAATTCGTTCATCGAACGCCCGGCGCCCCCGGGGTTTCGCGATCGACTGGATGTCGACGAAACACCCCATCCCATCAGCCACATCGGATACTCCATCGACAACACGACCAAGACCAGGGCGATCTTCGAGATCAACAAGGGCGTCAACAAGAGTTCCGCAATCGACGTGAATGCCCGGATGAGCCGGGATCAGCGGCGGGTGCCGATACGCAACATGATCTACGTCGCCGATGGACCGAGCGACGTTCCCTGCTTCAGCATCGTGAACGAACGCGGCGGCAAGACGCTCGGGGTGTACACCACCGAGCCGAAGAACAACTTCCGCAACGTTCGCGAGCTTCAGGAGCAGGGGAGAGTGCAAGGGATGGCAGAGGCGAACTTCGGCGAGGACCAGGCGGCCTATCTCTGGCTCATGGATTCGCTCGAGCAGATTGCCGACGAGATAGTCGAAGCGCGCGGCAAGGCGCTGGCAGACATCCCACAGCCCCCGGGCCACGTGTGATCCGGGAGGCGTGATGCAGGTCGCCGGTTCGCGAGTCCTGGTCACGGGCGGCGCCAGTGGGCTGGGCGGAGCCACGGTACGCCGGCTGACTACGGGCGGCGCAAAGGTCGGGATTCTCGATCTGCCCGGCAGTTCGGGTGGCGATGTCTCCGCCGAGTTGGACGGAGTATTCGCTGCGGCCGACGTGCGGGACTCCGACGAGGTCGCCGCGGCCGTCGCTCACATTGCCGAGGTGCTGGGCGGCCTCGACGTCTGCGTCAACGCCGCCGGGGTTGCGCCGGCGCACCGGGTGGTTACTCGATCCGGTGAACTGTTTCCGCTCGACCTCTTCGAGTTCGTGGTCGGGGTGAACCTGATCGGGACCTTCGATGTGACCAGGCGGGCCGCGGGGGTAATGGCCGAGAACGAGCCCGATTCAGACGGAGGGCGCGGGTTGATCGTCAATGTGGCGTCGATCGCCGCCTTCGAGGGCCAGATCGGCCAAGCCGCGTATTCGGCGTCGAAGGGCGGTGTGGCTGCGATGACTCTCCCGCTGGCACGCGACCTGGCCTCGATCGGTGTGCGGGTGATGACCATCGCTCCCGGAATCATGGACACGCCGCTGCTCGATGGCGCCGGGCCCGAGTTCAAGGAGAAGTTGTCACAGATCCACGTCTTTCCGAAGCGTCTCGGGGCTCCGGACGAGTTCGCGGCACTCGTGCAGCATTTCATGGAGAACGCCCTCCTCAACGGCGAGGTGGTCAGGCTCGACGCCGGGGCTCGGATGGGGCCCCGATAGGAGAGCTTGCAGCAGGCAGCTTGCAGCCCGCAGGAACACCGCGCCCAGCAGGTCGCCGGGCGCCGCTGGCCGCGGCGGAGTAACTTCGCCGGGTGGTCGTGACTTCGAGGCACCAGTGATGCTGCGAGCGGTGCCGCCCGAGCGTGAGGCGCAGTGGCCCAAGGCGGGGGGGCGCCCGGTGGTGTTCCTGGTCGATGCTTCGTCCTCACTGGAACGGCGTCTCGTCGGCCAGTGGATCGAGCGGCACCGGCCCGAGTCGGTCGATTACCGGGTGTGTGCTGCGCCCCCTTCACGCCGCCGCCGCTCTCGGCGCTCGATAGGGGCCGAGCTCGAGGAGGTGGCTGCATCTCCCGGCGACCCGCTCCTGGTACCGCTGCGGGTCGCCTGGCTGGGCCCGCGCCGTAGCGGGCGGCGCATCCCCCGCCTGGTCGACCTCATCACGCTCGGCGATCCCCGCGATCCCAACCGGCTGCTCCAGGAGCTGTTCGTACGCTTTCGGCCGGATCGGATCCGGATCGTCGCCGGGGCTCCGGCGACCGTCGGCGAGCTGCGCGCCCGCTGGGTCGGTGCCAGGGCTGCTCATCCCGACGACCCGCACGGGTTCGCCGAATACGTCGCACTGCAAGGAGGCCTGGCCCTGGAAGTGGCCGAGCGCAGGCTGCGGGGAAACCGGTACAAGGTGCCGCGGCTTCTCGCCGAGGACCTGCTCGGCTCGGCCAAGTTCCAGCTGGGGCTCGAGCAAATGGCGGCCCGAACCGGGGAGCGGGTCGACGACCTGCAACGCAAGACGGCGCGCTACCTGAAGGAGATCGCCGCCCGCCCGAGCACATTCGTGATCGATCTCGTCGCCGCCCTCATCCGGCTGGTGTACACCCAGGGTTACGACCGCAGGATCGGCTACGACCCGGAGGCGCTGGAGCGCATCGCCGAGTTGGGGCAGCGCCACTCTCTGGCCTTCCTGCCGAGCCACAAGTCGAACATGGACCACTTGGCCCTCACGTACGTGCTGTACGAGAACGGTCTTCCCCCGAACCACACCGCCGGGGGGATCAACATGAACTTCTTTCCGGTCGGACCATTGGTGCGCCGGCACGGGCTCTTCTTCATCCGGCGGACGTTCCAGGACGACGAGCCGTACAAGTACACGCTGAAGCGGTACCTGGACTATCTGCTCGAGAAGCGGTTCCCGCTCGAGTGGTACATCGAAGGCGGTCGGTCGAGGATCGGCAAGCTTCGGGAACCAAAGTACGGACTTCTGTCTTACGTGGTCGATTCCTGGCGCAGGGGGTCGTGCGAGGACGTGGTGCTCATTCCGACTTCGATCGCCTACGACCAGATCCAGGACGTGGGCGCCCACGCGGCCGAACAGCGCGGCGGGGCCAAGGAGAAGGAGTCGTTCGGGTGGATGGTGCGGGTGCTGCGAGCGATGCGTCGGCGGTACGGCCGCATCTACATCAACTTCGGTGAGCCCATCCGCGTCGCCGATGCCGTGCAGCGCTACGAAGCCGGGCACGAACCGGAGTCCGACGAATCCAACTTGGAGATTCAGAAGCTTGCCTTCGAGGTGGCCGTTCGAATCAACCGCGTCACCCCGATCACCCCGATCTCGCTCGTGACCCTGGCACTGCTCGGAACCGGCGACCGGGCGGTGACCGTGGCGGAGACTCTCGATGCGTTGCGCGAATTCGTCGATTACGTGGAGCGGAGGGATCTACCGGTCACCGAGCGGGTCGACCTCGAGGATCGGGCCGTCGTTCGGGGGGCGCTCGATGCATTGGTCGACCACGGTGTTGTCAACCGGATCGACGGTGGCCGCGAAGTCGTGTATGCCATCGAGCAGCCTCTCGCTGCCGCCTACTACCGCAACACCATCGTCCACTTCTTCACGACCGGCGCCATCGCCGAGCTGGCACTGGCTGCGGCGGCCTCGGCTGTTGGTGACCCGGAGGATGCGTTCTGGGAAACGGTGCGCATGGTGCGCGACCTCCTCAAGTTCGAGTTCTTCTTCGCCGAGCGCGAGGAGTTCCACGTCGAGCTGACGGCCGAGCTCGAGGCATCGGTCCCCGGTTGGCGGGATGAGGTGGTCGCGGGGAATGCGGTGGGGGTGCTGCAGCGGCTTCGTCCCGCGGCGTCACCCTGGGTTCTGCGGCCCGTTTTCGAGGCCTACCTGGTTCTGGCGGATGCACTGGTGGACGTCGACTTCAGGCGGGACGCCGAGCCCGGCGAGCTGGAGAAGGCCGCCCTCGCCCTGGGCGCCCAGTACCGGGCGCAGCGCCGCATTCGCAGCCCGGAGGCCGTGTCCACGGTGCTATTCCGCAATGCGACCGGTCTCGCCAAGAACCGGGGGCTGCTGGCCGGAGGCGAGGTGGGCCGGCTTGCCGAACGGGAGTCGCTGGCGGCAGAGGTCAGAGGGGTCGTGGCGCTGGTCGAAGAGGTAGAGCGGCTGCGCTTCGGCTAGAACAGGGCGCTCCGGACGCGGGTCGGCCGGTCTTGTCAGTCCTCGCAGTCCACGGCCACCGCCAGGGCGGAGCAGACCTGGCGCATCTGGTCGTCGCTGAGGCGACCGATGCGTTCAACGAGAACACCGATGGAAACGCTCTCGACGGAGTCGAGATTCACCGCCGAACGTCGCGGGATCGGGTCATCTTCGACCTCGAGCACGACTTCGCTGGGGAGGCTGCGAATCCTGGTCGTGCAGGGAGCGACCAGGGCCCGTCGAAGTCTCGGGATAGCCGCGTCACGCGAGAGAACGACAACGGGACGCCGCCCGATCTCGGGGATTTCGGACCACCAGACCTCGCCTCGGGAGGGCAGGGCAGTCACGATTCTGCCGCAGCCTGACGGAACGAAGCCAGGTCACCCCACTCATCGGTCTCGTCGATCGGATGCTCATCGTATGCCCGGTAGGCAGCGTCGATCTCGGCCGTTCGATGCCTCCCGACCAGAGCCTGGAGCGCTTCATCGAGTAGCGCTGCGTCGTTCAGTTCGGAGCGCAACTTGCGCGCGCTCGTCAAGAGAGCCTCGTCGACAGTGGTGCTCACTCGCGTCCTTGGCATGCTATAACAATGCCACAAATATGCCACAAATACAACCCGGCCGTTGGGCGAAGGATCGATCACCACCCCCGAATCTGGGAGAGCTCCAGGGGTGACTCTCGAAACATCACCACACCGTTCGTCCGATCCTGCAGCCCGAGCTAGCTGAGATCACTGGGATGGTTTAGTTCCTGTTGGGCCCCACCTGAGAGTTGTCTCTGGCTGCGGCCGGTCCCGGTCCGCACACTTGCAGGGGAGTCAATCGGCCGTAGGCCGATTGGTGGGGGGTGGACTCGCGCGGCGCAGCCGCATAGCACCAAGGTGGGGGGTGGACTGGCGCGGCGCAGCCGAGTGGCACCAGCGGTGGGGGGTGAGTACGAATGCTCGGCGGTCTTCGAGTCCTGTTCGTCCTCGAACCCCGCCTTGGATGTGCCTCGCTCTGCTCGGCGCCCTGTACTACTTCTTCGCCGACTCGTAGTACGGGTTGGTTCCAGCGGCGTGATCGGTCACGTCGACCACGTGGTTGATCTCCGACACCGCATCCTTGATGGCGACCTCGATGCCCTGGGTCAGGGTCACTTGGGCGATGCTGCAGCCTTGGCATCCGCCTCCCATCCGCAGGAAGGCGGTGCCGTCCTCGACGGAGACGAGTTCGGCGAATCCCCCGTGCGCGGCGATCGCCGGGTTGATCTGATTCTCCAGCACGGCGCGAACCCGGTCGGCTACCGGACCCTCTGTCACTCCTTGAGCCTGTGCAATCGGCGGGCTCGGGGAGTTCGGGTTGTCGATCGCCAGGCCGCCGTCGCGAATGGTGATCGTCGCCCCTTCCAGACGCCCCGCGCTGTCGGCCCGCGTCAGCACTGGTAGATCACCAAAGTGCTGGAGGACGTCTTCGTCGCCGGCATCGGTGAGGGGGATGAAGGTCAGCTCGTATACGAACTGCAGGTCGCTCACACCGGTGATGCCGACGTTGAGGGTCAGCTCGTCGGCGTCGGGTTCATTGGCCCGGATCCCGAGTATCGCTTCGATCGCCTCGTCCGAGATCTTTAGCACGTCTTCGTGTAGCGGCATAGGCGGGCATCGTACCGGCGTCGATGTTGTTAGAGGGACGGCCTCGGCCATCATGGGCCCGTGCCCACCGTCGGACTCGTTCTTCCCACCAATTCCTACCGGGGCCCGGATTTCATAGCCGCCGCGGACGAACTCGGAGTCGATCTTGTCATTGCCACGGACGGGTCGCTCGGGTTGGTGTCGGGCCGCATAACCGCAGTGATCACGGTCGATTGCGCCGACCCGACGGAGGCGGCCCGGTCGATTGTTGCCCACGCCGAGGCCGTGCCGCTCGATGCGGTGGTCGGGGTAGACGACGCCGGCGTACTCGTCGCGGCATTGGCGGCCCGGGACCTGGGACTCCCGCACAACGCGCCCGATTCCGTCGCCGCCACCCGCGACAAGGCTCGAATGAGGAACCTGCTGGCGACCGCCGGCATCCCCCAGCCGGCCTTTCGCGCGGTGAAGGTTTCGGACGACGTTGCAGCTGCCGCCCGTGAGATCGGATACCCCCTCGTTGCCAAGCCGGTGTCGCTGTCGGCCAGCCGAGGGGTCGTGAAGGTCGATGACGAAGCCCGGTTGGCGGCCACATTGACACGAATCGCCGGGATCCAGCGCGATGCCGGTGTCGCCGGTGAATCGATCCTGCTCGAGGAGTTTCTCCCCGGCGACGAGGTGGCCCTGGAGGGCCTCATCGGCGCCGATGGGCTCGAGATCTTGGCGGTCTTCGACAAGCCGGATCCGCTGGATGGCCCCTTCTTCGAGGAGACGATCTACGTCAGCCCCTCGCGCCACGACGCAGACACTCTCGAGGGGGTGAGCCGGCTCGTGGAGCGATCGGTCGACGCCCTCGGCCTGGCGTTGGGGCCGATACACGCCGAGGTCAGGCTCACGCCGTCGGGTCCCCGGGTCATCGAGGTGGCGGCTCGGTCGATCGGCGGCCTGTGCGGACGGTCACTTCGTTTCGGGATGCTCGAGCAAAGCCTCGAGGTGCTCCTCTTGAGGGCGGCTCTGGGCATGAATCGGCGCGGTATGCGACCCGTCGAGCGGGCATCGGGAGCGATGATGATTCCCATCCCCGGCGACGGCGTGCTCCGGGCGATTCGGGGCAGGGAGGCGGTCGCGGAGGTCGACGGGATCACCGAGCTGACCATCACGGTACCGGTCGGGCGGCGCATCCGTCCCCTGCCCGAAGGCGATCGCTACCTGGGATTCATCATCGCCCGTGGCTCCGATCCGGATGGCGTGGAGTCAGCCCTGCGGGAAGCCCACGGACTCCTCGACATCGAGATCGATCCCGTCTAGGTATTCGCAGCCGAGGCACTCAGCGGGCTCCTAATCGTCACCGGTACCGTCGATCGGCTCCGTGACGCGACGCACCCTGCTGGTCATACGGCGCAGGCCCGACAAGAGGCGCCCTGGCTTTCCGGCATCGAATGGAGTTCGCAGCAGCGTGGGGACTTGTTGCAGCCACCCGAAGGCGCGCAAGGCCGCGTACATGACGGCCCCGGTCAACCCGACGATGCCGAGACCGGCGAGGAGGACGATCAGTCGCGGCAGCTCCAGTTCGAAGAAGATTCGCCCGGTCGAAGTGATCAGGACCAGGCCGTAGATTCCGGCCATGGTTCCCACCAAGACCTTTCGTCCCGGGGTGAGCGGCCGCGAGTTGACGACGAGTGCGAACAGTCCGACCGAGACGAGGACGATGGTGGCCAGGGTTCGGGCCCGGATCAGGGAGACGTCTTCGGATATCGCGAGCTCGTATGCGGCGTAGGTGGCGGCGGCGGCGAGCCCGCCTACCGGAATCGAGAAGCGAAGAACTCGGGCGACGAAGCCCGGCCTTGCCCGCACCGAGGTGGGAGCGAGAGCGAGGAAGAACCCGGGAGCGCCGATGGTGAGTGTTCCGACCAGCGTCAGGTGGCGGGGAACGAAGGGGAACGGGCGGGCAAACACCACGACCAGCACGGCCAGCAGCAGCGCATAGACGGTCTTCGTCACGAAGAGGTTGGCGACCCGCTCGATGTTGGCGATCACCCTGCGCCCCTCCCCCACAACCGACGGCAGGGTATCGAACGACCCGTCCAGCAGGACCAACTGAGCCACGGCCCGCGAGGCGGACGAGCCCGAGCCCATGGCGATCCCGATGTCGGCGTCCTTGAGGGCGAGCACGTCGTTCACCCCGTCTCCCGTCATGGCAACGACATGGCCGCGGGCCTGCAGGGCGCCCACGATTGCCCGCTTCTGGTGTGGCGTCACCCTTCCGAAGACCGTCCCGTTCTCGATGATCTCGATGAGGGCGGCATCATCAGCCGGCAGGTTGCGAGCGTCGACGACCCGGTCTGCGCCCGGTAGGCCCACCGCCCGGGCGATCGCGGCCACGGTCTCGGGATGGTCTCCCGAGATCACCTTGGCCGTCACGCCCTGTTCGGCGAAGTAGCGCAGGGTGGCGGCGGCGTCCTCCCTGATCACGTCGCTGAGCAGGACGAGGGCGATGCCGACCAGGCCCGGGGGGAGCGATTCACCCGACAGGCCGGATCGGGTGTGGGCGAGCAGCAGGACGCGCTTGCCCTCGGAGGCGGCGCTGCGGGCCGCAGTGTCGATGGCCGGGTCGTTCGGGATGATCATCTCGGGCGCTCCGATCACCCAGGAGCCGAATTCGCCGAAGCTCGCCGCACTCCACTTGCGGGCCGATGAGAAGGGAACGGTGGCGGTCCGCCACCAGCCGGCGGGCTCGGGAAACTGTTCGGCGACGGCCCGCATCGTCGCATTGGGGCTCGCGTCGGCGACGGAAAGCGCCCCGAGCGCCTGGACGACATCTTCTCGTTCTCGCAGCAGCCTCACTTCATCGACCGCCAGACGACCTTCTGTGAGCGTCCCGGTCTTGTCGAAGCAGACGACGTCGACCCGAGCCAGCCCCTCGACCGCCGCAAGCTCCTGGACGAGGACCTTGCGGCGCCCGAGACGAACCACCCCCACGGCAAAGGCGACGGAAGTGAGCAGAACGAGACCCTGCGGGATCATGGCGACCATTCCGGCGACCGCCACCCGAATGGCCTCCTTGAGCTCGTCGTTGGCGTTGACCTGGCTCCAGACGAGGAGGGCCATCATGGGCAGCATCAGCCATCCGATGGCTTTGAGGATCAGGTCGATGCCGCCCCGCAGCTCCGAACGCACCAGGGTGAACTTCTTGGCTTCGTCCGCCAGCCGGGCCGCATACGCTTCCGGCCCCACACGCCGCGCCTTGTAGACGCCGCTGCCGGCGGTCACGAAGGATCCCGACAACACCTCGTCGGTGACATCTTTGATGACGGCGTCTGCTTCTCCGGTGAGGAGGGACTCGTCGACCTCCATACCTTCAGTGGCCACGACGACCCCGTCGACGACGATCTGATCCCCGGGAGCGACGACCAGCAGGTCGTCGAGCACGACGTCATCGATGGGAACCTCCCAGCGGCGATCGTCCCGGATGACGATGGCCCGGGGCGCGCTGAGAAGTGCAAGGCGATCGAGGGTCCGTTTGGCTCGCAGCTCCTGGATGATCCCGATCAGGGCGTTGGTCACGAGGACCACTCCGAACAGCGCATCCTGCGGCGGGGCGACGATCAGCACCACGGCGAGGAGGACGCTCAGCAGGAGATTGAAGACCGTGAAGACGTTCGCCTTGACGATCTCGCCCACCGTGCGGGTCGGTCCCGTCGGCACCCGATTGACCGCACCGGCGGCCATCCGTTGATTGACGTCGGCGGTGCTGAGTCCGACGAGTCGAGACTGGGCTGCCGGGGCGCTCTCCATCGCAGGTGAGACTAGGGAGAGGAGAAGGTGTTAGGCCTAGTACCTAATACCTAATACCTAATGCCTGGTCCCCATCTCCCACGAGGCTCCCCGACCCTTCCGGCGTTTTCGTCCCCAGGTCGATGCTTCGAGCACGATCGAGAGTCCGATGGCGATCACCACTACCGGCCAGATCCTGAAGTCGGAGTCGAGCACGTCGAGGTCTCGCAGCAGCATGACGACGCCTATGAGAAGCAACGTCAGCGGCCAGAACCACCCGCGTCGGTTCCCGGACAGGGTGCCGAGGAACAGCCACGAGCCGAGTGCCAGCCAGATGAGCGTCCACAGGCCCACGTCCGGGACGACGTCCAACTCGCGCAGCAGGAACACCACACCGACGGTGATCAGGGCGAGGCCGAAGAAGATCGGACGGGGCGGGCGGGATCCGGACCATTCAGGCATGCAGCCAGACTAGGTGTAGGCGAGAAGGTGTTGCGTAGGAAGGTGTCAGGCGGTAAGGGGTTGGGTGTTGGGTGTTAGGTGTTAGGAAGACTCTGCCTAATCCCTAATCCCTAATCCCTAATCGGTCCGCAAATAGGCGGCCGCTTCTTGGCGATGCTGATGGCTCTTCGCCGTACGGCTCATCGCGGGTTTGGCTCCGGCGTTCGGGTCCTCCTCGGCCCCGAAACGCCTCCGCATGGTGGTGCCGCCCTTCGGGCGGCTCTGTGTGCTACGGCCCGGGGGCCCCAGCCCCAGGCCGCCGAGTCCGCGCCCGTCGGCGCGCCCTCTTTACCCCTAATCCCTCTCTGGTCTCCTTGCCCCATTGGAGACGAGCACCTGCTCCAGCACGTCCTTTCTGACGAGCCCCGAGCTGCGCCAGCGCGGGCTGTACGCCTTCTGAGAAGGTGCTCCGCCGCCGGCGGCCCGTTTGCGCGCCTTCTTGGACGGCTGCTTCTGCGACCTGCCGAGAAGAACGAATGTGGGCGTCGATCGGACCTTGAAGGCGGCGGCAGCATCGGGAACCCGCCCCACGTTGACCTTGACGATGTGGGCCGTCCCGGCAAACTCGTCGGCGAGCTCGTTGACGATGCCGTCCATCACCTTGCACGGGGCGCATCCGAACTGGAAGAAGTCGATGAGGATCGGCTTGCCCTCGCTCGCCAGGCCCTTGAGCTCATCTAGCCGCGTGATTTCGAGCGGCTTGACCCGCTTGCGCTTGAACATACTCCTCCGCAACCGCCTCGTCGCCTCGATCATTCCAGCCAGACTCCTAGTGAATCCGCCACCGAAGGGGTTTGATCCTGATCGGAACCGAGTAGCGCGCCGCAAAGGACTCGGGAGTGTGACCGATCCGCTCGATGCCGCTGCGGTACTTCTCCTGGTAGGCGGCGTTGTCGAGGCTGTCCGGGCCGGCAACGATCCGGGCTATCCCCTCGACGGTGACGACGTCGGCTCCGGCATTGCTGTCGAGGTTGAGTGAGACCCTCGGGTTGGCGGCGATGTTGGCGGTGCGGGCGGTGCCGTCGAGGCTGTAGACGAGGAACTCGCCGTCATCGATCACGAACCAGACCGGCGACGACTGTGGCTGACCGTTGCGGCGCACCGTCGTGAGCCACACGACGTAGGCGTCGTCGAGCAGCGCCTCACCCTTGGCCCCTTCGGAAGTCGATCTATCGAGCATGGCCGGAGCGTAGGTTCATCGCAGAGCCTCCAGAGCTCGCGCCAGGCCTTCCGGGAGCCGGACGGGACGCCCCCGCTTGTCGATGCAGGCGGCCTTGATCTCTGCTTCGACGATCCGATCGTTGCCGCGGTCGATCGTCTGGTTCCAGATCATCGAAGCACCAGACAGCTTCGTCAGGTTCGTCGAGATCACGAGTTCGTCGCCGGCGGTGGCCGGCGCCCGGAACCGGACGTCCGATCTGACCACGACGATCTGCACACCGTCGTCACCGAGGTCGTCCGTGCCCCGTTCGAGGTGCTCGAGCGACGAGACCCGGGCGTGTTCGAGATAGGAGGAGTAGACCGCATGGTTGACGTGGTTGTAGGGATCGAGCTCTCCCCAGCGGACGTGGATCGTCGTGCGGTGCACCGCGGCGAGCCTAGGTGACGGCCCGCTGGACATCGTTCCGCCGCGAACAGCAGGACATCGTTCCGCTTGTGGAGATCATTGGCCCGTAGGACATCGTTCCGGTTTGGCTTCTCACTTCGATTCGTCGAGTGAGGAGGCCGAG
>JAZGDZ010000079.1:0-23700 GCA_036478235.1 Acidimicrobiia bacterium | reverse complement strand
CGGGGCCTCCGTCTTTGTTGCCGTGGACCGCGATGAAGCCCGGGGACGGCAGGGTCACCGACGCCACGGTGATCGTCGTGCCATCGGACTCCTGATCCTCGAACACCACCTCAGCAGGACTCATCGCAGGCCCGGCGGCGGACTCCGTCGTCGTTGTGCCCGCATCATCGTCGCCGCATGCTGCCGCTACGAGAGCGAGCGTGACCAGCAGAATCGCTGTTCGTCTCATTTCCACCCTTTCGGAACTCGTGGACGGAGAGGAGTACGGCTCGAATGACCGGTTCGGTTCAATCGCTCACCCGGTGATGGTGATCGCTCCCGTCATCGCGCGGTCAGAGATGAGCCCATAGGTGAAACTGCGACATGACTGCCAGCGCGGCAAGGGCGCTGTCCATGGCGAGAGCTGCCGGCGGGTAGCGAGTTCCAGACCGTTCCAGCCCCGGTTGTGCGGGACGTCCTCGGACGTGCCTACCCGCAACTCGCGGAAACGCCGTCGAGTTACCCGTTCCGTACCTAGCCGTGCGGAACGCTCTTGACGCGCTTGTCCGTCTCTGGCGCGATTGCCGTCGAGTTGTCCGTTATCTATTGCCCGCTTCCCGTGAGCGCCGTCGAGTCTTCCGTTTCCGCGCGTCGTCACGTGACCGGATTACGGAGAACGGACTACTGGCTCAGTACTCCGCCAACTCGGTGGCACGCTCCACGATGCCCGCGGTGGTGGGATACACCTGATCTTCGAGCGCGCTCGAGTACGGGAACGTCGGGAGCTCCGGCGTCGTGTAGCGCTGCACCGGAGCATCCAGCCAATCGAACGCCTTCTCGGCTATCTGCGCCGAGACCTCGGCTCCAAATCCACCGAATCCGTTGTCCTCATGGACGATCAGGATCTTCGACGTCCGCTGCACCGACGCCTCAACCGTCACCCAGTCCAGGGGGCGGATCGAGCGGAGGTCGACGACGTCGGCACTCACGCCTTGGCCTTCGAGGACTTCGGCCGCCTCCAGGGCGAAATGGGCCATCGCTCCGTAGGCCAGGATCGACACGTCGGTGCCGACCCGCCGCACGGCTGCGGTCCCGATCGGAACCCGGTATGGCCCCTTGGGCACCGGACCCTTGACGAGCCGGTAGAGCTTCTTCGGTTCGAGCACCATGACCGGATCGGGATCCTCGATGGCCGACCACAGGAGGCCCTTGGCGTCGGCCGGGGTCGATGGGATCACCACCTTGAGGCCGGGCACGTGTGCGTAGAACGCCTCGATCGACTGGCTGTGATAGAGCGACCCGTGGATGCCGCCGCCGTAGGGGACCCGGAGGACGATCGGGCAGTTCCAGCCGCCGGCCGACCGGTAGTGGAGCCGAGCCGCCTCAGAGACGATCTGGTCGAACGCCGGGTGGATGTAATCGGCGAACTGGATCTCGGCGATCGGCTTGCCCCCGGCCCCGCCCATTCCGACTGCGATGCCGACGATCGAGGACTCGGCCAGGGGAGTGTTGAAGGAGCGGTCGGCGCCGAAGGCGGCGGTGAGGCCGACGGATGCCTTGAACACCCCACCCTTCGGATCGGCGACATCCTCGCCGAACAGCGAGACCTCCGGGTAGAAGTCCATGATCTCGTGCAGCGTCTGATTGACCGCGGTGATGAGGTTGACCTCTTCGCCCTCCGGATCGGCGTCGGGAGCAACCGCCGGGTCGGTGTTCTCGATCGGTCGGGCGTACACGAACGCCATCGGATCCTCGGGGTGCGGCGCGGCGTCGGCGGCCTTCACGGCCTCGGCGATGGCGGCCACCGTTTCCTCCTCGACCTGGGTCTCGAGGTCCTTATCGAGCAGCCGGCCCTCTATGAGGTACTGCCTGAGGATTCCGATCGGGTCGCGCTTCTTCCACTCCTCGATCTCCTCGGCGGGGCGATACGTGTCGTCGTCCTCAGAGGTGTGGGCATAGTAGCGATAGGTCATAGCTTCGATGAAGCACGGTCCCTCGCCGGAGCGGGCCAGGTCCACGGCGCGCCGGGCCGCTCGGTAGACCTCGAGAACGTCGTTGCCGTCGACCCGTTCGGCGTGCATGCCGTATCCGGCGGCTCGCTCGGTGAGATTGCCGGCCACCTCTTCGACGGCCGGCACCGAAATCGCGTATAGGTTGTTCTCGATGACGAAGACAACCGGCAGCTTCTGCACGCCGGCGAAGTTCAACGCCTCGTGGAAGTCACCTTTCGATGTCGAGCCCTCGCCGCCCCAAACCATGACGACGGCGCCGTCAACACGTCGCTTGATCTCGTAGGCGATCCCGGCGGCATGGGGGAACTGGGTGCCGACCACCGAAGAGTGGCTGAAGATGCGAAGCTCCGGATGCGACCAGTGGTTCGGCATCTGCCGGCCCCCCGAGTTGGGATCACCCGCCTTGGAGAAGACGCCGAGGAAAATCTCCTCGAGGCTCATGCCGAGAGCGAGCGCAGCAGCCTGATCGCGGTAGTAGGGAAGCGCCCAGTCCATCCCGGGGGTCAGCGCGGCGGCGGTCCCGACCTGGGCTGCTTCGTGCCCCGACGAGGAGACGACGAATGGAGCCCGTCCCTGCCGGTTGAGCGTCCACATGCGATCGTCGACGCGACGCGCCGTGACCATGGTGCGGTACATGTCGAGGAGGGCCTCGTCGGTGAGTCCCAGCTCGAGGTGATTGGCAGCAGGGTCGATGCCGATCGCCACGGGGATGTACCTCCTAGTTGCGGTCGTCGCCGCCACGGCGGAACAGCCTGAGGTTACCGATTTCGCGAATTCGCTCTTCGGCGAGGGCCACTGCGGTGCGATTGGGCGTCGTCCCGCTCTCGCGCGACACCTCGAGGACGTGCAACGTGTTGTCGTAGATCCGATCGATGTGGGCCGCCGCCTTGTCCACCGTGTAGCCGCGCAGCTCCTCGTTGACGTTGGTGAGCCCGCCTGCGTTCACCACGAAGTCGGGCGCATACAGGATGTCGCGCTCATCGAGCCGGTCGGCGTCCTCATCGGTCGCCAGCTGGTTGTTGGCCGATCCGATGATCGCCTTCGTCCGCAGCCGCGGGATCGTCTCCTCGTTGAATACTCCGCCCAGCGAGCAAGGGGAGAAGATGTCACACTCGACATCGAAGATCTCGTCCGGTTCGACCACGCTCACTCCGTACTCGTTGCGGACCCGCTCTATGGAGGGCGGATAGACGTCGGCGACGGTGATTTTGCAACCGTTCTCGTGGAGCCGTCGTACCAGGTCGGTGCCGACCTTGCCGACTCCGAGAACGGTGACGTGCCTTCCGTGTAGGTCTTCGTCGCCCCACATGAACCGTGACACTGCGCGCGATGCCGCCATCAACCCGCGCGCCGTTGCCGGCGACGGATCACCTGATCCGCCTTCTTCGACCGGCACGCCGACAACCCATCGCGTCTCACGCCGGATGAGTTCCATATCGTGGGCGTCGGTCCCCACGTCCTCTGAGGTGATGTAGCGGCCCTGGAGCGAGTCGACGACCCGCCCGTAGGCGCGCCACAGGCGCTCGGATTTCATCTTCCGAGAGTCGCCGATGATGACGGCCTTGCCGCCTCCGAGGTCGAGCCCGGCCGCGGCGGCCTTGAGTGTCATGCCCTGCGACAGCCGGAGGACATCTTCGAGTGCCTCCGCCTCGGACCCATAGGGATAGAAACGGGTCCCACCGAGGGCGGGACCCAGAGCAGTCGAATGAATGGCGATGATCGTCTGAAGGCCAGACTCGGGATCGGATCCGAATACGACTTCCTCGTGGCCGCGATCACCTAGCGCGTCAAATACTCCCAACGGCTTGCTCCTTTCAGGGAACAGGGCGAAAACCCGCCCGAAGTTTAGCGACCGGGGCTGCGCTCGGTCCCGGGCAGATGGTCACTCGGTATAGGTACCATCGGCCCATGGCCAGGGCTGCCTATCTCCGGGTGTACGTCCCCGTGAGCGGGTCGGACGGTCCCATACTGGAACACGTCGCCGACCACAGCGGCGGGACGAGGGTGCTGCTCGACAGCGTGTTCGGTCTCTCTTCGGAGTCGGCGAGGGACGACGCCTTTGTGATCGATGAGGATGGGCGTCGGTTCGTGTGTCCCCGCCACCCCCGGCTTCGGATGCTCGAGGGGCTGTTGGCCTTCCGCAACGCCTACGCCGACGCCTCGGTGGCTGCCCTGGTGCCGGAGTCGGTTGCCGATCGCGCCGCTCACGAGCTGGAGCGGATTCATGCCCGGTTCCCAGGGGTCCGGAGCCACATACTCACTTCGCCCTTTGCCATCCCGCTGCGATGGTTCACAGCCTTCGAGCAGAGCGACCGATCGCTGATCGACGAGGGCGGCCGTCTGAGTGTGCGCTACCGGACCACATTGTCGGCGGGGCTGAGGCGGCTCCGGCGAGCGGTCCAGGTGCTCGCGGGCGCCGGCTTCGACGAGGTGATCGTCGACCAGGTGCGAGACGTGGCCGGTTGGCTGGAGGAGTTCCCCCGCGATGCACTTCTCGAGCTCGACTACGGCGGTGTCGCCGAGCTGTTCGATTCGACCGAGCTTGCTCTCGACGAATCGGCCGCAGAAGTGGCTGCCTCGATTGATGCACTCGCCCGAGGGGATCTCGACGCCGCCGGTGAGCATTACGCCGCGGCCGCCTCGCGCTGGGCGCACGCTCACGCCCTGGCCTATGCCAACTGAGCGCGACTTCGAGTCGGTGGTCGAACGACAGATCCGGAAAGCTGCCGAACGAGGCGAATTCGACGACCTGCCCGGGAGCGGCCGACCGCTCGAGGATCTGGAGCCCGTCCACGACCCGGCGTGGTGGGCCAAGAGGTTCATCAAGCGGGAGCGAGCAAGGGATGCCGCCGACGAGGTGCGTCGTGCCATCCGGGCGGAGCTACCCCGGCTCCGTGTGGCGCCCGACCGCGATGCTGCCGCGAAACGGATCGAAGAGCTCAACGCGATCGTGGAGGCCGTCAACGAGCATCTTGCCGAGGCCGACCGGGTTCCGCCGGTCGAGCTCTGATCGCTCCGACCGGTTGATACGCTCGCGCTCTGATGGACCGCATCGCCGTCACGTGCGCAGCCGCCCTTCTCGTTCTCGTTGTCGCGTGCGGAGGTGGCGATACGACCCGAGCAACCAGTTCTTTCGTGCCGGTGACGGCCGCTTCGGGCTGCAGCGGCGGGGACTACAGGTCGCGCGCTGCCCTCTATTCGGCGGCTCAGGCGGGCGAGGTTCCCTCGGGAACTCCGCGGCGACTCGGGGGAGCGGTGGCCGCGGTACCGCCCGCTCTCTTCAGCAGCGTGCTGTACGTCGGATGCAGTGCTGAGGAGGTCGACGACCTCGGGTTCGAACAGATGGTCTGGAGCAACGGGATCGGTCTACTGCTCATCTCCTGGCAGGAGTGGCCCGACGACGGAGACACGGGGGTGCTCCCCTTCGGCGGCACGAGCAGGCAGGCCGGGGTGGTGCAGGTTGCGGCGATGGACGAGACCGCGGTCGAGCGGTCCCGGGTGGTTCATCTTTTCGACGGATTCCGCGTACTCACGGTGGCCACCTTCTCGCTGACGACGCTGTCGATCGAACAGGCAGAGGAGATCGGCTGGGCCGTCTACGACGCTCTACCCGTCGATATGAACGAGACGTCGGGCCGCGGGGTCTCTCGGACGATGGACGAGTTCACAAGTTCGCTCGAATCCGACCAGATCACGGTCGGAGACCCCGGCGGGGTCGACGAGATGTCGCCTTTCACCGCGACGCTGGGCACCGCCCACACGACCACGCGGTTCACGGTCGCGGGCAGCGAGATCCGTGTTTACGACTTCGGGGCGATCGGGGCCGCCCGAAGGGCCGCGGCGAGCGTATCGACCGACGGCTACACGATCGCTCACTTTCCGTTCGAGGCGGTGGCGTCGCCGCACTTCTGGTCGTGGGACCGCCTGATAATCCTGTACATGGGCGACGACACCACGCTGATCGAGCGGATCAACGAGGTGGTCGGACCTCCGTTCGCCGGGGTATGACCCCAGGCGCACCGGGAGCCCCGAGACGGGGCTCCGGCGCAGAGGTCCTCGCTTGGCGAGGGGCATCCTTTCAGATCAGTTGACCAGGACGATCTCAGGGACTGCCTACCTGGGGGAGCGCAGCGTTCTACGGCCCGGGGGCCCCAGCCCCAGGCCGCCGAGTCCGCGCCTATCGGCGCGGACTCCTATCTTGGATGGCGGTTGTGGTCAGAACCGTCTCGGCTCACCGCTCCTCGGGTCGGAGTTCTCGGGGATGAGACGAACGGCCAGCCAGATTCCCGCGAACACCGTCGCTGCCGAGGCGAGACCAAAGATGATCAGCCGGCGTCGCAGCCGGTCGGCGCGAATGAACGTGTTGGCCTCGCTGGCTCCCATTGCCACCCCCCACGGGGCCTCGCGCAAGGGGGCGTATGCCATCACGTGCATTGCGGACTGATCGAGTTCACCGGGATCGGGGGAATGGCTCACCTTCCTCAGCGTCGCCAGCCGCAGCTGTGCCATCTCTTCATAGAACTCCGGATGGTCACCGGGGGTGAGAACGAGTGATGGGTCGGTTGAAGCAAGCACCAGACCCCGTTCGTCCACAAGGTCGGCATGACCTGTGTTTCCCAGTCTGCGGGCGGGCTGTATCAGGTCGGTGATGAATGGATCGGTGAGATCCACGATCCCAACGACCGTCCCGGTTCTGGCACCGTCGGAACCGAAGACCGGGAGACTCAGCGCGGCTACGACGTGGCCCGTCGCCGACGACAGATATGGGAGCGAAACGGCGCGGTCGGCCGATTCTGCGGCGGCGGCGAAGGCGAGCAACGCCTCGCCGTCCACGGAGGTATCGAACGTGTGGTTGGGCTCTGCGAAGAGGACGGTGCCCTCCCCATCGAGAAACACCACGCCTGCGTTGAATACGGCGGACCGCCCAAAGTGCACACGCGCCTCGGAGGTGTCCACCTCGAGGAATTCGCCGTCGGGACCTCTGGCGAACCCGGTGGCCATCAGGTCGATTTCGAAGAACGCCTCGGTGAGCAGGCGATCGCCTTGAGCCGCCATCAACTGCGACAGCTGGAGTCGAGATTCCGAGATCTCGTCGTCGATCGCACCGACGACTCCTCGGATGAGGAGCACCGACGGCACGATCGCTCCCAGTGCCGCTGCGATGAGAACGGTGGCGACTCGCCGACGGAAACCCGTAGGAACGATCTTCACGCCGAAATCAATCCTCGTGGAACCGGGCGACGTTTGCCTCGAGTATCGCCCGAGTGCACGGACACACCACGAGCGGGTCTTCGAAGCCGCTGTCTGCCATCACACCGGCCAGTCCCGGAATGTCACACCCGTGGTGGGCGCCAAACAGGTGGCCGACCTCGTGCGCCAAAACGAGCACGTCACGCTCCGGTGAACCGCGGTGGTGGCCGACCACTGCGATCTGCCCACCCACACGGGCGAAGCCGTCTACGTCGGGTAGCTGCTGTCCGGTGAGACCGAAAATGACGTCGGCGTCATCGAGGGGAATGGCACCGTTCAATTCGACAAGCAGCTCTTCGGCGGAGACGAGGTCGTTGGGTGAAGACCAGTCGGCGACCCGCACCGGCAAGAAGTGCATGCCGATGTCCCGATACAGCCCGGAGACGTCCGAGACAAGAGACCGAGCCACGGACTCGGAGCGGTCCCCGAACTGCTCTCGCCACTCCTCATCGAGTGCCAAGACGACACGGACAGAACGGAGAGTGAGTCGCTCACCCGAGACGGAACTCAACAGACGGCCGCACTCGAGCGGTGCAGCTTCCGATCCGGAGTCGGCACCGGCCAGCCGCAGCACGCCGCCTACCACCAGCGCGGTCACCACCCAGACTCCTACGAATGCGAGAGTCCAAATCAAGATGGCCGGGGGCCGGGGGCGCCGCACCGGTTCAACATCGCTCCTTGGGACTGCCTTGATCGAACATCTCCGAGTCGGGGACGGCGGACAGGTTACATTTGGAACGATGAAGCAGGTTCGCAGTCGACGCGGCGTAGTTCAGACGCTGCTCGCCGAGTGGCGCGAGATGGGCTGGGTTGGAAAGGCCGCCCTCGTCGGGATCCTGGCCTCGGTGGCGCTCGCCATCGCTCTGGGGTTTTCGATACCGGCTTCGGCCCGAACTCACCTTCTCAGGGCGCAGACCGATACCATCAAGAGCACCGTCGGCGACCTGGTCGGCGAGGGCTTGTTTTCTGACGGGACCGCAAATCCCGCCTTGTTCGCCCAATTCGATGAAGAGGTGAGGCTCCGCCTGCTGGGCGGCGAGAGGGTGCGGGTAAAGGTGTGGAGCACCGACGGAGTGATCGTCTACTCGGATGCCTCAGAACTGATCGGCCAGCAGTTCGAGCTGAGCAAACCGGCCCAGGCGGCCCTCGCCGGCGAGCCGTCGTTCAACTTCTCCGACCTCTCAGACCCGGCCCACGAACTGGAACGCGATCTGGACAGGCTGATCGAGTTCTACATACCGATCGAGGACTCTGCAGGGAACGTGTTGGGTGCACTCGAAGTCGAGCAGCGAGTAGATGCCCTGGAAACACACATCGTCCACATCCAACGCAACGTCTGGATCAGCATCGGTCTCGGCCTGGGAGTGCTCAGCATCTTCATGGCCAGTCTCACCCTGACGGGAGCACGGGTGTCCAACCGCCGGCGCAGGCTCGCAGAGGACCTGCTCGGTCAGGTGCTGAGGGCTCGGGAGGAGGAACGAAAGCGGATCGTCGGTGCCTTGCACGACGACATAGGCCAAACCCTGTATCGGCTGTTGTATCGCTTGGAGGGCAGCCAGGCGAAGGTGGACGACCCCACCCTCATCGGCGAGGAGTTGTCGCTCGCCGCCGACATTGTCCGCGAGATCGACGGCAACCTCCGCTCCGAACTGCGGCTCCTCCACCGCAGCGAGGTCGAAGACGTCGGTCTGCGCCCTGCTCTCATCGAGCTGGTCGACACCACGCGCTCCGAGACCGATCTCGCGGTGAGCCTCGACGTCGATCTGACGCGGTCGCCCGGCCCGGTACCCAGCTCTGCGCTGTTCGCCGCGGCCGAGGAAGGTCTGATCAATGCCCGCAAGCACGCTCGCGCCACCACGGTCACCGTGCGAATCTGGTCGGACGCCACACGAACCACACTGGAGGTGGCCGACGACGGCGTAGGAGTCGACGCCAGCGAAGGCATCGGCCTCGCCACCACCCGTGGACGTTTGGACGCTCTGGGGGGTGGTCTGTCGGTTCGTCGACGGCGCGGCGGAGGAACGCTACTGAGGGCGTGGGTGCCGTTCGCCGACGAGGAGAGCCCATGAGGATCGTCATCGCCGACGACCATTGGACCGTGCGCGACGGATTGAGGTGGATGCTGTCCGACGAGCCGGACATCGAGGTCGTGGGGGAAGCGGCCAACGGTGTCGAACTACTCGAGCTCTTGGCCACGACCGAAACCGACATAGTCCTGCTCGACGTGAACATGCCCGAAATGAGCGGGCTCGAGGCTCTCGAAACCTTGCGGCGGACATCACCGTCACTGGGGGTGATCGTGCTCTCGATGCACGACAAGGCCGTGTACGTGAAGAGGGCGATCGAACTCGGGGCCAACGGGTACCTGCTCAAGAGCGCAGGCAAGGACGAACTGGTGCGTGCCATCGGCATCGTTGCCGGAGGCGGCTCCTACATTCAGGGCGAGCTGACCGGAGTCATCCTCGAGACCGCCACCTCAGGCCGGGACACTGCAGGTCCGAGGCTCAGCAATCGGGAACATGAAGTCCTGTCGAGAGTGGCTCGCGGTGAGGAAAACAAGCAGATAGCCAGCGCTCTCGGCATCTCCGAGGCAACCGTCAAGACATATCTGAAGTCGATCTTCGAGCGGCTCGACGTCCACAGCCGCGCCGAAGCGGTGGCAGTCGGACTTCGCCTCGACATCATCGAGTAACGCAGCCCACCCGGTCCGTCAGGGGCATTTGGCCCACGAGGTCCTCACCCGAATGGGGGATGGCCGCTGGCCACACGGGTGAATAGGCAACAAGCGAATCCGCGCATATGTTTTTGTCATGAACAAGGGCACCCATCTCAGTGCCGCAACCGGGGCCGAAGGCAACCTGTCGGCCACCCACATCGAGGGGATTTTGAGAATGCGCAAGTACAGAGTTGTTGGCTTGATCTTGAGCTTGATGCTGATCGCCGCCGCCTGCTCCGAGAGCACCGGTACGACCGCGGCGCCGTCTGCCGTCGCCACGACAGCGGCGACCGAAGACGGCGCTCATGAAACCGGCGAAGAGGCCGCTCACGACGAGGGCGAGGCCGCTCACGACGACGACGAGGCCGATCACGACATGGCCGAAATGGAAGCCGACCGGACGATCGAAGTCGCCCTGACCGAGTTCGCCTTCGGCACCGATCCGATCACCGTGAGCGCCGGCGAGACCATCGAGTTCGTGATCACGAACGCCGGCGCCATCGAGCACGAGTTCAGACTCTCCAACGACGAGCGTATCGCCCAGCACATCGCTGGTGGCCACGCCGCCCACGAAGAGGAAGAGGGAACCGGCGGTCACTCCGAGAACGCCGACCAACTCATCGTCGTGCAGCCCGGTGAGACCGCCAGCCTGATCGTCATGTTCGGCGAGGACACCAGCATCTACACCGACGTCGTGTGCTTGATCCCGGGCCACTTCGAGGCCGGAATGGAAGCAGGCGTGGAGTACATCGCCTGATCTGCGGCACCCACCGCCCCACTCAAGAAACCCCCTCTGCGGAGGGGGTTTCTCCTTGGGAGGCCACGGTTCGAGGCTGGTACTAGCGACGCACCCGCAGGCCGTCGATGATGCAAGGAATCGAGAGGTTGGTGGCAGCGTTGCCCGTGCGGTTGGGTTAAGTTGTCGCCTCCAATGCTTCCCGCCTTTGTTCCAACGACCATTGAACTTCCCCAGTTTCCGGCTTGCCAGATCATACGAGAGGTAGATCAATGCGACTCAATCCCGAGTCAGTAGCCAGGGCCAGCAGCCGCCGTCCATGGACGGTGATAGGTGCGTGGGTCCTGGTTCTGGTTGTCGCCGGGTTCCTGTCGTCGGCGCTGCTCGCCGATGTGCTGACCACCGACTTCGATTTCACGGACAATCCGGAGTCGAAGCGCGCCGAGCAGCTTCTCGAGGACCGTCTTCGTGGAGAAATGCCCTTCACCGAACTCCTCGTCGTCACCGCGGAGTCGGCCACCGCCGACGATCCCGCCTTCATTGCCTACGTCGACGACCTGGAGGCGGCCGCCATCGGGCTGGGACCGCAGCTTGTGATTGCGGAGTCGGTGGTGGACTACCGGCAGATCCCGGTTTTCGTCTCAGCCGATGGTCGGGCAGTATTGATATCGGTGACCCTCGCCAACACCGACCTCGACGAGGCTTCGGACGACGCGGCGACTCTCGGGGAGACGGTGCATGTGGTTCCCCGCCCCGAAGGATTTGGGGTGGTCCTCGCCGGGCAAGGGACCTCCAACAACGACTTCACCGCTTTGGCAGAGGAGACCCTGCGGAAGGGAGAGTCTTTCGGAGTCATCGTTGCGCTGATCGTGCTCATCATCGTCATCGGATCGGTCGTAGCGGCCTTCTTGCCGATCATTCTCGCCATCGCGGCCATAGCGATTTCTCTCGGCGTGGTGTCTCTCATCGGCCAGCTGTTCGACCTGACCTTCTTCGTGACGAACATGATCACGATGATCGGATTGGCGGTCGGGATCGACTACTCGCTCTTCATCGTGGCCCGCTACCGCGAGGAGCGTGTTCGGGGCTTCGACAAGATCGAGGCGATCGGACGGTCCGGTGCCACCGCGGGCCGAGCGGTCTTCTTCTCCGGGATGACCGTGGTGCTGGCCCTCCTCGGAATGCTCTTCCTACCGAACACGATCTTTCGCAGTCTCGGGATCGGCACCATCGTCGTCGTGGTTCTCGCCATGGGGGCGTCGATGACCTTGCTCCCATCGCTTCTATCTCTGCTGGGTGATCGAGTGAACAAGGGGAGGGTGCGGCGCAGGAGCTCGCTGGAGAACGTCGACAAGATCGGTGGCGTGTGGGACAAGATCACCAATGGAGTGATGCGCCGGCCGGTGTTGTGGCTCGCCGCAGGGGGCCTGTTCATGGTCCTGCTGGCCTCCTCTTTCTTCAGCATGGAGACGGGGTTCTCTGGAGCGGCCACGCTGCCGGACTACACCGAATCGAGGCAGGCCGTCACCATCCTCGAAGAGGAGGGGTTTCCCTTCCCACAGCCGGCAGAGATCGTCGTCGACGGTTTGATCACTTCTGATGTCGAGGTGGCGATCGGCAAGCTGCAGGCGGCGATAGCCGCAGACGGTGGATTCGGTGCGACAACCGTCGAAGTGAACCCGGCGGGTGACCTGGCCCTGGTGTCGGCACCACTGGTCGAGGACATCCAAACCGAAAGCTCAGTGGCCGCAGTGCAACGGCTCCGCGACAACATCGTGCCGGTAGCCTTCAACGGCACCGAAGTGGACGTCTTGGTGGGTGGCTTCACCGCCTTCACCATCGACTTCTTCGAGGACGTAAACACCTTCACGCCCATCGTGTTCATATTCGTGTTGAGTCTGAGCTTCATCCTGCTCACGGTCGTGTTCCGATCCCTGGTCGTGCCGCTCAAGGCGATCCTGTTGAATCTGCTCTCCGTGGGAGCGGCCTACGGCATGCTGGTCCTGTTCTTCCAAGAGGGCGTGGGGCCGGGTTGGGTGAAGAGCATCGCCGAATCTCTTGGGTTCATTCAGGTCCCAGTCATCGAGGCCTGGTTGCCGTTGATGCTGTTCTCGATCCTGTTCGGGCTGTCGATGGACTACGAGGTATTCCTGCTCACCAGGATCCGAGAGCATTTCGACAAGACGGGCGACAACGCCAGGGCGGTGGCCCACGGCCTACGTACGACGGGTGCCATCATCACCGGGGCAGCACTGATCATGGTTGCGGTATTTGGAGGGTTCGCCGCGGGCGACTTGGTGCCCCTGCAGCAGATGGGCTTCGGCCTGGCGGTTGCGGTGTTCCTCGACGCCACCGTCATCCGGTCGATTCTCGTGCCCTCGACCATGCGGCTGCTCGGAAACGTCAACTGGTATCTACCCCGGTGGCTGCAGTGGCTGCCCGCCATCGACATCGAAGGCCACGAGGCGGCCGCGGCGGCGCAAGAACGAGAGGACTCCCTCGTCAGCGGATGACGGCGGCGGAGGCCATTTCCGCGACAACGCTGCCGCTCAGACCCGGTGCCCGTCTGAACAGCGAGGAAAAGGCTTGCGCATGGCGCTGCGCTGCTGCCGAACGGTCTTTCCGTGGTGGTCAGGGGCAGAATCGAACTGCCGACCTCTGGTTTTTCAGACCAGCGCTCTTCCAACTGAGCTACCTGACCCGGAGGCCGAATCGGAGCCTCGTGGCGGGGACGACGGGATTTGAACCCGCGACCTCCGGCTTGACAGGCCGGCGTGAACTCCAGACTTCACCACGCCCCCACGGCTATGTGCGCCCCCAACGGGATTCGAACCCGTGTTACCGGCTTGAAAGGCCGGCGTCCTAGGCCGCTGGACGATGGGGGCGAGTGTCGGGCGAGGATACTCGCTCCCTTCCGAGTGCCGGCCCGAGGGCGGCGCGAGTATATACCCCGGCCATGACCACCGATCTGCCGCCGGAACACGCTTCAGCGTGGTTCGATCCTTTGTACTCGGCGGCGGATCGGGACGCATCGGCGATCCCCTGGGCCCATATGGAACCGAGTCCGTGGGTCGTCGAGTTCCTCGCCGACAACCCCGGTTCGGGGGCGGCAGGTGTCGTGGGGTGCGGCCTCGGGGATGACGCCGAGGCGGCGGCGCGGGCCGGATACGCCACGACGGCGTTCGATGTCTCGGAGGCCGCCCTTGCCTGGTGCCGGGATCGGTTTCCCGGCTCCGCGGTGGACTATCGAGTGGTCGATCTGCTCGTTGTTCCGGATCATCTCATCGAGGCTTTCGAGGCGGTCATCGAGGTGCGGACCATCCAGTCGCTCCCGGTGTCTGTTCGGGATGAGGCGATCGACGCCACGGCATCGCTCGTCGCACCCGGGGGCGTACTGCTGGTCGTCGCCCTGGCCAGGCGCGACGGATCCTTACCGACCGGTCTGCCTTGGGCCGTGGGTGAGGAACTGCGACGCTTCGAAGCCTGCGGCCTGCATTTGGAGTCGTTGGCGACCCAGAACGGTCACTTCGTCGCCCGGTTCTCCCGAATCTGAGGCCAGGAGAAGCGCAGTAGGCCGACGAAAGCCACGAAGCCGCCGAACACCATCAGCCACATCCCGATGCCCAGGCTCACGTCGTCGCCTCCGGTGCTCATGATGTCCAGCAGGTTGATCCCGGCCACGCCGATCGCAACGAACAGACCGCCCCAGGCGAACCAAGTGGGCAATTTTCGGTCGCCGAAGAACGTCCTCAGGCCGAACACGACGACCACGACCGCACCGGTGAGCGTCATCCAGCCGTCGCCGCCGTCGATTCCGCTGACGCTGATGCCGAGCAGGTCGGCCCATCCGAGGAAGGATCCGACGGCGAGTCCCACGCCTCCGAGGATCATCATGGCGGCGTTCACTCTGGTCTCGTCCACGGCCCCAATCTCCTTTCGGCGCTCGCCAAGTTAGGCGGGTCGAACGAGGGCGTGGGGGGTGCGGCTGCTCAGGGCGTTGGCGGCGGCAGGCCGCCCCGTCCGCCCAGCGTGCTTGCGGCGGCGGCGGAGGCCAGCACCAGCGCCCGATCCGGGTCGCCGCCGCCCACCAGGCCGTCGATGAGGCCGGCACAGAAGGCATCTCCCGCCCCGACCGTGTCCACCACCCCGGTCTCGGGTGCCGCTGCGCTCCAGGCACCACCGCCGCGGCGCAGCAACCCTGCTCCGGCGGCACCCTTGGTCAGGCACACCCACTCCGGCCCCAGGGTCAGCAGCGCTTCCGGTGACGGTCCGATCTCGAGCAACCGGGCGACTTGGGGCCACTCGCCGTCGCTCAGCTTGAGGATGTCGGCCTCGGCAACTGCTCGGGTGACGGTTGCCGCGTCGTAATCCGGGGCGCGCAGGTTGAGGTCCACGACCCGCCGGGCGGAGCTGCGGCCCAGGATGCGGTCGAGGGCGGAGCGGCTGCGCCCATCCCGCATTGCCAGCGTCCCGAAGTACACGACATCCACGTCGGGAGTGGTCTGCGGTCCCAAGATCGCATCCCATGCCGCCGGCCGATTGACGGTGAACCCGTGGCCCGATTCGGTCAGGGTGATGGTGGTGGTCCCGGTGGGGAGTTCGGGGTCGGTCTCCACGTGGTCGAGGCCGACGCCGGACGTGGCGAGGGCGGCCGTGATCGAGCGGCCGTCCTCGTCGTCGCCGATCCGGGTCACGAGGTTCGCCTCCCAGCCGAGGGCGGCGAGGTGGGCAGCGACGTGCAGGGGCGCACCGGCGACGACACGCCGATCCGGGAACTCGTCGATCAGGGCCTCGCCGAAGCAGAGAGCCCGGTATCGGGTCAAGGGACTGAGGCGACCGGGCGCATGACGACTCCCGTCGATCGGACACCGGGCAGCGTAACGATGACTGCTGACTGCTCAACTGACCTGTGGAGCGGGCCGATGGGGTACCGATGATTGCCGTCGTCCACATCCACAAGACCGCCGGAACCACGCTCGCCAGCGTCTTCAAAAGGTCTTTCGGAGTCCGGCACCTCGACGTGCTGAAAACCGATCGATCGATCCCGCACCTCACTCCGGATGAGCTGCGCCAGCTCATGGATCGTTTCTACCCGCGACTCGCCAGCATCAGCGCCCATCCGGTGCGGGTGTACTCCGGGCTCGAAGAGGTGGTGCCCGAGATCGACTACGTCGCCTTCATGCGCGACCCATTGGAGCGAACCGCGTCGCACTACCAGTACGACTTGCAGCGCGGTGGCGTCGACCTCCGGTTCGAGGAGTGGGTCGACCACGACGCGGTGCGGGACCGCCAGGCCCGGATACTGGCGGGCCCCGATGCCACGGGTGAGGAGGCGATCGCCCTGCTGCCCCGCTTCTCGTTCATCGGTCGATCTGACCGGTTCGACGAATCGCTGGTTCTCATGCAGCGGAGGCTGCCCATGCCGGACATCCGGTATGCCTCGAAGTGGGTTGCTCCGTCCAACGAGATCAAGGAGCGGCTGCTGGGTGATCCGGCATCGCGCGAGATGCTGGAGGCTGTGAACCGCGAGGATCTCAAGGTGTGGAACCACGTCGTCGGCGAGATCTACCCGAAGCAACAGGCCGAGTTTGGCCCCGATCTCGACAAGGCGGTCGAGGCCCACCGCCGCCGCAACGCCCGGATGAACCGCTTCCGGCAGTATGCCCACCCCCGCTACATCGCCTACGTGCTCAAGTGGCGCCTCCGTTACCGGCCCTGGGTTCGAAGGGTGACGGGGGATCCGACGGCGGGGTGAGTTGTGTGATCCACTCGGCCTGGGGCAGGTCTAGTTGGACTACCTTGACGCCGGGCCGGTAGCTCAACCCGGCAGAGCAGCGGGCTTTTAACCCGAAGGTTGAGGGTTCGATTCCCTCCCGGCCCACGTGATCCGCTTCGGCATCTCCACGCTGCCGACCGACGACGACGATGAGGCATTTCTCGACGGAATCGCCGCCCGCGGCCACGGCGCAGTCGAACTCCCTTTCGTGACCGGGTTCCCGTGGAAGGAGAGGCGCTGCCGAAGTTTCGGGGAGCTGGCGGTCGAGCGGGGGATAGCGGTGTCGATCCATGCGCCCTACTTCGCCATCCTCACCAGCGACGATGCCGAGAAGGCCAAGAAAACGCTCGCCGCTCTGGAGCACACGATGAAGCTCGGGCGGGCCCTCGGATCGAGGGTGATCGTCGCTCACACCGGCTACGTCAAGGGCCGCACCGCCGCAGAGCTCCACGAACTCGTAGCCGACTCACTCGAGGCCATCGAGCCGAAGGTGCGGCACCTCGGTGTGGCTTTGGGGCTCGAGGTTGGGGGGAGCGATCGGGCCTTCGGCACGCTGGGCGACATCGCTCTCATCGTGGAGCGGTTCCCGTTCGTCCATCCGGTGGTGGACTGGGCACATCTCCATGCCGTCTCCAACGGGGCGCTCACCACGAAGGAGGCCTTTGCCGGTGTCATCGCGTTCTTGCGGGAGCACTTTCCCGGCTGGACGCTCGACCCGTTGCACGCCCAGTTCACCGACAACGAGTTCGGGCGGGCCGGCGAGATCCGGCATGTCCCCTACGGAGAGGGCACGCTTCGGGTGGGTCCCCTCGTCGAGGCCGCGGTCGAGGCCGGCTTGCGGATGACCTTGATCTCGGAGGCACGGGAGTCCATCAGCCACGACGCGATCCAGTCCGAGATGGAGGCGACGCGTGCCGCGGTTAGGGAGCAGCCGACCACCGGTGCGAGAGCGGCGGCGTCCGGTGTCGTTTCGTTTCCACGCGATGTCCAGGTCGGGGTCGAAGGGGACGACTACCCGCTCATCGGCGGCGATCGCCCGCTCCGGCTGACCAACGTGGACAAGGCGTTCTTCCCCGGTGGTATCACAAAGGGTGATCTGATCACCTACTACGCGGGCATTGCACCGCTTCTGCTGCCACACCTCCGCGACCGGGCCATCGTGCTCGCCCGGTTTCCGGACGGCGCCGAGGGCGAGTGGTTCTACGAGAAGCAAGCCCCGAGCCACACGCCCGAGTGGCTTCCCACCTTCCCGCTCCACTCCAAGCACCGGGGTCAGCCGATCGATTTCGTGACAGCTCCCGACGCCGAGTCACTCATGTGGATTGCCAACCTCGGTGCCATCGAGATCCACCCCTGGCTGAGCCGGGTCATGGCGCCGGACCGTCCCGATTTTGCGGTCTTCGACCTCGACCCGGCCGAGGGCGCTACCTGGGAGCAGGTCGTGACCGTCGCCAGTCTGGTTGGCGTCGCTCTGGAGCGACTCGGCCTCGCCGGGTACCCGAAGACGTCGGGGGCGACGGGTCTTCACATCTACGTACCCCTCGAACCGGACTACGCCTATGGGCGAGCTCGGAGGTTCGTCGAGGCGATCGGGCGTCTCATCGTCGCTGCCGACCCGGATCTGGCAACGATGGAGTGGGACATTCCAAAGCGGACGGGGCGGGTCTTCATCGACCACAACCAGAACGTTGCCGGGAAGACGATTGCCTCGGTCTACTCGGTGAGACCCAGAGCCGGCGGGCCGGTGTCGATTCCCCTGTTGTGGGACGAGTTGGAGCAGATCGATCCCGAAGACTTCACGATCGTCACCGTGTGGGAGCGCGTTGCCCGGCACGGTGATCTGTTCGCCCCGGTGTTGCGCGGCGGCCAGCGGCTGGAGGGAGCGGAGGCGGCGTTGGGGTTATGAGTCATCAGATCTCAGATTCCAGATGTCTGATGTCTGATGACTGACGCTTGCAGGTTCCCGGACCTTCCTAATCTGATCCTCGTGCCGGACACCGTGCCCGTCACCGCACGCGAAGTGCTCGGTGGCGGGCTCCGCATCGTCTTTCGATTCATCAAGGCGCGCCCTTGGGCCTTTGCGTCTGCCGTCACCGGGGCGACGTTGTTTTCCGCTGCGATCATCGCCTCCTCCGCCGTGATCGGCTGGGTGACCGACACCGCGATTCTCCCGGTGTTGACTGAAGACGTCCCCGCCTCGGACAGGATCCCGGCCATCGTGTTCGCCGTGGTTGCGGTGGCTGTCTGGAAAGCAGCGGCCGTCGTGCTGCGACGCACGTCGGCAGGCTGGCTGCAGCTGCGAAGCCAGCAGGACCTGCGCCGGAACCTGGTGGGTCATCAACTCGATCTGGAGTTGAGCTGGTTCGGCCGCCAGTCGATCGGCGATCTTCTCTCGGTCGTGGACAACGACACCCAGCGAAGCACGGACGTGCTGGCCCCGCTCCCGTTTGCCACCGGCGTGTCACTGCTCGTGATCGGCACCGTGATCCTGCTGGCGCTGCTCGACCTCTGGCTCGGACTCGTCGCACTTCTCGGCATGTCGCTCATCGTCTACATCGAGGCCCGCGCCGCAATGACGCTTTATCCGTCCTGGGAGGGGATCCAGACGCAGATGGGCGTAGTGTCGGGAGTCGCCCACGAGAGCTTTGACGGGGCGCTCACGATCAAGGCCCTGGGGCGCGAGGACTACGAGACCGAGCGACTTCGCGTCGAGTCCGACGAGTTACGGGATCGCAACATCTACGTGGGCGTCCGGTGGGAGACCTATCGCACAATCATCGTCACCCTGATCCCGGCTGTGAGCCTGGTGGTGCTTTGGGTCGGCACCGTTCGGATAGAGGCGGGGGCGATCACCCCGGGCGATATCGTCACGGCCCTCTATCTGCTCGCACTGCTTTCTTTCCCGATCCAGCTCATCGCGTTCGTGTTGTTCGACCTCGCGGTGGCCATTCCCGCATGGAAACGAGTTGCCGCGGTGCTGGAGGCCGATGAGCGAGTGAAGTACGGAGTCGTCCTCGCCGATCTGGGAAGCGGGGCCGCCCCCGTCGATTCGGATGAGGTCAGCTTCGGCTACGAGATGGACGAAATCGTCCTCAGTGACGTCGTGGTCGACGTGCCGGCCGGTCGAACGGTTGCCGTCGTGGGGGCGACCGGCTCCGGCAAGACGACACTCACCCTCCTCATGGCTCGCCTGTGGGATCCGGGGACGGGCCGGATCCACATCGACGGCCGCGACGTGCGCGAGTTTGCCCGCTACGAGTTGTCGCGCGAGGTCGCCTACGTCGCGCAGACTGAGTTCCTCTTCGACGACACCGCTCTCGGCAACATCACGATGGGGCTCGAATTGCCGCTCGACCGGGTGCACTATGCAGCGCGCCTCGCCGGGGCACATGATTTTGTCGAGGAGCTTCCTGATGGGTATGACACTCGGCTTGGAGAGCGGGGTGCCTCGCTCTCGGGAGGTCAGCGTCAACGGATCGCTCTGGCCCGGGCGCTGGTGAGGAACCCCCGGGTGCTCATCATGGATGATGCCATCTCGGCCGTGGACCCGTCGGTGGAGGCCGAGATCCTGCGCGGGCTTCGCTCGGCGGAGCTTCCGTCGACGATCGTCATCGTGGCGTACCGACCATCGTCGATCCGATTGGCCGACGAGGTGATCTTCGTCGATGAAGGCCGGGTGGTCGCCCAGGGCACCCACGCCGACCTGCTCGCCTTGCAGCCCGGCTACGCCAGACTGGTTCAGGCCTACGAGCACGAGGCCGCCGCCCGGGCGAGGGATGGCACATGACGACGGCCACGCCCGGCATTTCGACGTACGCCGCAATCAGGCGCGCCGTTACCGAGGCTCCGATCATCGCCCACCGCCTGTGGGTGGTGTTGCTGCTCAACCTGGGCGGGACGGCGGTCCAGGTGCTCATTCCCGTCATCGTCCAGCAGACGCTCGACCGCTATGTGATTGGATCCGATCACGTCGATGTGGGCGGGGTCGCCTCAGCGATAGGCATCGGGCTCGCCGTGGTCGTCGTTGGAGGGTTGATGACCAGGGCAGGACTTGTCCGGCTGGTCCGTCAGGCTTCCACCGGCCTGTCGGACCTGCGGGTCTCGGTTTTTGCCCATCTGCTCCGACGCTCCGTGCTCCACGTGCAGACCGAGCGGCGGGGGGCCCTGGTGTCGCGAGTCACCTCCGACCTCACCACCCTGCAGGACTTCCTCGAGTGGGGTGGGGTGATGTTCCTCGTCAACGGCACCCAGGTGGTCGTTTCGCTCGTCGTCATGACGGTCTACGAGTGGCGCCTCGCGCTCATCGTGGTGGTTGGGGTGGCGTTCTACGCGGCCAATCTCCTCTGGTCGCAGCGAGTCCTGCGGAGACGCTACGACCGGGTGCGGGAGCGGGTTGCGGACAGCCTGGCGGTGATGGGAGAGGCGATCAACGCGCTACCGGCAGTGCGCGCCCATGGTGCTGAGGAGGTGACGATGCAGCGGGTGGAACGAACCCTCGAGGAGCGCTTCCAGGCCGAGTTCAAGGCAGCCCACTTCGGCAACGTCTTGTTCGCCACCTCGGAGCTGTTTGCTGCTGCACTCACCGCGGTCGTGGTCGCCGTGGGACTGCTGATGGGGCCGGGCCAGGGAGTCACAGTCGGGGTGCTGCTCGCGTTCCTGTTCCTCGTGAACCTGCTCATCTCTCCGGTGCAGGTACTCGTGGAGATCCTCGACTTCGCCCAGAGTGCGGCTTCGGGGCTCCGCCGTGTCGTCGCGGCGCTCGACGCCCCGATCGAGATTCCCGAGCCGGAGAACCCGGTCGATATCGAGAAGGGCGCTCTCGGCGTTTCCTTCGAGGGAGTCGGGTTTGCCTACCCGGGGGGGCCGGAAGTGCTGTCACAGGTAGATGTCGATGTGGTTCCCGGGGCGAAGGTGGCGGTGGTCGGAGCGACCGGATCGGGAAAGACCACATTTGCCAAGCTCCTGGTCCGCCTGCTCGACCCGGATGAGGGTGTAGTGCGGCTCGGCGGCATCGATCTGCGGTCGGTCGGCAAGAGCAATTTGCGGTCGCGCGTCGCCTTCGTTCCCCAGGAGGGGTTCCTGTTCTCGGGAACCATTGCCGACAACATCCGGTACGGGAGCCTGAACGCTTCGCAGGAAGAGGTCATCCGAGCCTGCGACGAACTCGGGCTGGACGACTGGCTGCGGCAGCTCCCTGCGGGCGTGGATTCGGGTGTGGGCGAGCGCGGCTCCAGCCTGTCCGCGGGAGAGCGCCAGCTGGTGGCTCTGGTGCGGGCCTGGATCTCCGACCCCAGCCTTCTCGTCCTCGATGAGGCGACGTCGGCGGTCGATCCCGCTCTCGACGTGCGGCTGCGGCGGGCCATCGACCGGCTCACCAGCGGCCGGACTTCGGTGACCATCGCCCACCGGCTGGCGACGGCGGAAGCAGCTGACGATGTCCTGGTCTTCGACCGGGGCCACCTGGTCGAGCGCGGGACCCACGACGATCTGGTTGTGACCGGAGGTGTGTACGCCGGGCTGCACGCAGACTGGTCGACGGGAACCGCGGTGATGTAGCAGCGGCCCGGCGGCCGCAGGTCTCAGATTTCAGAGTTCAGATGTCAGATGTCAGATGTCAGATCTCAGAAAGCAGATGACAGAGACTCTTCGATGTCTGATGTCTGATGTCTGATGTCTGATGTCTGATGTCTGATGTCTGATGTCTGATGTCTGATGTCTGATGTCTGATGTCTGATGTCTGATGTCTGATGTCTGATGTCTGATGTCTGATGCCTGGAGGCTCAGACGGCCTCGCCCGGCTCCGATCCCATCGCCACCGGCATGCCGGCGGTGCACCAGTCGCTCCATGATCCCGGATAGAGCGTCGGTTCGGGAAGGCCGGCGCGGATCATCGCCAAAGCGTTGTGGCAGGCGGTGACCCCGCTTCCGCAATAGACAACCGTCTCGACATCGGCCGAGACGCCCAGGGAAGCAAACCTCTCGGCCAACCGGTCGGCATCCAGGAACGCGCCATCATCGGCGAGGTTCTCCGTCATGGGGGCACTGAGCGCTGTCGGGATGTGACCGGCGATCGGATCGATCGGCTCCTCTTCGCCCCGATAGCGCTCGGTGGCGCGAGCGTCGATCAGTGTCACCGACCCGAGGCGGGCCGCCAGGGTGTCACGGTCGATGCGGGCGGCGAGCGATGGTCGCACCGTCATCTTGGCTGGCACCGGTGATGCCGGGTGGGTCTCCAGGTCGTGTCCGGCAGCGTCCCAGGCCTGGATGCCTCCGTCGAGCACTCTCACCCTGTCGTGGCCTATGTCGCGCAGCATTCGCCACAACCGGGCGGCGATGGCACCGCCGCGGTCGTCGTAGGCGACGATCAACTGATCGTCGCCGAAGCCGATCCGTTCCATGGTGGAGGCGAAGTCTCCTCGCTCCGGCCAAGGATGCCGGCCGGGGCCGGCCGGAGCGCTGAGGTGCAGGTCCAGGTTCACGTAGAGGGCACCTGGAAGGTGCCCGCAGTGGTAGGCGTGGTGACCATGCGCGGGCTCGTCCAGGTACCAGCGGACGTCGGCGATCATGATGGGTTCGCTGGATGCGGTCAGCTCGTCGACGGTGATGATCGGATCGGTCACGAGGTGGTCGCAGTGTCGGGAACCAGGGACCGGGGGGCGGCTGCGGCCTCCCAGGGGCGGGCCAGTACGTGCCAGGCCAGGACCAGGGCGTGGACCGGAACCGAGACATCGGTGTGCGCCGTGAGACGGTTGTACGACCACAGGGTTCCGGCGAGGTATCCAATGGGCTCGCCGCCTATGCGCAACGTCCAGCGGCGCGGCATGGGATCGGAAGTCAGATCAGAGCCAAACCCGGTTCCTCCGATCTCCCAGCGACGTCCCCACCACGAGCGGCGATCGATCCGGCCGAGCTGGCGCCCCTGAGCCTCCATCAGCACGGTTCCCCACCCGTCCGGGGTCAGCTGGAATCGGGTCCCGTCGGCGAATTCTCCCGACGACGTATGACGGGACGGGTCGCGTCGCAATTCGGCCATCGTCGTTCCGCCGTGGGACAGCGTCCAGCGGTTGGAGAAAACGCCGCTGTGAAAGCGACAGTCGCCGACGATCACTGGTGGAATCCAGCGCCCGGTGTCCATCCGGGGAGCGTAGTTACTCGGGACGGGTTGTCGGGAAGTGGAGGACGTACCAGATCGCCCAGACCCACACGGTCACGACCGCGATGCGGGCGAGAG
>JAZGDZ010000078.1:0-4011 GCA_036478235.1 Acidimicrobiia bacterium | reverse complement strand
GGGGGGTTGGGTTCCGCCCTGGAGCCGAGCTAAGAACTCGAAGCTCTCTGCAATCGATTCAAACGCCATCGGAAAGAGGTCCCCGTAGTTGAAGTCCTCGGCGGCCACAGGCTCGTCGGCCAGAGCCGACGACACGCTCGATTCTTGCACGGCGTCTTAGCCGCGGGGGATCAGCAGGTCGGCAAGATCCGACGGCTCCAACTTCCACAGACCATGCCCGTACTCCCTGCCTCGTTGACGGACGCCTCGGAGAAACGCCGGTCGCGAGAGTTGGGCGAGCAGCTCTTCCACCCGCTCCGGATCGAACGGCTCAACCACGAGCCAGTTGTTCAGCGGGATCGCGCCTGCAGCATTGAGCACAAAGCGGGGGTTTTTGCTGTTCAAGTATGTGAACAGGATCGGGAAGGTTCCGCTCCACCGGAGCTCGTACCAGGGCTTGCGGTCTCGCGACAGACGGCGTTTTCTGTGCCCCAAGGGTCTTTCCATACTCCAGGTATCGGAGAATCGCATCGGCGGAATGCCTGGAACCAACAGTCAGTAGCCAGCGTGGGATGTCTCTTCCTAGAGCACCCAGGTCTGTCGGCATGATGGAGGTCCCGTTGAATAGCCGCGGCGATGCGATGCAGGGCTCAACAGCACGCCTAGGTATCCCGTGGGCGAGGCGACGCTGCTCACTCAGAACGAAGAATCGGTTATGGCCGGTGGCGACGCCGCGTCGCACGCGGGCGAGATCACCGAGGCGCTCGCCTCTCGGTGCGCGTGGCTGACCCTTTCTTCTTCGTTGTCCATCCTTGGACTCAATCTCCTTAAGTACCGCCTCCGGATCTGGACGCGGGTCGTTGATCCTGATTCGCACAGAGTCTGACGTGTCACCCTGGCCCTTTCGGATGAGCGTGATCGCGGCACTGGTCTGGACATCTGGAAAGAAGCCGGCGTCGAGCTCGATGACCGCGACGATTCGGGCCTGGCTCTCGACGTAATCCTTGACGGCTCGGCCGTAACGGGTGTCAAGCCACTGTGAGGGCGTGACGAAGGCGATTCGTGCTCCTTCGCCTGCGATCTCGATGGCACGAGCCAGAAAGATGGCGTGGAGCGATGCTGTGCGCGTATACGCGATACCGAGCGGTCGACCGATGGACTCCGCGACTGCGTCCTTGTGCTCTGCAGTTCGCAGCTGATGTCGGGTGTAAGGCGGGTTGCAGAGAATGGCTGTCGGCTCGTGACCGATGTCCTCAAGGAGGAAGTCAGTACACAGCACCTGCACATCGAACCCACCAATCCGGCAAACCTCCTTCGTCATCGCGACTGCCAAAGGGTCGTTGTCCACACCAACGAGCTGGGCGCCGGGCGCAATTCTCGCCGCAGCCGATAGGAGCACGCCCGTGCCACAGCCCGCGTCCAACACCAGGCTCTGCTGCTCGGCAAGTGCCCAGGCTGCCATGACGTCCGCAGCCCACTTGGGCGTGTAGATCTGGCCATTCGGCCGCCAGCAACCGGAAACAGTTCCGCAAAGGCGTCTCCGACGAGCCCTGAGGCCGTGTCAATTGGCGCTGCTCCGCCCGCAGGGCCTCGAACATGCCCCGATGCTAAATGGGCGCGACCATGCGGGTGTCCGAGCGACCTACCTAGTGTGACCAGGTGCGACCAGCACTGCCCCTCGAGGCGACCAGAATCGGCGCGCTTGCCCCGGGACGTGACTCGTGGTGAGGGGACGCATCAAGGATCCGTCGCTTGCCGCCGAGATCCTCCCCACCGATATCGACTGGTGGCGGGTGACGCTGCCGGTGACACTCCAGTTCGGCGAAGAGGTTGCCGGCCTCGACCTGGCAGGCCGAACTGTGACGTGCTTCCAGCACGTGCTGCGCGACACCGCTGCGACCCTGCTCCCATTGGTCGCCGCCGGAGCCACGGTCAGGTTGGCAGCCTGCAACCCCGACTCCACCGATGATGCGGCGGCGGCCTACCTGGCTGCGCAGGGCATGGAAGTGTGGGCCTGGAGCGGGATGACCGACTCAGAGTTCCGCTTAGGCCTCGACTGGGCAGCGGCCGAGCCCGCCGATGTGCTGTCCGACATGGGGGGCGAGCTGATCGCGGCATTCGCTGGTGCCGGGTACGAGGTCTCCGGAGCCCTGGAAGCGACTACGACCGGGCTTCACCGGCTGGAGACTATCGACCTGCCCTTCCCGGTCTTCAACTGGAACGACGCCCGGCTGAAGAATCGAATCCACAACCGCCACCACGTCGGCATCGAGATGTGGCCGATGTTCTCCGCCGTAACCGGCATCGGGATCCAAGGCCGCAGCGTGCTTGTGCTCGGGTTCGGACCGGTGGGACGGGGTGTGGCACTGCACGCCCGGGCGTTGGGAGCCGCCGTCTCGGTCCTCGAGCTCGAGCCCGTCCGTGCGCTCGAGGCCCTGCAGCACGGCTGTCGGATCGTCGATCTGGAGCGCGGGCTTGCGGAGGCGAGCATCGTCGTCACCGCGACGGGAGTCGAAGGGGTTCTCGGACGGTCAGAGCTGACGCTGCTCGGAGACGGGGCAATCGTATGCAACGTGGGCCACAGCAACCGCGAGATCGACGTGGAGTGGCTCGACGAGAATCACGACCGCACGCCGATGCGCCGCCACATTGCCCGGTACGACGTGAACGGCTCCGCGATCTACCTCTTGAACCGCGGCAGCCTGCTCAACCTCGCGCCCAACGTCATGCCGGGCATTGAAGAGCTGTTCGACCCGTTCTCGGCCATGATCCTGGGAGGGCTGTCATGGCTCCTCGAAGGAGGGGCCGCCGATGCGGTGCCGGGCATTCATCCGTATCCGGCGCCCCTTGAAGACGAGATCGCCCGAAGGACCCTCGCGGCTCGCCGCTGATCCTCCCCGACCTTCAGAGCCGGCCGGCGTCCACGATGCGCTGCAGGAACTGCGCCGTGCGCGGCTGCTTCGGGGCACCGAACAGGTCCCGGGGTGATCCCTGCTCGAGGATGACGCCGTCGTCGAGGAAGCAGACTTTGTCGGCGACGTCCCGGGCGAAGCCCATCTCATGGGTGGCGATCACCATCGTCATCCCGCCCCGCTTGAGGTCGCGGATGACGTTGAGCACCTCGGCCACCAGCTCCGGATCGAGCGCCGAGGTCACCTCGTCGAGCAGCATCAGCTCCGGCTCGGCGGCCAGGGCCCGATGCAGAGGTCATCAAGGCTAAGGCCAGCTACTACAGATCCCTTCCGACAGCTCATCCGGATCGTCCGCTGAGGCCGATGAGGATCGGCGGCTGATCTGAGCCATGTTCACGCGAGCTATGAAGCTCGACACGATCGTCAACTCGCGACGGGTAATCCGCAATTCTGACCCCCCCGCCTTCTAGACCCCGTCTCACCTTGCCGGGCTAGGGGGGGCTGTCGCCGCCGTTGCCGGTCTGGAGGGGCGTGGGGGTTCAGTTCCTGGGTCTGCTGAGGGTGGGCCCTATTCGCGGCTCCACAGGTCGTGGCTGATTCCGCACTCTTCCTTGAGACGTGCTACCTCGGCGAATGGTCCCACGACACTGATGACCGAATCGGCGGGGATCGGTGTGTCGTGCTTCGGGGCCCAGTTCGTCTCGCCGAGGCTTCGAATCGCCAGAGTGTTGACATCGTATTCGTCGCGGACCCCGGCCACGGTACGGCCGTCGAGGGTTGATTCGAGAGGTACGCCGAACTCGGAAAGGACGTACGTCCGCTCGCCAACCTCGAAGGAACCCATAACGGATCTATCGATTGCTGCTGCTGCGAATGTCGGGGTGGCGAGTGCGGCGGCGCTGAACGCAACCTGAATGTTGAAGCCATCACGAATCTTTCGGGCTAGCTGCTGATCGTGCATTCGCACTATCACGCGGATCTTCGGTCGTACTTTGCGGGCGTCGAGGACGATCTCGAGGTTGACAAGGTCGCTGTTGGTACAGGCGATCACGGCACGTGCGTGTTCCACTCCGGCCTCGATCAAAGCACCCTCGGCGGTGGCGTCTTTCCAGATCGTGGG
>JAZGDZ010000077.1:0-17247 GCA_036478235.1 Acidimicrobiia bacterium | reverse complement strand
GAGGGCCGGCCCGCCGCCACCTTCTTCCGCCAGACAGGAAGTACCGAAGGTGAGATCGCTTTCGCATTGAGGGACGATGGTGGATGGACCTCGGAAACCATCGGGCAGCTCAGCGCGTTCTCCGAGTCCAATGCCCGACGCAACTCGTCTCTTGCTTTCGACAGCCAAGGCCGTGCCCATGTGGTGTTCTCCGATACCCAGGGCGTCTGGTACGCCGTTCGTGGAGAGTCGGGTTGGGAGATCCAGCAAATTGTTGAGGCCGGTTTGCCACTCGGCCAGTTGGTCTCGTTGGCAATCGACGGAGATGATCGTCCCCACATCGCGATCTACGAGGTCACCCAGGCCCAGCCCCTCGATGGTTTGGTGTCGTACATCACCACCGAATAGTGATCGTGGGTATCAACACGATTTGATGAGCGGTGCAACACTTCGTCTGGTGGGTTTTGCCGAGACAGCCCAAGATGGCATTTGAGATCCAGAGCGGTCTGTAAACCTCCTTTTTCCGGCCGAAGTCCGAGCATGCCCCCTGGTCACACAGGTAAAGCCCGTGACGCCCCCTTCGCGAGCGCCTAGTTCGGTTGTGGCACAACCCGGATGTAGGGGAGTGGCGACTCCCAGCCATCGGGGTACTTTTCGGCGGCCTCGTCGTCGGAGACCGAGGGCAGGATGATCACGTCGTCGCCCTGTTCCCAGTTGGCTGGAGTGGCCACTTTTTCGCTGGCGGTGAGCTGGCAGGAGTCCAGCAGCCTCAGGATCTCGGCGAAGTTCCGGCCGGTGCTCATGGGATAGGTGAGCGTCGCCTTGATCTTCTTGTCGGGCCCGATGATGAATACTGAGCGGGCGGTCGCGTTATCGGCCGCCGTCCTCCCCTCAGATATGTCGCCGGCGTCGGCCGGCAACATGTCGTAGAGCTTCACGACCTCGAGGCTCGGATCACCGATCAGCGGGTAGGTGACCGCATGGCCCTGGGACGCTTTGATGTCGTTGGACCAGGCCTCGTGGTCGCTGACCCCGTCGACGCTGATGCCGATGATCTTGCAGCTGCGCTTGTCGAACTCGCCTTTCAGGCCCGCAACCGTACCCAGCTCGGTGGTGCAGACGGGCGTGAAGTCCTTCGGATGGGAGAACATCAGTGCCCAGCCGTCGCCGATCCACTCGTGGAAGCTGATCGTGCCTTGGGTGGTCTCGGCCGTGAAATCGGGTGCCACATCGTTGATTCGTAGAGACATTGTGCTCCTCACCGTATCTGTCAGATTCCCGGATACTATCGCTCGCTCCGGGCTGAGCGGTAGGTGGATTCGCTACTGCTTTCCTGTCATGTCCGGGATCTGTGGTGCATGTTGCTCTCCTCGATAGGGCCACCGTTCCGTCGCCATTCTGGGAGACCGTCTTCGAGCCGTCGGGCCGCTCGTCCTCTGGCGAGGAGCGTGCGCACCGCCTGGTCGGCGTACACGCAGTAGGGGCCTCGGCAGTAGGCGACGATCTCCCGATCCCCAGGCAGCCGCGGGAGAAGCTCGTCGAGTTGGTCGGGTGGGATTGGGATGGCTCCGGGGATGTGTCCGGCGTCGTATTCGGCTCGGGGCCGTACGTCGATGAGGATCGCCTGGTCGCGTTGAAGCCGCTTTCGGAGTTCGCTGCGGGTAATGGTCGTGATCTCGGTGCGATCTCCGAGGTAGGCGCGGGCGAGTTGGTCGATGTCGTCGAGATGCCGTGTTGTGACGTCGCGCAGTGCCGCCCATAGGTCGTATACGCGTTCATCTGTGAGCCGGTAGTAGATGCGTGTGCTGTCTCGGCGAGTGCTGACCAGTCCGGCACGGGCGAGCCTGCGGAGGTGGTGCGAGGTGTTTGCGACGCTCTGGTCGATAGCGTCAGCGACGTGTTCGACGCTTCTCTCGCCCTGGGCGAGCAGTTCGATAATCTCCGCCCGTCGGCCGTTGGCCATCGCCCCAGCTACCGCGGCGAATCCGTCGAAGAGGGCGTTCTTGGCGAGGCGCTGTCCGATCGTCGACTGTATCGTCACCCGGCCTCCTTCATCCCTGGCATCGTAGCCCATATTCAAAGGAATCTTTGACAAGAGACTTTGGTTCTCGGTAGGGTTATCAAATACATCTTTGAATATGGGGGAGTCTGTTCATGAACATAGTGCCGGTCATCGATACTGGACTGGGGAACAGCAGCTACGTCGTCGACCTCGGTGACGGCAGTGCTCTCGTTGTCGACCCGGAACGGGATCCGTCGCCGTACCTCGAGGCGGCGAAGCAACGAAACCTGCGTCCACGGTTCACCGTTGAGACGCACCTCCATGCCGACTTCGTCTCCGGTAGCCGCGAACTCATCGCAGCGGGAGCGACGCTGCTCGCGCCCGCGGGAAGCGACCTGTCCTTTGACTATCGCCGACTCGACGACGGCGACGAGATCGACCTAGGCGGCATGACCCTCCGAGCGATCGCCACCCCTGGGCACACCCCGGAACACCTCGCCTACCTGTTGTTGGATGACGCCGAGCCGCTTGCGTTGTTTTCGGGTGGGACGCTCATCACGGGCGGTGTTGCACGCACCGACCTGCTCTCACCGGACCTTACGGAGCCGCTCGCTCGAGCGGCCTACCGTTCGATTCGGGACCGGCTCCTGGTACTCCCCGATGATCTGCCGGTATACCCGACCCACGGGGCCGGGTCGTTCTGCTCCGTTGCTCCCACCGGGGAGAGGACGACAACGATCGGGAGGGAACGGCGCTCGAATCCGCTCCTGAAAGTCGACACGGAGGACGACTTCGTGGCAACCCTGCTCGGGGGGCTGGGGTCCTACCCGCCCTATTTCGGCCGGATGCGGGACCTCAACCGCGCCGGACCGGCCGTCTACGGTGCAGACCCGCCGGTCCTGCGTCCACTCTCACCAGACGAAGTCGCAACACTTCAAGCCGGTGGTGCGGTGGTCGTCGATGCCCGTCCGATCGACCGGTATGCCGCCGGCCACATACCAAACTCACTCTCAATCGCGTTGCGGGACCAGTTCGGCCCCTGGCTGGGATGGCTCGTTGACCCGAACCACCCCATCATCGTCGTTGTCGACGATGACCAGGATTCCGCAGGCCTGGTTTGGCAGACCCTCAACGTCGGCTTCGAACCGCCGAAAGGGCGACTCGCAGGTGGGATCAGCGCCTGGCGGGACGCCGGTCAGCCTGTGACACAGACGAACCTCATCTCGGCCGGGGGTGTCAGCGCCGACCGGACGATCGTCGACGTCCGGCAGCTCTCCGAATGGCAGACGGACCACGTCACGGGAGCGATTCACCTCGAACTCGGTGACATTGCCGCACAAGCGACTCGCCTGAAAGGAGGAGTACAGCTCCACTGCGGCCACGGTCAGCGGGCTATGACCGCCGCCAGCCTCCTCGAGCAGGCCGATGTCGAGGTAGTCGCAGTCACCACCGGCGGGCCAAGGGAAGTGACCGCCGCCCTTTTCGGAGGCCGCCCGTAAGGATGACGGCACCAAACGAACACAGGATCCGGCTTGGCCTACGCGCCAACCTGGCCCAGTTCACGCTGTTGGTTGTGGTCAATGCTCTCGTGGGTGGGATGTTGGGCCAGGAACGCACCGTTCTTCCGTTGCTCGCCAAAGACGAGTTCGGTCTCACCGGAATCACCGTCGCGTTGACCTTCATCATCGCTTTCGGATTGGTGAAGGCGGCCACCAACTTAGTGGCCGGAGTGTTGTCGGATCGGCTCGGCCGCAAGCCGATGCTCGTCGCCGGGTGGCTCATCGGGCTCCCGGTGCCGCTGCTGCTGATCTGGGCGCCGGCCTGGGGATGGGTGGTGTTCGCCAACGTGTTGCTTGGAGTCAACCAGGGTCTCACCTGGTCAATGACAGTGACCATGAAGATCGACCTGGCCGGACCTAAACAGCGCGGGCTGGCGATGGGCCTAAACGAGGCCGCTGGGTATTTGGCCGTGTCCGTGACGGCACTGCTGACCGGATTCATCGCCGCCGAGGCGGGGCTGCGACCCGAGCCGTTCTATCTGGGCATCGCGTACGCGGCGCTCGGTCTCGGATTGTCGACCATCGCGGTCCGCGAAACCCGCCACTTCGCCCTCCATGAGGCAGCCAATCACCAGGCCGCCGGTGACGCCCTCGAAGACGACCTCTCCACCCGGGACGTGTTCATCCAAACAAGCTTTGCGGAGCCATCTCTCTCGTCGGCCAGCCAAGCGGGACTCGTCAACAACCTCAACGACGGCATGGCATGGGGTCTGCTGCCACTGTTCTTCGCCTCCGTCGACGTCTCGGTGGGACGCATCGGGATGCTGGCAGCCATCTACCCGGCGGTCTGGGGTCTCGGGCAACTCGCGACCGGCGCCTGGTCCGACCGTGTCGGGCGGAAACGTCTCATCGTGGCCGGGATGTGGACCCAAGCCGTGGCCATCGGAATCATCGCTGCCGGAGCGGGTTTCGCCACGTGGGCGGCGGCAATGGCCCTGCTCGGGATCGGGACCGCCCTCGTCTACCCCACGCTCCTGGCCGCGGTCGGCGACATCGCCCATCCCCGCTGGCGGGCGTCCGCCGTCGGCGTCTACCGCATGTGGCGCGACGCCGGGTTCGCTGTCGGTGCTCTCCTCACCGGCATCATCGCCGACCTCATCGATCCGCCGGCCGCCATCTGGACGGTCGCCCTCCTCACCGCCGCCTCCGGCACCCTCGTCGCCATCCGGATGCGAGAGACCCACCACCAGGCGCCCGCTGACTCCCACTGAAATGGCGTTTGGTTGCTGGACTGGGCCAAGCGTGAAGCCGGCCGAGAAGCAGCAGGAGAGTGGTGATCATCCGGAGCCAAGTCTCCGTCGCGAGACGCGCCTCCGGCACGTGGATCCGCAGTATGTTGCACGCGGCGATTCGACCAGGTGGACACATCCCTGGCAGTTCCGAGGAAGGTGTGCCTGCCGCCACAGCAACAACATCACGGGAACAGCCTTGGAAGGCAGCCTTGCTGACTGGCAACGCGAACGAGACTTCCGAACCACCCACAAGCTCGTCGGTCACCGCCGTAAGACCGAGCCCGGCGGCACCGGGTACGCTCGCCGTCGTGCCACTCGACCCGGTCGATTTGCTCGACGATGACGCCGCGTTGCGCGTCGACATCCGTCTCCTCGGCGATCTGCTCGGCCAGACCCTGACCCGACAGGTCGGCCCGGATCTTCTCAACCTCGTCGAGCAGGTGCGCGCCCTCACCAAAGCCTTGCGCGATCGGCCCGACGAGACCAAGGCGCGCCAGCTCGAAACTCTGTTCGCCGGTCAGGATCTGGAGACGATCATCCTGCTCACTCGGGCATTCACCGCCTACTTCTACCTCGCCAACGTCGCCGAACAGGTTCACCGTGTGGATGTGCTCACGGCGCGGTCACGGCGCACCGCCGGATGGCTGGAGGCGACCGTTGATCGCGTGCTCGAAGTGGGGATTCCGCTCGATGAGGTCCGCGCTGTCGTGAATCGACTGGAGGTTTGCCCGGTGTTCACGGCTCATCCGACGGAAGCGGCGCGGAGATCGATGCTCTCCAAGCTCGCCATGGTCGCCGAGCTGTTGGAGGATCGGTCCGACCCGAGAGCCACCCGAGCCGACGTTGCCACCATTGACCGCAGGTTGGCGGAGACGATCGACCTCATGTGGCAGACCGATGAGTTGAGGTCGACGAAACCCACGCCGCTCGACGAAGCACGGTCGGCGGTGTACTACCTCGAGTTGATCGCCACTAGCACCTTCGACCGGATCACCGACACGGTGGAGCGCGAGTTTGCCAGGCTCGGAGCACCGCTCGGTCCTCGTGCCGCTCCGCTGCGCTTCGGCACGTGGGTCGGCGGGGATCGCGACGGCAACCCGTCTGTTACTCCCGAGATCACGGTCGAGGTCTTGGTGATGCAGCACGATCATGGGTTGCGGATGCTGATCACCGCAGTCGAGGAGCTTTCGGCCGCGCTGTCGACGTCCGAGCGGATCACCCCTGTGTCCAACGCCCTCCGGTCGTCCCTCGAGGAGGACCGGAGGGCCTTCCCCGACGTCTGGAAGCGGTTCTCGACCCTCAGCGCCGGGGAGCCTTACCGGCTCAAGTGCGCCTTCATCCACGCTCGTCTTCAGGTGACCCGACGTCGCGTGCTCGAAGGTGGGCGAGGAACCGACGAGGTCGGCTACCGGGCTCCCGACGAGTTGCTGGCCGATCTCGAGCGCATGTACGAGTCGTTGTGGGAGAACCGGGGGAACCTCATCGCCGGCGGCATGGTCACCCGATTCATGCGGCGGGTGGCGGCGTTCGGCTTCGGACTCGCCAAGATGGACATCAGAGAGCACTCCGACAAGCATCACGATCTTCTTGGGGAGATGTACGAGCACGTCGCCGGCATTTCCTACGATCGGCTCGCACCGGCAGATCGACTCGAGCTGCTGGCACGGGAACTCGGGTCGCGGCGTCCATTGAGTAGCTCGACGCTCGAGGTTTCCGAAGGCAACCGCCGCACGCGGCGGACTTTCGACGCCATACGCCAGGCGCTCGATCGGTTCGGTGACGGGGCGATCGAGTCCTACATCGTTTCCGAGACGACCAATGCCGCCGATGTGTTCGCGGTTGCCGTGCTGGCCCGCGATGCCGGGCTAATCGATTTGACGACAGGGGTCGCCCGTATCGGCTTTGTGCCGCTCTTCGAGACGACCAAGGAAGTGTCCCGGGCCGGCGAGATCATCGACATCATGCTGTCCGATCCGTCGTATCGGCACCTTGTCGAGCTGCGCGGCGACCGGCAGGAAGTGATGCTCGGGTACTCGGATTCGTCGAAGCACGGTGGCATTGCCACCTCCCAATGGGGACTCCACCGCGCCGCTCGGGCCATGCATGACGCCGCCGATCGCCACAGCGTGCACCTGACCCTGTTCCATGGCCGCGGTGGCACGATCGGACGGGGAGGCGGCCCGACCAACGAGGCGATCCTCGCTCAGCCATTCGGGACGGTCGACGGGACGATCAAGCTCACCGAGCAAGGGGAGGTGATCTCCGACAAGTACGGGCTCCCCGGCCTTGCGGAGCGCAACTTGGAGCTCACCCTGGCCGCGGTATTGGAAGCATCCCTGCTGCACCGAAAGCCCCGGCGTGACCAGGCGACGCTCGATCGCTGGTTCCGCGCCATGGATGCCGTCTCCGAGGGGGCACATGCTGCCTACCGGGCATTCGTCGACTCCGAGGACACGCTGGACTACTTCAGGGCTGCGACGCCATTTGCCGAGCTGGGAGAGCTGAACATCGGGTCGCGCCCGTCGGTGCGACCCGGCAAGGAATTCGGGCTGGACAGTCTGCGAGCGATTCCGTGGGTTTTCGGATGGACTCAGACCAGGCACGTTGTTCCCGGATGGTTTGGGGTCGGCAGCGGGATCGCGGCGGCGCGTCGCCTCGGGCACGATGAGACTCTCGAAGAGATGTTCGGCGAGTGGTCGTTCTTCGAGACCTTCATCGGCAACGTCGAGATGACGCTCGCCAAGACGGACCTGACGGTGGCACGGCACTATGTGGAGGTGCTGGTGCCGGACCGACTCCACTCCGTGTTCGACAGGATCACCGAGGAACACCAACGCACCGTCGAGGCGGTGACCGCGCTCACGGGCCACGACGAGCTGCTCGGTGCCCATCCGACGCTCCGGCGCACCTTGCGGGTACGCGACGCCTATCTCGATCCGATCAACCTGCTACAGGTGGCCCTGCTGGCGAGAGAGCGAGCGGAGGACGCCGGCGACGAGACGGTGGCGCGAGCCCTGTTGCTCACCATCAACGGCATCGCCACCGGCTTGCGCAACACCGGCTGACGGGGACCGGCCAGCTTCCTTCCCCCACTGCGTTGCGCCCATCAACGCCTCAACCCCAAGTGGTTGGCGTCGCTTTCGGAGGAGAGGACGACGACGAGATTCGGTTGGGGGCGTAGTCGCCGAACAGCTCTTCAAACCCTCTCTTAGACCGGCAACGGCGGCGCCCGCCCCCTCTAGCCCGGCAAGGTGAGATGGGGTCTAGTGGACGAGGGGCCCTGTTTTGCGCGTTATCCGTCGCGCGTCAACCCTCGTCCTCATCAGGCAGCTTGGTGATGTCCAATGCCGGAAACGCAGCAGGGTTGAAGCTGATTGGGTCGTTCAGTCCGACCACGTTGATGTACTGCGGCTTGCCGTTTCTCAGCTTGGTTGGGAGCGCTGCCGCGAACGCATCATCGTGGACGTCCGCGAGAACGAAGCGGTTGCTGCCAAAGCGCAGCACGTAGTCAGCCATCGTGCCGATCACCTGGTCGTGTTCAAGTAGCGGCCAGCCGACAGGGCCGCGATCCTGCACCGCTACCCGACCATCTCTATTGCAGTTCGGACAGGTGTCTCCACCGCCTCGGGCGGGGGCAAGACCTGTTCCGAAGACCGGCAGTAGCCCAGGGCCACCGGCAGTATGGGGCTGGCTCCATCGATAGGATTCAGTCGATGGCACCCGAGGCCCTTGCCAGAGAGCTCGATATTTCAGCGACCGGGGAGAGTGCGGGATGAGCTGGATGAAGGCGCTTGCCGATTGCTACCTCCGGGTTTGCACTCAATACCCCGGTGAGCCGCTCATGCTGGTATCCGACATCGACGGCACCATCATCGACATGCGATATTTCGTGCTGTCCGTGCTCCAGTCCTACGACGAGGCTCGGGGAACCGCATACTTCACGCGGTTGCGGCCCGCGGATGTGACGGTGCACGAAAATCAAGTCGAGAAGCTTCTCGAACAGGTCGCGGTCCCGGCCTCGGAGCGCCCCGCGGTGGTGGAATGGTACCTCGAGCAGCGCTGGCAGGAAGACACGATCCTCAACACGCACAGGCCCTTTCCGGGGGTCTTCCCGATGATCCGATGGTTCCAACTTCAGCCCAACACCTCGGTGGGCCTCATCTCGGGAAGGCCGGAGAAGCTGAGAAACGTGACGTTGCAAGCGCTGAACCGGCTGGGAGACCCCTATCGAGTGCACTTCAACGATGAGCTCCTCTTGATGAATCCCGGCGAATGGGACCAGAACGTCGAGGCGAACAAGATGAACGGACTGCGGCATTTCCAGGCCCAGGGGTATCACGTGTTCGCCGTCATCGACAACGAGCCTTCCGTGCTCAAGGCGCTGGCACCCGCGGTCAAGGAGACTGGGGTGCTCCTCCTGCACGCCAACACGATCTTCGAGTCACGTCGTGCCTCTATCCCCCGGGGCACGGCTCGCGGCGGGGACTATCGTCTGACGGACCTCGTACCCGGTGAGGAGGCGCTGCCGCCACGGGTGCAACTCGTTTGGCACGGGGTCAACGACGAAGACAATCTGCGACAGTTCATCGCCTCCGACGTGTTCTGGGCCGAGGTCGACATTCGTCAGGACTCCGCTGGCGAGTTCATCTGCCGCCACGATTCGTTTGATATCATCCCGGCTCTCCCCGACGAAGAATGGCTGACTTTCGACGCGATGGTGCGCGAGGTCGCCAAGCACAACAGGGGAATCAAACTCGACCTCAAAGGGGGTCGCGATGTGCTGGACCGGGTGTTGCAGATCGTCGCCGATAAAGGATTCACCGAGGACCGGCTCTGGTTCAACGGGGAAATCGAGACGACCCACGAAGAGGGATTCCGGCGCATCCGGGCCGACTACCCGAATGCCATCGTGCAGTGCCCCATCGGTTGGCTGACTCCCTTGATCGTCGGTGCGCCTGCGGAAGCGCACAAGACGCTGGAAATGTTGACCTCCTGGGGCATAAGCCGGTTCTCGGTCAACTGGGACGACTACCGGGCACGCGAGTTGTTCGACGAGCTGGCCGGTTGGGGCTACGAGGTCAACTTCTACCGCGTGCCAGACCTTGAGGCATTTCTCGAGGCCGTTGTGCTCCTGCCGTCCTCCGTCACCTCCGACTTCAACTTCCCGCAATGGCATCGCTACGGTCGCGGCTCCGGGAAGGACGGTCGCCATTTCACGTACGCTATCGAAACGGAAGGGAGCCGTTAGCTGCCGCCCCATCCTCAGCGACTCGTAGCGTTGGTCCGGGCCACGCTGTTGGTGGCAGCCGCCTCCAGCGGAGGAGAGTTGGAGTTCGGCTCAGCCTTCTCTTCGGGGGTGTCCTGATCGCCCTTCGCCTCACATCTCCATCGGTCCAAGGCACTCCTCGCATACAGCGCCCGGTGGCTCTGAGAACACCATGAACCCGGTAGATTCGATGATCTGATTCCTGGCGGTGAACACCATTGCACCGTCCACCCGCCTATCGCACTCGCGGCAGGTGACGGACATTTCTATCTGGTAGGCCCCCGGTGGGCTGGGTCTCCGGTTGCTCACCTTCTGAGCGTACTAATCAGATGAGGTAGTGAATCCGGTGGGTGCGTCAAGTAGCACATCGCCTTGCGCGTCACAGTGATCGTCTTGACACGCGCCAGAAGGGGCGGTGGAGGCCTGCCGTTCTGTGCGGGCAGCGCTTCTGTTCGGGGTGTTCCAGATCGGATGATATGTGCTCCTGTGTGAGAGGCGTTGCGTGTGTCTAACACCACATCGGGGTCACGCTCCTTTCGGCCGCAGAGCCGTAAGGTTCACTCGGATTCCACTGAGGGGAGACCGATGCTGGAAGGATCGACGCTCACGGCTGCTCGCGTTGTCGGGATCGTGGTGGGGGCGCTCGTCGTCAACGTTGCGCTCAGGATCGCGCTCGGCCGCTTCTTCACCCGTGCCGAGCGTGGGGATGCGGAGCGGATCGCGTCCCTCCGGCAGGTGGCGCGCACGGCCCTGAGAGTGGTGCTCACCGCCATCGCGGGGCTGCTGGTCCTCGATACGCTCGGGATTCAAATCGCCGCGCTCGTCGCCGCCCTTGGCGTCATCGGCCTTGCGATCTCGTTTGGAGCGCAGCCGCTCATCCGGGACATCATTGGCTACATCTCGTTCGTGTTCGCCGACAACTTCCGTGCCGGCGAAGAGGTCACAATGGACGGAAAACGCGGGGAGGTGCTGAAGTTCGAATTGCGCGGTGTAGTGCTGAGGGTAAATGACGATGGCGGCGAATGGCTCGCCTATGTGCCATACAGCAAGATCGGTACGGTCGAGAACTTTGATCGTGCGATCGACGATGCCTAGTGCGAGTGCTCGACCTGCGGTTTCGGTGAAGCGCCAGCCCCCTCCCCGACCGGCAACCCGGCGGACCAACCCCCCTAGCCCGGCAAAGTGAGATCGGGTCTAGAAGGCGGGTGGTCGACTCTACGCGCTATCCGTCGCGCATCACCAGCCGGGTGCAGAAGCTGAGATCGCGATAACCGTCTCTGCACGCGCACCGGGATGGGGTGGTACCTTCTGGACGGGCGTACGTCATGGCCACAAGGGAGGAAGCCATGACGGAACGACGTGTCCGCCAGACCGCCAAGGACACGCAGGGGGATATCACGGCACTGTGCCATGTGGGTGAAGCCTGGTCGCCGCGCCTGAAGGCCGATGCCATCGATGACATCGAGGGCGACATTCACCGTTACTACGTGGAGGAGATCGCCGAGCGTGCCTACGTCCACGTTGTGAACGGCCCGACAGGCAAGTACCTGCGCACCACCGGAGACAGCCTTTCGGGCTTCAACCTGGGCGATCTCCCTCACTACCTGAGCAGGGTGGCTGAACCCGGAGCTTCGAAGCGCGAGTAGGCATCGAGGGGACGGCCGCATGGGGCTACGGGGCCTCGGTCCCCGAGGGGAGATGCTCGGCATCAACAATCATTTAGGTGCGGCTCAGATCTCGGAAGATGGCGTTGTCGCCGGCGCCGCGTCCCCACAACGCGACTGATACCGTGCCGGAATGGAACCCACCATCGGCCCCTACCGATGCCTGCGTGAGCAGCCCACCATGGGAGCATGACGATCACGACTCCAGTCCCAGCAACCGTCGAATTCCGGGATCTTCTTACCGTCGATACGACCCCAAAGGTGACGATCATCGTCCCGGTCGATCACACCGACAGCCGCCAGGACGCCATCAGCGTCCGCAACCTCGTCAAGCACGCGGCCTCCCTGCTCGAGGAGCGCGGAGCCGCTCCGAAAACCAGCTCCGAGCTTCTCGACCCGATCACCGACATCGTGAGGTCGGCCCACCCGCTTTCTCGCTCGGTGCCGGCGGTAGCCCTGTTCACCGCCCCCGGCCACCAACAGCTCATCCCGCTCATAACGCCGACCCCCGAGTACGTATACGTCGCCGACGAGTTCCATGTGGTTCCGCTCGTCGAAAGCCTCGATCCGATCCACTGCTTCGTGCTCACGATCACCAGAGGTGGCTGCCATCTGTGGCGATCGGATCGGTGGAGAATCGCCCCGATGAATCTGCCGGATGCCCCCGGAGCGCTTTCCGACATCACCCGCTTTCGCGACCTGGAACAACAGCTGCAGCTCCATGCCACCGCTCGCGGCGGATTCGCCACCTTCCACGGCCAGGGTGTCGATGAAGACGTCGAGTTCGAGCCGGTGCGCACCTATCTGCGGGCGGTCGATGCGGCGGTGGGCGCCGGCATCCGCAACGACGCGGCGCCCTTGCTGCTTGTCGGCCCGGGGCGGCTGCCCGCCATCTACCGCACCGTGAGTGCGTTGCGCGACTTCCTGCCCGCGGTTGAAGCCCACCCCGACGGTTTCGACGAGCGCGACCTGCAGGCAAAGGCGGCCGCGGCGGTGCACGGGATGGCCGGCGAACGTACTGCTCGCTTGCTCGATCAAATCGGCAGTCTCGGATCCTCCGGGAAGTCCAGTGCCGACCCCGCCGAGGTGGCGCGGGCGGCCCAGGCCGGGCGGGTTCGCACCCTCCTGTTCGATCCCAGCACCGACGACCGGGCCCGGGTCAACCTGGCCATCGTCAACACGCTGCGCCGTGGCGGCGAGGCGCTCCCGGCAGTGAGCGCCGCCACGACCCTGGCGGCGATCTTCCGGTACTGACTGCGTATGAAGCGAATGAGGGCGTGCCAATAGGCGCGGACTCGGCGGCCTGGGGCTGGGGGCCCCGGGCCGTAGTACACAGCGCCGCCCGCAGGGCGGCTCCAACCTGCGGAGGGGTTCGAGGCCGAGTAGGTAGAACAAGGCGCCGTCCGCAGGGCGACACTTCCATGCGGAGGCGCTTCGGGGCCGAATAGGACCCGAACGCCGCAGCCAAATCTCGAACACCGCAGCCAAGACCAGCGATGAGCCGTACGGCGAAGAGCCATTGACAATGCTTAGGGCGTCCGCCTATTGGCGGACGCCCTAAATGAGGGCAGCAGCACGCTCAAGAGATAGCGCCCGCTACTGTCGGCACAGACTCAGGAGCTGAGAGAAGATGACCCAGACGCTCAGGCCTGTCGAACGACGGATCCTCATCATGCGTGACGAAGGCGTCAGCATCGAGGAGATCGCCCGCCGGATCCGACGAAGCCCCATCCACGTCACCCGCATCATCGAGTGGACTCAGATCCCGCGATCGAGATCTCCCGTCAAGCGGACACCACGGGCTATCGAGCGGAGGGTTCTCGCACTGCGAGCCGGCGGCGAGAGCTACGAGCAGATAGGGCAACGCTTCCGTCGCAGCGCCCGATTCATCCGCCAGGTCGAGGGACTGGCCCGCTTCAAACGGGGCCTCGAACTGCCTGGCACCCCTTCTCAATGACTCCGCGGCTCTCCGGGACCGGGGCAATTGCAGGTTCCTGTCCCAACGAGTTAGGACCGCCCTCGGTATTAGCCTCGCGGCTCTCCGATCAGTAGTGGGATCGTGATGGCTGATTCGTCGAAAATGATGGTCTGGATCGACCAGGACCTCTGCACGGGTGACGGTATCTGTGAAGAGATCGCACCGGACGTCTTTGTGGCCCGCGACGATGGACTATGGGTCGTAAAGGAAGAAGCCGCCCATTTCGGTGCCACCATCATCTTCGACGATGAGACCGGCGACGGGCACGGACCCGAGGGCGCGAAGGGTGTGGCTCGAGTCCCCGACAAGCTGATGGAAGATGTGATCGAGGCCGCCGAGGAATGCCCCGGCGAGTGCATCATGATCGAGCCCTTCACCGACGAGGCTCTGGCCGGGCGGGGTGTCTGACTGGAGGCGCCAAAGGAAGGCCAGACAAGGGTCCGTCGAGACGTGCTCGTAGGCGCCGATCTCGACGACTGACCCGTGGCCGGGGTCGCGACGACGCTTCCGGCTTGCAGCCTTTCGATCGTTCGTCCCGACCATGGGTTGGGTCCGGTAGCCGATACGCTCCGCAGATGGAGGTACCAGCCCGGATCGAGGTCGAGCCGTCGGCGCTCACCGTTTTCTGGGACGACGGCAGCAGGGACGTGATCCCGGCGCGGTCGCTGCGGGCAGCCTGCCCCTGCGCCTCCTGTCGAGAGCCCGATGGCGTCGATCGCACCGCGCGGATGCTTGAAGGCCTGCTGGCGATCACGATCGCCGACGTGTCGCTCGTCGGCGACTATGCCGTATCGATCGGATTCGGCCCCGACGCCCACGCCACCGGGATCTTCCCGTACCCGCTGCTGCGCTCCCTCGGAGCGGAGGCGGCGTGAGCAGGCTGCTGCAACCGGGCCCGGTCGAGTCGCGACCCGAGAGTGTCAGCCAGGACCAGTTGGGGAGAGCCGAGCGCTTCCCTCGCTAATGCCCAGCGAGTTCCTAAGGTGGCTGCGGGATCGGCGCTTCGCCGTCCGTGGCCGTGAGGGGATCCTGTGAACACCGAGCAGCTGGAGCTTCTCCAGGCCGTCGAACCGACGGTGATGCGCCTCACGGCAGAGCATCGGGAGCGACGCGAGGATTGGTACGCCCACGAGTACGTCCCGTGGGAACAGGGCCGGAGTTTCGTCGAAGAGCCCTGGGATCCGAGTCAAGCGAGCTTGTCGCCCGAGATTCGGACGGCACTTGTGCTCAACCTCCTCACCGAAGACAACCTGCCCTACTACCACGCCGAGATCGCCGCCCGGTTGCCGAAAGACGGGGCCTATGCCGAATGGGCCAACCTGTGGACCGCTGAGGAGGGTCAGCACGCGATCGCGCTGCGGTCCTACCTGCTCACGTCACGTAACTGCGACCCCCAAGGGCTCGAAGACGATCGGATGGCCACGATGGAGGCCGGCCACCTCACCGGATATGAGGATCCGGCGGCGCTCTTCGTCTATACCTCGGCACAGGAACTGGCGACCCGGGTCAGCCACCGCAATGCCGGCCGGCTGGCCGATGATAAGACGGCCTACGCCCTGATGGCCCGTATCGCCATCGATGAGAACCACCATTTCATGTTCTACCGGGGTGTGACATCCGCCATGCTCGAGCAGAGCCCCGAAACGATGCTCGAGCCGATCTTCCGTGTCTTCGACAACTTCAAGATGCCGGGCACGGCGATACCCGGATTCGTCCGCAGGGCCGTCGACATGGCGAAGGTCGGTGTCTACAACCTGCGAATCCACCACGATCGGGTCATCGAGCCACTGCTGCGGGATTGGAGGATCGAGCACCTCACCGGCCTCTCCGCCAGGTCCCGCGAGCTGCAGCAAAAGATCATGGAGCTGCCGGACCGGTTGTTGAAGGCAGCGGAGATCTTCGAACGGAGGGCCGCCCGCCTCGTGACCTGAGCCGGCAGGTTCGGTCCGGCGACCAACCCCACCACCGGAGCGCCTCCGGGTCCCAGCCCTAGGGATCGCTCGCGGTGACCTCGATCCGGTGGACCACGTTGTTGGCGTACCCGTTTCGGTTCCAGATCGGGTCCAGTGGCTGGGTGTTCCCCACCGCGTCGGTGGCCCGAGCGGCCAGGGTGTGCGGTCCGGGATCCAGCGGAACCGCCACCGACCACGGGGTGGGGCCGAACCGGCCGAAGGGCGATCCGAGAAGGGCATCGGACCTCTGCCCGTCGATGCCGACCTCGACGGCGGCGATCGGCCCGTGTCCCGACCAGGCGATCCCGCTGATCACGACCTCGCCGCCGACCTCGTCTCCGTCCGCCGGGGAGGTCATCAGCGACCGCACCCGCATCCGCCCGACGGGGGCCTCCTCGGGGGCGACAGGATCGCCCAAGTACCGGTACTTCTGACGGAAGTGACCGGTGAAGGGTCTATCGACCGCGGTGATCGTCGTCAACCACTTCACCGAGCTCATCCCATAGTTGCCGGGGACCACCAGTCGCAACGGGGCACCGTGCTCCACCGACAGAGGCTCGCCGTTCATCGCCCACGCCAGCATCGGCCCGCCGCCGAGGGCCTCGTCCCGGGTCAGGCTGAAGGCGTAGTTGACTGCGCCGTCGGACTCCACCGAGCCGCGGTCGGCGCCGGTGAAGACGAACTCGATCACCTCGGCCGCGGTCTGGGCCGGCTCGAGCACCCTCCGCAAGGCAACTCCGGTGAATTCGGCCACGCCGACCGCACCGAGCTTCCACGGGGCACCGTCGGGAACCGGATCCATCAGCAATCGCCCGTTGCCGGCGCACTCGAGAGTCACCAGTTCGGTCGACTCACCGAGCGCCCGCAGGTCGTCGATCGAGTAGGTGTCGGGCAAACCGACCAGACCGCCCACCGAGAGCCTCCACGATCGAAGATCCACCTGGGGGACGCCGAAGTTGGAGCGCACGTAGAACATCTCCGACGGCATGGCGTCGGCCCGCAGCGACCCGAGTGGCGCCGCCGCGTTCGCTTCGTCAAGTGGAATCAGGCGGTCGATGGTCTCTCCTTTCGCGTCCTGTAACCGGCCGCGGCTCCGGCTCCTTCCTACAAGATGCTCATCCCGGGAGGAAGGACAAGAGCACTCGACGGTTCGGGTTGTCGCGGTTCGGATCCACCAGAACGATCGACTGCCAGGTGCCCAGCTGCATGATCCCGTCGACGACGGGGATCGAGATAGACGGGGCGATGAACGCCGGCATGACATGGTCGGCTCCGTGGCCGGGCGATCCGTGAGAGTGACGCCAGCGCCCGTCACGGGGCAGCACCTCGTCGAGTCGGGCGAGCAGATCTTCCTCGCTCCCGGCACCGGTCTCGAAGACCGCGATCCCGGCGGTGGCATGCGGCACCCAGACGTTGAGGAGGCCGTCGCCCCTGCCGGCGACGAAGGCGGCGACCTCGGCGGTGAGATCGACGGTGGCGGCGTTGCGCCCGGTCGTAAAGCTGATTTCGGTGGTGTCCATCAGGTGGAAGAGGCTACGCGACATCAGACATCAGACATCAGACATCAGACATCAGACATCAGACATCAGACATCAGACATCAGACATCAGACATC
>JAZGDZ010000076.1:0-7344 GCA_036478235.1 Acidimicrobiia bacterium | reverse complement strand
TGGTGACTGGAGACTGGAGACTTGTTGCTCGGCCTACTCCTCGCTGCTCGAGTCCTCACTCTTGGCGTGCTGGTCGTGATCCATCCCGTGATGATCGCCCTCCCAGATCTCCCGCAAGGCCCCAATGCTCGAAGCGATGCCGCTGAACTCGGTCGGCAGGAACAGTTTGGTGGCCCGTCCGTCGGCGATCTGGCCCAGGGCATCCAGGTACTTGATGGCGATCAGGTCGGGAGTGGGGTCGCCGGTGTGAATGGCTCCGAAGACCCGCTCGATGGCCTGGCCCTCGCCTTCGGCGACGGTGAGCAGCTGGAACTTCTCGGCGTCGGCCACCTCGCGGATGGCTTGGGCCTGCCCCTCTGCCTCGAGTATCCGGGCCTGCTTGACGCCCTCGGCCGTGAGAATCGCCGAGCGCTTCTCACCCTCGGCCTCGGTGACGACGGCACGGCGGATCCGCTCCGCTTTCATCTGGCGGTGCATGGCCTCGGTCACGTCCACCGGCGGGTCGATCCGCTGGATCTCGACCCGAACCACCCTGGTGCCCCAGACGTCTGTGGCCTCGTCGAGGATCTCTCTCAGCGTGGTGTTGATGATGTCTCGAGAAGTCAGCGCCTCATCCAGTTGGAGGTCGCCAATGACGTTACGAAGGTTGGTCTGGGCCAACTTGGTGGCCGCCAGGATGAAGTTGGCGACGTTGTATTTGAGCTTGATCGGGTCGGTCGCCTGGTAATACACGACCGCGTCGACGGTGACGACGACGTTGTCCTTGGTGATCACCTCTTGCGGGGGCACGTCCACCACTTGCTCTCGCATGTCGACCCGGCGAATCCGCTCGATGAAGGGGATGATGAAACGAAGCCCCGGGTCGGCCATGCGGTCGAAGCGGCCGAAGCGTTCGATCAGCCCTTTTTCGAACTGGCTGACGATCTTGATGGCGGCGGCGGCATAGATGAGCAGCGCCGCTCCGATCACGATCAGGACGATCAACAGGGGTTCGTCGAAACTCATGGCGTCTCTCCTCTCGGGATGGGTTCGTAGATTGAAATCACTTCACTCGATCGGTTCGACGACCAGGCGGGTACCGCGTACGTCGACGATGCGAACCTCGGTGCCTGTGGCGATCTGATCGCCGTTGGTGGTGGCGCGCCACTCCTCGGTGTCCATGCGGACTCGTCCCGCACCGGACGTCCGGTCGATCGCTTCGAGAACCACGGCACTTTGGCCGACGAACCTGTTGGCGCCCACCTGGGGCTGGTGCTCGTCCGAGTGCCGGACGAAACGCTGCAGCACGATCAGGCTGACCAGGGAGGTCGCGATGAACACCGTGAACTGTATCGCCGGCGCCACGTCGGCGAAGGCGAGGATGGCGGCGAGCACCGCCCCGACGGCAAACGGCAGCATGAAGAATCCCGCCGTCACGATCTCGGCCAAGCCGAGAAACAGGGCCGCACCGACCCAAATCCATCTCCAGGCCTCAGTGTCCATGCCGTCTCCTTCTCCTCTGGTGGCAAGACCGATGACGATGATCCCGGCCACTATCGCCAGTATCGCGATGTCGGTCCATCTAAACCGACGGCTGCGGCGACGGAACACCTCATCCCATGCCGGCAGCTCGTCGATGTTGCGCTGTGCGGCCGCCCACTCCACGGCGAACGTCGACGTATCTGATCCGACTACCGACTCGACCGATCGCCCGGCCAGCGAGGCGTCGACGAGATGCTGCTCCAACTCGGCGCTCATGTCGGCGGCAGTGCGGCGCTTGATGCCTGCGGCTCGCCAGTAGCGCTCGCAGTCGGCGACCACGGCGTCGATGGCAATTCGGTCAGTCATCGGTGCCTCCGTTGATGACCCGGTCCACGCCATGGGTGAGGTTCCTCCATTCGCCGATCCAGCTGGTGAGCTGGCGCCGACCTTCGTCGGCGATCCGGTAGTACTTGCGGGGCGGTCCGTCGCTGGACGCCTTGGTGAACGGTTCCACCAGACCGCCGCGCTGCAACCTACTCAGCAGGGGGTAGATGCTCCCTTCGCCGACGAGTGCGAGACCGCGGCCCTCGAGCTTGCGGGCCATCTCGTATCCGTAGGAAGGCTCCTCGGCGATGATCGCCAGGAGGCACATGTCGAGCACTCCCTTGAGGAGCTGGCTGCTGCGTTCCACAGACCCTCGCTCGCTACCTTGCGTCACACGATAGCACTAACTCCCTTGTCACGCAAGGTAGTCACCAGTCACCAGTCACCGGTCACCAGTCTCCAGTGAGACCGAAGGCCGATACCATCGTGCGCCATGCGGAAGTGGCCGATCGTGGTTGTCTTGCTCGCCGCGGTCGGAGGGGGCTGGATCGGTCCCGTCGGCGACGGCGCGGCCGCCGCGCCCGTGCTGCTTTCGACCCCCCGTGCGGTGACCGGGACCCCTGCGACACCGGTGCTCCCTACCGAGGAGAGGCTTCCCGACCTGGAAGCGGTGCTCGTCGCCGAGGGCCTCGACCGGCCGACGTCTGCGGTGGCCCCGGGCGATGGCCGGCTCTTCGTCACGGAGAAATCGGGCGTGATCAGGGTGGTCGACGACGGTGTCGTCCTGCCCGACCCGCTGCTGGACCTGGACGATGCGGTGCCCGACCATCGTCCCGAACGCGGCTTGCTGGCTATCGCCCTCCACCCCGATTTCGCCGCCACCGGCCGCTTCTTCGTGCACCTGACCGACCTGGACGGCGATTCCCGCCTCATCGAGTACCGGATGTCCGCAGATCCCAACATTGCCGATCCAACGTCGGCACGGCTCATCCTGAAGGTCGATCAGCCCGGCGAGTTTCACAACGGTGGAATGCTGCAGTTCGGGCCGGACGGATACCTGTACGTGTCCATCGGGGACGGCGGCTTCGGTGATCCGGACCGCAACGGCCGGCTGCGGGAGAACATGCTCGGCTCGATCCTCCGCATCGATGTGGATGCCGGCAAGCCTTACACGGTCCCGGCAGACAACCCGTACGTCGGCACGCCTCTCGCTTCGGAGATCTGGCTGAGCGGGATGCGCAACCCGTGGCGGTTCTTCATAGACCCGGTGAACCGCCAGATCGTGATTGGCGACGTGGGCCAGTTGCGACGTGAGGAGGTTACGGTGCTCCCCCTCGACGCCGGCGGGCTCGACCTGGGGTGGCCGATCATGGAGGGGGACGAGTGCTATCAGGCCGACTCGTGCGACTCGGAGGGCCTGGTCATGCCGGACGTCGTCTACTCGCACTCGTCCGGATGCGCCGTGATTGGCGGCCCCCTGTATCGGGGGGCGTCGATCCCCGAGTTGCAGGGGATGGTGGTATATGCCGACTTCTGCAGCGGGCGGGTACGGGCGTTCTTTCTCTTCGAGGGGCACGTGCTTCGGCACCTGGACCTGATCGCGGCGGGTACCTACGGCCCGATCCTCTCGCTGGCGCTCGACGAGGCGGGAGAGGTGCTCCTGCTCACGGAGATGGGGGAGGTGCGCCGGCTCCAGCGGGCCGATGAGAACGATCGCACCTCGACGAGCACCAGCAGTAAGGCAGATTGCCGGGCGGCTTCGTCGGAGGCAAGCCCTAATTTTCGATGTCGATCACGAGGCGCTGCGGGTCGACCCGGGTACCCACATCGAACCGTCTTTCTCCGGTGAGGCCGATCACCCACATCATGTCGGCTTCAAACTCGTCCACAAAGGCGATCTCGACGATCGGGCCCAGCCCGGGGTCGAATTCGGTCGGGCCGAGGTAGGTCTGTGAGAAGTCGTCGACGTCATAGGTGAGGCCACCGAAGATCCGAACCACGAGGAAGGCCGCGCCCGCCGGGGACTTGGGGTCGCCGCCACCGGATCCGATGAACGTCGGACCGGGTTCGTAGCCGACCTCGTAGGCGGGGGTGCCCTCGCCTTCGAAGTCGAAGACCACTCGGGTGAACACCGTGTGGTCGCCGGTACGGATGGCGGTGAGGGCGGAGCCGGGCGTCCCGGTGCTGGCCGCCGTCTTGGTCGACGTGTCGCCGGCGAAGGTGAGGACGGTCGAACTGGTCGTGGCTGCAGGGATGGTCGTGGTTGTTGTGGCGGCGCTGCTGCTGGTCGTGACCGGCGGTGCGGTGGTGGTCGGTGCCGCCGTCGTTGTTGGGGCAGCCGTCGTGGTCGCCGTGGCTGTGGTGCCGGTCGTGTCGGTGATGAATGCGTCCTCACCGCCGTCGGCGGTGAACATGAGCGCCACGAGCACCAGGACCAGAGCGATGATGACTCCACCGATCACACCGAGCGCGATGCGGAGGCCCGAGTTGGCGTCATCCATGAGGCGGTCAGCGTAGTTGCGGCCACCTGCGGCTCAGTTCAGGCCCTTACTGCCCTCTCGTCGGCCCATCTGCGCAGGGCGGCGACGTCTTCGGCGCGGCTGACCGACAGCGGGACCGTCTCCTCGGTCTCGGCGGTCAACTCCTCGGTGGTCGGCTCGCCACCGGAGGCGAAGGCTCGATAGAGGGCGCCGACGACGATCGCCTCTATCTCGGCGCCTGAGAAGCCGTCGGTCACCTCGGCCAGCTTCGCCAGGTCGTAATCGGTGGGGTCGTGGCCGCGCCCTTGGAGCTGCCCGGCGAAGATCGCCCGGCGCGCCTCGGGCCCCGGCAAGTCAACGAAGAAGATCTCATCGAAGCGTCCCTTGCGCAGCAGCTCGGGCGGCAGCGAAGCCACATCGTTGGCTGTGGCGACGACGAACACCCCGTCGGGACGATCCTGCAGCCAGCGCAGGAAGGTGCCGAAGATGCGGGTCGACACCCCACCGTCGCCGTCCCCCCCGGCGGCGAACCCCTTCTCGATCTCATCGATCCACAGCACCGTCGGCGACATGGCGGCGGCGGCCTCGAGGGCGCTCTCCAGGCGCTGTTCCGACTCTCCGACGTACTTGCGGTAGAGGCGGCCCGGATCCAGCAGCAGCAGTGGGAGGTCCCAGGTGGCCGCCAGCGTCTTGGCGATCAGCGACTTGCCGCAACCGGGGATTCCGGTGAGGAGCACGCCGCGGGGTGCATCGAGACCCAGATCGCCGGCCCGTTTCGATCCGACCGTTGCTCCCCGGAGGCGCAGCCACTTCTTGAGGCCGTCGAGGCCCCCGACGTCGTCGAGGGTGCGCTTCTCAGACTGGATCAGCTCGAGGACGCCGTCGCCTCCGAGCCCGGCAAACTTCTCGCGTCGCACGAACCCGACATCGTCGGGATCGAGTCGGTTGTCGAGGACCGCACTCTGGATGAGGCGCTCCGCCTCTGCCAGCGTCGCTCCCTTGAGAGAGGCCACCAGCGCCCTCTCCCCGGCTTCATCCAGGGTTACCGCCACGCCGCGGCCAATCAGGTGTCGGATCGTCTTTCGCACCAGGTCGGCCAGCTCCTCCTCACTCGGAGGCCGGTGCTGCCAGGTCACCGCGACTCCCTCCAACTCCGGCGGAATCTCACTGTGGGGTGCGGTCAGGACGATGGTGCGCCCCGGCCCGGCGCTCTGGGCGGCTTCCTTGACGCTCCTCATCACGACGGGATCGCGTAGCGCCGGGTGGGCGTCGGCGAACACGAAGACTCCCGGTCCCGAGGTCTCGGCGACGAATGCCAGGGCAGTCACCGGGTTGCGGGTGCCGTACTGCGGATCGTGACCGTCCCTGGCCAGGCCTCGAGCCGCCGACCAGAGCCAGACGGGGGTGTCTCGCCGCGCCGCCTCGGTGCGGATCATCTCAAGCAGACGTGTCTCATCCCTCGTCGCGACGAGGACGAGCGGATAGGGCGAGTCGAACAGGATCCGCAGATCCGCCGAGTTGACCACCCCGACTCATCGGCCGATCGGGTGGTCGGACTGAGAGATCCGATACCGTTGGATCATGGACGTGATCGACTGGTTGATGGAGGGAGACCCCGCGGTCAGATGGCAGGTGATGCGCGATGTGATCGATGAGCCGGCGGAGTCCGTTGCGAGGGAGCGGTCGGGGGTCGCCACCGAGCGCTGGGGTGCTCGGCTGCTCGCTCTCCAGGCCGAGGATGGGCAGTGGGGCGGCGGTTTCTACTCGCCCAAGTGGGTTTCCACCACTTACACGCTGCTGCTGCTCCGCCATCTCGGGCTCGATCCTTCCGGAGCAGAATCGGTGCGAGCCGCCTCCCGGCTACGGGACGGCGGGGGATCCTGGTCGGACGGATCGGGGTTCTTCGAGTACATGGGTGAGACCTGTGTGACCGGCATGAACTTGGCACTCGGCGCCTACTTCGGCGTGACCGACCGGGCCGAGGAAGTCACAACGTGGCTGCTCGACGAACAGCTCGCCGACGGCGGTTGGAACTGTCAGAGCGTCAAGGGATCGGTGCGCTCTTCGTTTCACACGACGATCAGCGTGCTCGAGGGGCTCCTCGAGTACGAGCGGAGTGGCCGTGGTCCCCACCTCGTCGGAAAGATCGGCGCTGCTCGGGAGCACGCTCACGACTACCTGCTGGAGCGTCGCTTGTTCCATTCCCTCTCTACGGGAGATGTGATCGATCCCTCTTGGACTCGCTTCTCCTTCCCGCCTCGCTGGTGGTACGACGTGCTGCGCGGACTGGACTACCTCCGTGACGCTCGGGTCGTGCCTGATGACCGCTGGTCGGATGCCCTGGCACTCTTGGAGGAGAAGCGCACCGGCGACGGCCGCTGGAAGCTGCAGAACCACCACAAGGGGCGCGAGCACTTCCGCATGGAGCAGCCCGGCGAGCCGAGCCGATGGAACACCCTGCGGGCGCTGCGGGTGCAGCGGTGGGTCGACCGATCGGAGCCGGCGGAGTCGAACTGAGCGATCGCCAACGGCCAAAGGCCAACGGCTCTCTTGGTTACGGCTTGCGCTTGCGCGCGATCCGGCGCTCGCTCTCGCTGAGATGGCGCTTGCGGATGCGGATGGCGGCGGGCGTGACCTCGACCAGCTCGTCGTCGGCAATCCATTCGATCGCAGTCTCGAGGGTCGGCCGACGCGGCGGCGCCAGCTTGACCGCCTCGTCGTGGCTGTGGGTCCGGATGTTGGTGAGCTCCTTGGCCTTGGTGGGGTTGACCACCATCTCGTCGGGCCGGGACGCCTCGCCGACGATCATGCCCTCGTAGACGTCCTCGCCCGGGCCGATGAACATCTCGCCGCGTTGCTGGAGGTTGTCGAGAGCGAATCCCGTGGACGTTCCCGACCGGTCCGCCATCATCGCTCCGCCGACCCGCGGCGGAAGGTCGCCGGCCCACGGCTGCCACCCGTCGTGGTGCTGGTGCACCAGGGCGGTGCCCCTGGTGGCCGTCATGAGGAGCGACCTCAGCCCGATGAGGCCCCGCGCCGGAGCCGCGATGGTCACGATTGTTCGCCCGGCGTCGCCGAG
>JAZGDZ010000075.1:0-5299 GCA_036478235.1 Acidimicrobiia bacterium | reverse complement strand
CCCTCAGCCCCCCTGGCTTCGCCTTCCTCCTCGAAACAGTCCCGACTGTGCCTTCGTCGTCAGGCTGTGCCAGATGACGCCGATGGCTCGGAGATACGCGGGCGCTATTTGCACGACACACCACTAGGCATGAGGCGTCTCATCATCTTCGCTGTGTTAGCCGCCTGGATTCTTCTGATCATTCGAAGGATGGTCGAGAGCCCTGCGATGGGGGAGCGGTGCTCGGAGATGTGCGATCGGATGTTGGCCAAGATGCCGGAGTCGTTTCCCCCCAACCGCATGATGGCCGACCTCGAGTCCCTCAAAGAGAAGACTGATCGCATCCTCGAGATGCTGGAGGAACGCCAGCCGTAGACGGGCCGTGGGAATAGATAGGGGAACGTTTTTCGCCAACGCGGGCTGCCGCCAAGGAAATCGCACTCGAGCGGGCCACCGACGGCGTACGAGCCCCCGCCGCCGGGCAATAGGCAACCGGCGACCTGCTGAACATTGCGTGTGATACTGCGGCCATGTTCCGGCGCAACGTCCTCGGCGGCGAGCTGGAGCCGTGCGGCACCGACCCGCTGACCGGCTGGTTCCGCGACGGTTCGTGTCGCACCGACGACAACGACCTGGGAAGCCACACCGTGTGTGCGGTGGTCAGCGCCGAGTTCCTCGAGCACCAGAGGGGCATCGGCAACGACCTCACCACCCCGATGCCGCAATTCCGGTTCCCGGGCCTCGAGCCCGGAGACCGGTGGTGCGTCACGGCGCGTAACTGGCTGCGAGCCCACGGTGACGGCATGGCCGCACCGGTGGTCCTCGCCTCGACCCACGAGCGGGCCCTCGAGATCATCCCGCTCGGCGTCCTCCAAGAGCATGCGGTGGACGTGCCGCCAGATCCGAGAGGATTGCCGAAAGACGACGTTTGAGCGTCGGCGCCTGCGGCGACCGGCAACCGGTCGCACTATCCGTGAGCTTGTTGACGTTGCTGGCACCCGTAAGGTCGGCCCCATTGTGGACGGCGCCACGACCTCGCCTCCGGAGCTGGCCCGGGAGCTCTTCGCTTCCATCGCCCCGACGTATGAGCGCTGGGCCCGGATGCTGAGCATGGGGCAGGACGCCCGGTGGAGGCGGGCGATGGTGGGTGGGCTCGGTCTCTCGCCCGGATCGCGGGTACTCGATGTTGCCGCGGGAACGGGATCGATCACCCGGCTCATGGAGTCAGGCGGCCTCGAGGTGCTCTCGGTCGATCAGAGTCGCCAGATGACACAGATGGCGAAGCGACGAGGCGCTGCAGCCGTCCTGGCGACTGCGGAGCGGCTGCCCTTTGGCGATGGCACCTTCGACGGCGTCACCTTCGGATACTTGCTGCGCTATGTGGACGACGTGTCGCGATGCCTCGAAGAACTGGTCCGGGTCGTCCGACCCGGGGGAATCGTGGGCATGGTCGAGTTCGGCCGGCCCGGCGGTGCATGGCGTCCGGCATGGTGGCTGTATACCCGCGCCCTGCTCCCCATGGCAGGGGCGATGATCCGGTCGGGGTGGTGGGAGGTCGGCCGGTTCCTGGGCCCGAGCATCGACGCCTTCGGCCGGGAGCATCCACCCGAACGGCTCGCTGCCGAATGGGGTGCGGCGGGGATGGAGGATGTTCGCTTTCGCCGCATGTCGCTCGGTGGCGGGCTGGTGATGTGGGGTCGGCGCCGATGACCGGCTCACGACCCGCGTTCTATGCACACCCCGGCAGTCGGCTGGGCGACCTCGTCACGCTCCTGCACCTGCCGTACACGATGTGGCACCTCTCGTATATCGTGATTGGTGCTGCCATGGCGCCCCGGATCGACGCATTGCGCCTGGTGGGAACCCTTCTCGCCTTTGTGTTCGGGCTCGGGATCGGTGCACACGCTCTCGATGAACTGCACGATCGTCCGCTCTCCACCCGCCTGTCACCCGTAACCCTGTGGATGCTGGGGTGGGGAGGGCTCGGCGCCGGTGGAGCCCTGGCGATCGCCGCGTCGTTCGTCATCTCGCCTGTGGCTCTTGCGTGGGGGGCCGGGGGGGTGCTGCTCGCAGCCGCATATGCGCTGGAGTGGTCCCGCTGGGTGCACTCGATGGCGGGCTTTGGCGTGGCTTGGGGTGCGTTCCCGGTGCTCGTGGGCTACTGGGCGCAGACCGAGTCGCTTTCGTTGGCCGTCGCCGTCGTTGCTGCCGCCGCTACTGCCCTCAGCATGTCGCAGCGGGCGCTGTCTACACCGGCCCGGCACGTGCGACGAAAGGTGAGGTCCGCCACCGCCAAGATCGGTGAGGCGAGCTGGGATCGGACCACGCTGCTGGCCACTTGGGAGCGTCCGCTGCGACTGCTGGCCCTGGCCCACGTCTTGCTTGCCATCGGGCTGCTCCTCACCCATCTCCCAACGTAGAGGCCCGACGATACGAGTCGGGATGACCTCACGGCCGATGGCCGGTCAACGACCGATCACGCCGACGAGGCGAAGTTCCGCGCCGCAGATCCTCTAGTGATCGGGGCTGAAGCCGGACTTCTGCGGAGGGTGCTCGGAACGGCACATTGTGATCTCCTCGCCGGCACGATCGGAATGGGCCGTCAGGTGAGCAGCGTCACCGCCTGGTCCGTGTCGACGACGCCCGATGCGATGAACCCGAAGTTGATGAGGGCCGCCTGGTAACCATCGCCGAGCTCCGGGTGCTGGGCGGCTGCGGTGGCGTCCTTGACCACGGTGACCTCGAACCCGTTCTCGGTCAGCTCCCTCATGTGAGCCTCGACGCACAGGTTCGCCGACATCCCGGCGAGGACGACCTTGGAGAAGCCGCGTTTGCGCAACTGAAGCGCCAGATCGTTGCTCTCGGGGCCGTACACCTTGTGCGGGCTGGCCACGACGGTCTCGCCGTCTTCGATGTACTTCTTGTACTGGTCTAGCCAATCGGCGCCGGAGCCTTCGAACCCGTCGAGGGTGAGAGACCCGCTGCGGTCGAACATGTGGATGTCGTGCATCATCGTCTCGACCGTCCCGCCGAACTTCCAGTCGGCGTCGGTGGGGTAGTAATAGTGCGGAGACACGAAGAGGGTGTACCCGCCCGCCTTGGCCGCCTCCAAGAGCCGCTCGATGTTCTCCACCGTGTTGTTGGCCTCGACGCTCTTGCCCACGAGCTCCCACGTGACTCCATCAGGACTGAGGAAGTCGTTCTGCGGGTCGGTGATGACGAGCGCGGTGTCCGTGTTGCTCATGCGCCTCCTCCAGGTTCGAGATCGGCCACGAATCATACGGCTCGAGCCGGCAACCCACCCACTCCAGTGTCAGCAGTCCGACGCTTGTGTATTCGGGGAAATGCGTCGTGCCGGAAGCACCTCCAGCGGTCGACGAGCCCGACCCGGGTGAATCACGCTGGCGGCGATGAGACAGGTCCGGAGATCGAGGATCTGTTGACTTGATCTCGCCTACCGACGAGCGATGCGGCTACGCCTCTGATTCCGCCGGCTGTGCGAGTCTCTTCGATCTGCGAGTGGAAGGCCGTGCCTGGAGTTCGGACCTCCGATGAGGACCGGTGGCGGCGGCCGACGAGGAACGATGGCGTCGCGGTACCCACGCGGCGAGACCGACCCCCGCCAGGATCAGGGGCAGGGCTAGCAGAGCCGGACCCGTGAGAACCTCGGCTCCCAGGGTCACACCGAGGATCACTGCCACGATGGGGTTGACGTAGGCGTAGCTGGTGGCCAGCGCCGGGCGAACGGTACGGAGAAGGTAGATGTAGGCGGTGTAGGCGACGATCGAGCCGAACGTGATCAGGTAGCCGAGGGCGAGCCAGGCGGCGACGGGCGGAACCTCGGAGATCCGCTCCCCGCGGAGGGGGCCGAGCACCAGCAGGGCGGCTCCGCCGGCCAGCAGCTGAGTGGCAGTGGCCATGGCGGGTCGGGGAAGGTCCAGGTGCGATCCCCACACCGACCCGATCGCCCAGAAGATAGGGGCGGCCACGATGAGGATCATGCCGCCCGGATTCGACACGAAGTCGCCCTCTTGGGCGAGCACGACGACGCCCGTGAACCCGATGACGAGGCCCGCCCACTCCAGCCTCGTGGGCCAGCGGCCGAACCACCCGCTCACCAGGGCCGCCCAGAGCGGAATGACTGCTACGGCCGTGGCCGCCACACCTGAGCCGACACCGAGGTCCTCGGCGATCGTGACGAGTCCCACCCCTCCCACCAGCATGAGCGCTCCTATCCGGGCGGCGTTCCACCAGTGACGCCGGGTCGGAGAGGGAGTCCCGCGGAGGCGCAGCACCATGTACATGACCCCGCCAGCCACTAAGAAGCGGATCGCGTTCAGCAGAAACGGGGGGAACCCCTCGAGACCGAACCGCAGCGCCAGGTAGGTAGATCCCCAGATGAGGTAGACGGCGGCGAGGGCGGCGCCGACGGCGGGCAGCCCGGGGGAGGTCGGGCCGGTGGGCTTGCCGCCCTTCGATGCTTCTAGGGGCTTCGTTGCCTCCACCGTTGCCCTCTCCGCTGTAGTCAGCTATACGGGTTACAGTCCTTACAGTAGGTATCAACCCGTAATGAGTCAAATGAATTTCTCCCATTACATTGATCAGAACAACCTACCGCATTTCGTCAGTAGATGAACTTCTCCAACAGCCGGCCGAGGAAGGTGCGGCGGGCGGTGTCCTTCGCTTCGACCAACAGCACGCTGCAGTCAACCCTCTCTGCGATCCTGTCGGCCAGGTCGGCAAAGAAGTGGAAGCGGCGCAACGAAGCGCCCAATATCACCAGATCGGCGTCACTGGCGATGGCGCCCAACGCCTCGACCACGTCGTCGGAGCGGATCACAGAACTGGTCGTTTTCGCTCGACCAAGCTTCATCAGTTCCTCGTGGTATTCCCCTATCCCATCCACTTGGCGTTGGGCGGCGTCTCCACCGACGACGTGGACGAATCGGACGGTGCCTCCAGACGCGGTGGCCAAGCGATCTGCCAACTCGACTTTCAGGGCGTCATAGGGCCCACCGGCGCCCATCATGGCTATGGACTCCAACCGTCCGCCGGCCCGAGTGCGCAAGAAGGCGGTGTCGCAGCCAAGATGCTCCCGCAGCCAGCGCAAATCCCCTCCGAATAGCCGGCCCGGCCGATTCCCTTTCGGCATTTCGGCCAGCACCAGGTCGATCCCGTGCTCTGCCACGTAGTTGATGAGGGCACGGCGGCGATCATGGCCGAGCACCTCGCCGACCCGGACGTTGGTGCCCAGGTCGATGGCGATGTCGCGGACCCCCTGCTCGAAGGCGAGCTCGTCCTCGGTCTTGTCTGCGGCCGA
>JAZGDZ010000074.1:0-9357 GCA_036478235.1 Acidimicrobiia bacterium | reverse complement strand
AAGGAAAGCCTTGTTCCACAATCCGCCGCGGGGCCTCCACCTTTTCTGGGAGCGAGTTTGATGACGCAATACCTATGCAGCACAAGGCGAAACGGGCAACCGATGATCGAGGAATCGCGGATCCAGGCTCAGGGGCAGGTGCCGAGCGCAGCGAGGCGGAGGGGGTACGTCCTGCACCCTGCCTGCTGCACGCTCTTCACCCCTATACCTCCGGGTTGTCCACCGGGAGATAGAGGAAGCATTGACAGCTCGATCCCGGCTGGGTGAGGTAGTCGACCCGGTTCTGGCACGGGTCCTCGATCAGCAGGATGCGCAGGCCCCCGCTGCGCGGTCGTTCGAGGTCGTAGTGCCCCACGGCATCACCGCATCCGGCGATGCCCAGGTCGAGGCCGGTGATGATCAGGTCGCCGTCGACGATGTCCCACTGTCCGGTGAGAGGGAGGTTGTCCGGCGATGACCCGGTGGACAGCTCCCCGTTGGCCTCAAGCAGCAGGAACCCGTTGAACGAAGTCGGCTGGCGCCATAGCCCCGCGTAGGGAAGGAGGTCGGGGACGGCATCGGCGGGTGGTGCGGTCGTCGTCGTGGTGGTCAGCGGCACCCGGGTCGTCGTGGTGGACGACTCGTCGGGAGCCTCGGTCGTGGTGGTGGTCGTCGTGGTGGTGGGAGCTGTGGTCGTGGTCGGTGCCGCGGTCGTGGTTGGAGCGGCTGCGGTGGTGGTCGGGGCGAGGGTGGTCGTGGTCGTGGTCGGTGCCGTGGTGGTCGGGGCGGCGGTCGTCTCGGTCGTCTCCGAGTCGGTGCAGGCGGCGGCGAAGAGCAGCATGGCGGCGAGCGCGACGGTGGGACGGCTGATCATGTCCGGAGCAGGGTAGATCGGAGTGAGAGATCGCCGATTCGTCGGCGCCGCCGAAGGCGACAAGACACTGGTCGACAACGCCCTGGTGGAGGGATAAAGGGCGGTTTGCCCGCATCCCTGACCCCCGACGAAGCTATCGGGTTGCGTGAACGCACTCTGAATCGCCCCGAGATTCGGTTGCACTCGGTCGCATCGCCGATTGGCTTCGCAGGCTTCGACCGCGGCGTGCGCGCTGAGCCGGCCGCTGTCCTCCGACGTGTAGGTTGGGTTGGACGGAGGTACGGAGGCCATTCATGCCCAGGACTGATACGGAAGCTGTGCGGCATTGGGGCAGGAAGGGAGACTGCGAATGACGACAGACCTACCTGGAATGAAGGAGTGCCCGGCCTGCGCTGAGTCGATCTTGAGCAAGGCACAGGTGTGCCGTTATTGCGGCTACGACTACGCCGCGGGTATACCGGGTCGCACGGTGGTGGCAGCGGCCCCCCGGACCAACGGCTTGGCCATCGCATCGCTCGTGCTCGGCATCGTGTGGATCTACTGGATCGGTTCGATTCTGGCCGTAATTTTCGGCCACCAGGCCAAGAAGAAGATCGACGCTTCGGGTGGCGCGCAGGGAGGTCGTGGTTTGGCCGTGGCCGGGCTAGTTCTGGGCTGGATCGGGATCGGTACGCTGACTGTGTTCATCATCGTCGTGATCACCGCAGTGAACTCCTGACCACCTTCCGCCCCAGGTCGGCTCTGTGAATCGCCTCGATGGGAAGTACTCATTCAGGTAGAAGCGACGCGGCCGGAGGCCGTTCGCTTTCTGCGGTCCATCGTTCCTTCACCAGGCGCTGATTTTCGGCGCCATCCATGGATCTGAGGTCGGCTGGTTCGATCTTGACGGAGTTTCAGCAGCCGACCATTGACCGCTTCTCCTGATTGCTCCTCGATGGCAAGCCGGGACTCAGCCCACGCACCACGAAGCGCGAGGACCTCATGAAACGGCTCACCGGGGGGTGGCATCGCCCAGCCGCGGTAGTGAGCCTCCTGCAGCGGTTTCCTTCAGGTGCGCCCAGCATCAATCCGGGTCATCCCCGATAGGGGTCATCGAACCCTTCTGAGACCATCGAGGTGCCTGGCTTTGGCTTGATCGACTGCCGATCAGCGGAATCGGCTGCCAGCCCCAAGCGAACGAGAGGCCCCATCGGAGGAGGAATCATGCTGAAGAAGCATCAGATCCTGATCGTGGTGTTGGCGCTTCTGGCGGCGGCTTGCGCAGGATCAACGACCGGAAAGAACGTGTGGAAACTGCCCACGCCGGCGGCCAGTTCGGCGGTTACCGCGACGCATGACGTGGCCGTCAGCATCGCCACTCTTGCCTCCGGCACAGGTGCGGTCTTCGCTGGGCGCCTCGCAGCTGGTTCAGTCCGCGGACGCCCAACAACGGCCTCTGGGACCGTGCGCAATGTCGTCCGAGACAAGGATCACTCGGTCCGCCTGTTGCGACCCACCGCGGCTGAGAGGGGCCGGCACCCGGTGCGGATTTCGGCAAGGGGCGCCGCGTAGTGCCCCGGTGGCTGATACTGACCCTGTTGGTCGCGGTGCCTGTGGTGGTCGTCGCGGTCAACTGGCTCAAGGGCCGCCAGCCGCTGGCGTACGCGGTGAGCTCCATCTCGTACGCTTTCGGCACCATCGGATCTGTGGTCGCGGTGACGGACCGGAACGTATTTCGGGACTGTGGTCTCTTCTGCTTCGACCTGAACGCGATCGGGTTGGCGTTGGCGCTCACCCTCGGGTTCTCGGTCATCGGGGTCGCGGTGGCCGCGGTGGCGAGCCTGCTCCCTGCCGAAGCAGGCTCCTGGTGGGAGGCCGCTCGCTCCTCGCCGCGGAATCGCTTGCGTCTCATACCCCGGTGGGGTGTCGTGATCGCGTTACTCGTCGCGATCTGGACAGTCGAACTCGTCGTGTTCTCTACTTGGGTGAACAGCTAGGCGCCGAGCGACGCAACACGGCGATGCTGGAGGGCCCCACCGGGACCCGCACGTGATGAGCGACTGGGATCCCGCACCGGGACTCCAACCCGACATCCATCCGACCGACATCGGGTACCGGCGGATCGCTTGGGCCTTCACCCAGACGATGCACGACGCCGGGATCATCTAACCTCACACCACCGATGACGAAGCGGGCCCCGCAAAAGCGGGGCTCTGAGTATGGCGGTGGCACACGCAAAGCGACTCATGTCTCCGTGATCGGAAAGTCCCGTCCTCTACGCTTCCGCCACAGAGGTGTTGGACAAGTGGCAGAGCCCGAAAAGCGCGACTCACGACCGATCGACTTCGTGCTGCGCCGCGTCGTGCTCATATTCCGGATCCTGGCGATGGTGTGGATGGGGGGTCTGGTCACCGCCACACTTCTGACCGACGACGAAGCCTCCACCGCATGGGTCCTGACCGCCTCCGCGGTCGCGGTCGCAGTCACCGTCGGCACCTGGTTCGCCGCCATGACCCGGGACCGGCTGGCCTCCTGGTGGTGGCTGATGATCGACGGTGCCGCCGCCTTCTTCATCGGCATATCACCCGGACTCGCCGGAGCCGACGATCTCTTCTACGGCGGCATGCCGCTGTCGTGGCTGCTGCTCGTCGTCTACGCCCACTCCAGCTTCCTGATCGGAGGCATCGCCGTCGGGGCACTCACCCTCACCCAACTAGTCAACGCCGCACTCGACCCCGATCCGCTCAGCGCCACCGAGTACGTCGGCCGGATCGCGGTGTGGGTGGTGAGCGCCCTCGCCTACGGGTGGGCGATGTGGGCGTTGCGCCTCAGCGAACGGCAGCGGATCGCCGCAGAACAGCAGCGGGACGCAGAACGCCTCGAGCGGCGCCTCGTCAACGAGCGAGCTGAAATCGCCGCCCAGCTCCACGACTCGGTGCTGCAGACCCTCGCCCTCGTGCAGCGAGACGCAGCCGACGAATCCACCGTGCGGTCCCTCGCCCACAAGCAGGAACTCGAGCTGCGCAATCTCATAGACCGCATGGCCTCCCCCTACGAGCACAGCTTCCGTGCCGCCGTCAGACGCGCCGCCGCCGAGGTCGAGGACCTTCACCGCATACGGATCAGCAGCGCCTTCGTCGGAGACTGTGAACTCGAACCGAACCTCACCGCACTCGTCGAAGCTGCCCGCGAGGCAATGGTCAACGCGGCCAAACACTCCGGCGCCGACGAGCTGTCGCTGTTGTGCGAGGCGGGTCCTCAGCAGGCGACGATCGTTGTACGCGACCGCGGCCGCGGATTCGACCCCAAATCGGCACGCTCCGACGGCGGTCTCGCCCGATCCATCACCGGACGTATGGACCGCCACGGTGGAACGGTGGCGATCGCCTCCAAACCGCGTGAAGGAACCGAAGTCGAGCTCACCATGCCCCTCGACGCCGAGGCGTCGGATGACTGAACGCCGGCCGCTGCGGGTGTTTCTGGTCGACGACCACCCCGGGATGCGAGATGGGTGGCGAGCCCAGCTCGAAGGACATGCGAAGATCGTCGGCGAAGCCGACGACGCCGACCCGGCGATCGAACTCATCCTCGAACGGTCTCCCGACGTCGTGCTCCTCGATGTCCACCTCCCCGGAGGCGGAGGCGAACGGGTCGCCCGAGCCGTCACCAAACAGAACCCCGACATAAGGTTCCTCGCCGTATCGATGTCAGCGGACCGCGCCGACGTGCTACGAGTCATCGCCGCGGGCGCCACCGGCTACCTCACCAAGACCGCCGAAGCCGCCCTCCTCCTCGATGCCGTCGAACAGGTAGCCGAAGGCAGGCCCGTCTTCTCACCCGACCTCGCCGGGATCGCCCTCGAGCTATTCGGTGCCGACGACCCCGACCTGATCGGCCCCGAGATCGCCGCCCTCACCCCCAAGGAACTAGAGGTACTGCGCCTCATCGCCCGCGGCTACACCTACCGGGAGGTCGGCGAAGAGCTGTTCATCTCAGTGAAGACCGTCGAGACCCACATGTCGCACATCCTGGGCAAGCTGCAGCTCACCAACCGTCACCAGCTCGCCGCCTGGGCTGCCCGCCGTGGCCTCGCCTAGCCCTTAATCGCCTCAACCGCGCTGCACCCGAATCCGGGTCATCCCCGATACCCGAATTGGGGTCGAAATAGCAGGCTTGCACCCATGAGCAGCGACCGAACGCCGAGTTTCTACCGCTTCTACGACCCGGTGCGGTTGACGATGAGAGAAGCGATTTCCGTCGTGCTGCGACAGTGGGCGGTCAGCTTCATAGCCCACCGCCGTCCGGCGCTCGCTCGTATCCCATTTCACAAACGTACAAGGGGGTCGTTGGGCGCTGTCGTGTCGGCTCGCCCGACGAAGACACTGGTCGAATGGGGCCCTCACGGTATGAGTGGACGGGAGGGCGGCGCCGTTCCAAACCATTCCAAGCCGTCGGCGTCGTCTGTCTCAGCGCCATCGAGGACTCGGGATGGGTAGTTTGATGCCCTGCCCGACTCGAGGGCACCCAGTCGCTTGCGTGCCTCGAGCCCGAAGGGGGGCGACTCGTGGGTGAACAGGTGTCGGATCGGCACCGAATCGATCAGGAAGTTGCCGACCTGAAGACCGCCAGCGAGGCCGCAGGCTGGGAATTCTCGATTGTCGAGGAATCAAACTCCGAAGTGGTCTATCAGACCCGACGCCGCGGTGGGGCGTGGCGCCGGATATCCGTGCGGGTCGACGATCTGGGTGAAGTTACGGCGCAGGAAGTGCGGCTCACTTCCGCGGCGACCCCGCCACCTCCGGCGAGCGACTCGGCTGAGGGGCAGGATCGAATCCGGCTGTTCATTTCCCGAGCCCAGCGGGAAGGAATCATCGACAGTAAGACCGCCGACCGCCTCCGCCGCCTCCTCATTTGGGAACCCGCCACTGCACCATCACCCCTCGAGAGGTTCCTCGCCGACCGCCCCTCGGCCGACGAGGAACTCGAGATCTTCCCCGGCTTCATCGGCTGTGACTCATGTGGTGTGACGATCAGCCAGACCCTCGATGCTTGTCCGCACTGCGGGCATCGCCAAGCGGCATCCGAGTCGGCGGCGTTGCCGAGTCCGGCTCCCACGACAGCCGAGGATGTCCAGGTCGCCGAGGAGCAGCCCGCTCCAAGCGCCAGGTACCTCGTCAGATGCAGCAAATGCGGAATATACGGCAGGCCGTCGGGCACGCACTGCCCGAACTGCGGAACCATCTACGCCACAGCGACGGACCTTTCGGATGGGGATGCGACCCGACTCGAGCGAGGTCTGGAGCCGACCCCCGCCACCGAGCCCACCAAGCCCGAGGCGCCGCCGGACGTGAGACCCGCCGCCTCCACGAGTCCCGTCGAAACCCCTCCCTCCGACCCGTTCGGATCGACCACCACGCCACCCCAGGCACCGCGGCGCCGCACCGCCCCGGCAAGTCGAGCGACTCCGGCGCGGCCCGCTACCCCGGCGCGGTCCGCTACCCCGGCGCGGTCCGCTACCCCGGCGCGCCGGCCGGTTGCGAAACCCGAGCCCAGGGAGCCCGGCCGCTGGGACATCTGGGCCGAGCAGATGCACAAGTTGCGGTCGGTGGTGGCCTCTGACCTCGCCCTGCACGGCTTCTCCTACATCGGCCTGCTGCTCACGTTCGTCGGGATGTTCGGGTTCCTCTTCTTCAGCTTCAAGGACGTGCCGGACTCTGCACAGCCGCTGGTGGAGATCATGATCCCACTCGTCTTCTTCGGCTGGGCATGGGAGATGCGGCGTCGCAAGGCAGTCGTAGTCGCCCGGATCATGGAGATTCTCGGAGGCCTCCTACTCCCGCTCGTCGTTTTCGCCAGCCTCGTCGACAACGCCCCATTCCCCCCTGACCTCACCGGCGATGTGCTCATTGCCGGTCTCTTCGTCGCCGGCCTCGGTGTTGCCGGCAGCTATGTGTGGTGGACCGGCCGGCATCCGCGTTCGAGCCTTCGCTACCTGGTCGGCCCGGCCGTGTGGTTCGGTGCCCTGGCGCTCGGGTTCGTCTTCAAGACCGACGAGCCCCTCATCGGACCCGCGATCACCAGGCTCGTATCTGCGCAGCCCGCTGTCGCCGCAGTCGCGGTGGCCGTCACCCTCGCCGTCATCACACGGATACCGGGCCATCGGCTCGCTCGGCCGACCTCCCTGGCCGCCTTCCCCGCGGTAGCGGTCACATACGCCCTGACCGTCGGTCTCGCGGCCGGTGAGGGATGGACCTCACCCGTTCCCGTCACGATCGCGGGTTTGGCGACGATGGTCTCCGCAGAGCTGCTGGGGCGCAGGTTCGACAAGAGAAGCGAGGTGCGGGTGCTGCAGCCGCTCCTCCTGGTATCGGTGCTGGCGCCGCTGATCCCGGTGTGGGGCGCCGGCTGGGCCGGCGCCGCGACGGCGGTCAGCTACCTGATTTGGATCGAGTGGGAGTCCCATGGCGATTCGAACGTCTCGGTCGGCACCTGGATCGGGCTCACCGGTGCGATGGCAGGCCTCGCCATGTCTATCGCGGGACCCTGGTCGATGGTCGCGGCGTGGAGTGCCGCCTCGGTCTGGACGCACACCCGGCGGATCGTCGGGGTCACCGGCACCGCTGCCGGCCCGCTGCTCACCGCCGCCGCCGCCCTGTCACCCGTGGTCGTAGCCTCCGGGCTCCTCCTATCCCTCCCCGACGATGCGGCGTGGCTGAGCATCGGCGTCATCCTCACGTTCGTCGCCGTCACAGTGCGAGTGGTCCGGACCACCGACATGTTCTGGACGATCTGGCCCACCGCAGCAGCCGCGGCGACAGTGGTGGGGGTCACCTGGCATTGGATCGTTGCCGACCCGATCGACCTCTCGGCAGGACTAGTGGTCACGACAGTCGCCCTCGGAGCCCTCGTCGTCGCTGCCGGGTCCCGATGGCCGGAGGCCCGCGTCTGGCTGGCGAGCGGGGCGGCTGTCATCGCCGTGGCCATCTCGCTCGACGAAGCAGCAATGTCATCCAGCGCCGAGTGGGTCGCTTGGGCCCTGGTCGGCATGGCAGCGGTCGCCGCGGCGGCGGTGTGGCGCCGCGGTGCTGCGGGTCATCTCGCCGCCGTCGGGCATGTGGTCGGCACAGCGGCTCTGTTCGCGACCGACCCATCCGGCAACGGCTGGGCGGCCGTGTTGGGGCTCTCGGCCGCCGCCTGGGTGGTCACGGTGATCACCGACGAAACCGGTGGCGCCTCCCTCGCCGGGGTCCTCGACCGCCTAACGGCGCGTGCGGGCACCGAAGAAGGGAGCAGGTTCCGTCGGGCTGTTCGCGCCCTGCCTGCACTCATCATGGCCTCCATCATCCCGGTTGCCGCACTCGCCGTTGCCGACAGGTGGGACGCCTTCGCCGCCAACCGGGCCTGGACGGGCGTCGCGCTGGCCCTCACGGCCGTGGTGTATGCACTCACCGCCAGGGTGGTCCGCGCACGGCGGCCGCTTGCTCGCATTCTCGCCACGGGAGCGATGGTGATGGCGGTAATCGGCATCGCCGTCGCCGCCCCCGTGGCCTGGCCTTCAATCGCGGCGAGCGGGTCGTTGATCGTGGTGGCGGCGGCTCTCGCCGGGAGCCAGCGGCGGCGGGCTTTCACCTGGTTCGCCTGGGTCATGTCCGGTGTCATGACCGTCCTGCTGGCCGAGCGGGCGGGGCTGGCAGCGGCGCAGCTCCATTTCGTGGCGATCGGCTGGGCCGCCGTCCTGCTCATCGGTGGGCTTGCCCTCGACGACGTCCGCGCCGGCCGTCGCCAGCTGGGAGAGGGTCTGCGGCTCGAGTTCCTCCACGCGCCGGTAGGGATAGGCGCCTTGGCTCTGCCGCTGGCGCTCGCTCCCACCTTCACCGGCTCCCCGGCTGTCATCGGGTGGTGGGCTCTCGCCGCTGCGGCCGCCTACTTCCTTGCTGCCTTCCAGGTTCGCGCCGGTGCCGTCACCGGGCCGGCATACGGGCTCGCCGCGTTCGGCGTGTCGGCCCTGCTGCCGAGCTCCCCGTTCGACGAACCCTTGATCCTGGTGGGGATCGCTGCCGCGCTCGTGACGGCGTCGTGGCTGACGAACCTGCAGCCGGCGCGGGGGGAGAAGCCCGACCTCTGGCTCAGGTGGGATCTGCCACCTCTCGTCGTGGCCCACATCGTCGGACTCATCGCGCTCACCCAGAGTGCTGCGATCGACGCCGCCACTCCCACCTGGATCGGCCTCGGTGCTCTTTCGATCGCCGTCGGCGTCTGGAAGAGAAATCGCATTTGGATCGACGTCGGCAACGTGGTGGCGCTGGTCGGTGCCGCCTACGCCGGCGCCGGTGCTCTCGCTCTCGCCCTCGCCGTCACCTCGATCCGGGCGACCATCGGGGCGGCGTTCAGCTCAGCCGTGGAGCGGGTGTCGTATCAGGTGGCGGCGGTGGCTGCTGCGGGGTGGGCGTGGATCGAGGTGATGGTGTGGCGGGACTGGGCTACGCCTGATGCTGTTGCTTTTTCGGCTGTGGTGTTTGGTGGTT
>JAZGDZ010000073.1:0-24193 GCA_036478235.1 Acidimicrobiia bacterium | reverse complement strand
GATGTTCTTCGACAATGCGCATTACTACCGCCTTCTCGACGAGTGTCGGCGCCAGGAGATCTCGGTGCCGATCATCCCGGGCCTGAAGATCCTCACCGGCAAGAAGCAGCTCACGTCCATCCCGCGCTACTTCTATTGCGAGATCCCGGAAGCTCTGGCCGATGAGGCATTGGCCGCCGACGACGACCAGGTGCGCCAGGTCGGGGTGGAGTGGGCGCTCGACCAGGCGCGTGACCTGCTCGGCAACGGAGCGCCCTCGCTGCACTTCTACGTGATGGGAAACGCCCGGGCGGTGAGCGCGGTCGTCCCTCGCCTCGGGCTGTAGCGTCTCTGCATGGATGAGCCGCCCTGCGGGCGGCACGGTGTCCTACGGACCGGGGCGCGCCTATCGGCACACCCTCCAAGCCCGCCGGTCTCAGCCGAAAGCGTTGAGCATGCCGTTGAACATGCCGAGGACCTGGCCCCCGATCAGCTGGACGAGCGCAAAGCTCACCAGTAGCACGACCACGAGGATCATGCCGTACTCGATGAGGATCGCGCCCGATTGGGCGACGCGATCGTTGCCGCTTTCCATCAATAGATGATCGGTGTCGCGGGCCATTCGACTTGAGCCGGAGAAGGGATCAATCTCCCCAATAGCGCTGCTCGGCGAACGGGTCGCCGTACATGTGGTAGCCGTTGCGCTCCCAGAACCCGGGCTCATCGTGGTCGAGCAGATCGAAGCCCCTCACCCATTTCACCGATTTCCAGAAGTAGAGGTGCGGCACGACCAGCCGCAGCGGCCAGCCGTGGTCCGGATCGAGATTCGAGCCCTCGTACCTCCAGGCGAAGAGGTTTCCCTCCCGAGCGAAGTCGTCCAGCGGGAGGTTGGCGGTGAGGCCCTGCTCGGCGCGGACTACGACGTGGGTGGCCGCGGCGAGGGGTCGAACCCGAGAGAGCACCTCCGTCACCGGTACGCCCTCCCACGTCGTGTCGAGCTTGGACCACTTGGTCACACAGTGGATGTCGGCTGTGATCGACCGAGTCGGCAGCGCCTGGAAGCCGGCCAGGTCGAACGACTTCGGCTCCTCCACCAGGCCGCCGACGGCGAAATCCCAGGAGTCGACGTCCACCTCCGGAACCGTCCCGGCGTGCAAGACCGGAAAGCGCTCGGTGACGTATTGACCGGGGGGAAGCCTCGCCAGGTCGATCCCCCTCGCCTCCAGTTCGGCCTTGTTGCGTTCGAAGAACGACATGGCGGGCGATGGTACCTACGCCGGGTCGACTGCACCCGGCGGTACGCTGCCCCTGTGCAGCCCCACCAGACCAGTGAGGCCGACCCGGCGGGCGCCCGGCCACGGCGCTGGCCGCTGGGGGTCCTGACACTGCTCGTCGTGACTGTGATCACAGGCGGGATGCTGTTGTTCGGCGATAACGCGCCGGCGAGCACCTCGATCACGGTGCCGGAGCTGGCCCGCGGATTGCACACCCCGACCGGAGAGGCGGCTCCGGACTTTGCCCTCGTGCTTCTCGACGGGACCGACTTCCGCCTCAGCGATCACCTCGCCGACGACGGCAGGCCGGTGGTCCTCAACCTGTGGGCGTCGTGGTGCGCCCCATGCCGCGCCGAGATGCCGGCGATCGATGCCGCAGCAGGCATCCACACAGACGTGCTCTTCCTCGGGGTGGCGGTCGAGGACGACCCGATCGCCGCCGAGGAGTTCGCCGGGGAGATCGGCGTTTCCTATCCGCTGGCCATAGACGTGGCCGACCGAGTCGGCAGGCGCTATCCGTCACCCGGGCTGCCCGCCACCTTCTTCATCGCGACCGACGGCTCGATCGTTCGTACCGTGTTCGGACAGCTACACGAGGAGCAGCTGGAGACACTCATCTCCGAGAGCTTCGGGCGCTAGGAGCCCGCTGAGCAACGGCATCACTCAGCAGACTCCTACAGCGACCACCACAGGGGAGTGACGAGAGCGACGACCGCAACCGTTGCCAGGGTCAGGGGCAGTCCAAGCCGGGCATAGTCGCCGAACCGGTATCCCCCCGGGCCCCAGACCATGGTGTTCGTCTGATACCCGATCGGGGTGAGGAACGAAGCCGAAGCGGTGAGGGTCACCACGGCGGCGAACGCCCTGGGATCGGCGCCGATGTCGGCCGCCACGGCGAGGGCGATCGGGAACACAAGAACCGCGGCGGCATTGTTGGTCACGGCCTCGGTGAGAGCGATGGTGACCAGGGACACTCCGACGAGCACCACCGGGCTCCCGGCCCCATCCAGACCGCCCACGAGGCCATCCGCCAGCCGGCCCGCCAGGCCGGTCTTGGCAATGGCCGCGCCGACCCCGAATGAGCCGGCGATGACCACGAACACGCTGAGGTCCACCGCCTGGCGCGCTTCGTCGGGGGTGAGGACACCGAACGCCAGCATGGCGAACCCGCCGAGGAGCGACGCTTCGAGGATCGGAAGCAGCCCTGTGGCGGCGGCGGCGACGACCGCCAGGCCGATCAGCGATGCGGGGGCGATCTTGCCGGAACGAGCCGGCTCGGTCGAGTCGAGACGAGAGATGAGGAGGAAGTCGCCCGAACCCCTCCACCGCAATCGAAAACCCGGTGAGGCCAGGACCAGCAGCGTGTCGCCCACTCGCAGGCGGACATCGCCGAGCTTGCCGAGCACCCGTTGATCGGCTCGGTGGATCGCCAGCACGGCCGCCTGATGACGATTCCGGAACCCCACGTCGCGCAACGAGTGTCCGACGAGCACCGAGCCGGCCCCGATGACGGCCTCGAAGAAGACCATCCGGCCCGAAGGAATGGTGCCGGGCGATTGTGCTGCAAGCTCCAATCCGGACCGCTCCTGGAGGTCGGCGACCTCGTCGGCGTTACCGACGAATCTCAGAGTGTCCCCTCCACCGAGGATAAACTCGGGGCTGACCGCGCCGACGACGCCGCCCCCTCGTTCCACCTGAACGAGGAAGACCCCGGCGAGGTGGCGCAGCCCCGCCTCGACGACGCTCATCCCGTCGACCGCCCCTCCGGTGACGACGGTCATCTCTACCGTGAACTCCCTGGAGTCCTCCGCCTCGTCCCGGGTGGAACGGCGCTGCGGCAGCACCGCAGGAGCCACCGCGACGATCAGGACCAGCCCGACGACCGCCAGGGGAAGCCCCAGCTTGGCCACCTCGAAGAAGCCGAATGCCTCCATGTCGGACTCCACGAGCAGTCCGGAGACCACGATGTTGGTGGACGTCCCGATGACGGTGATCATCCCACCGAGAATCGCCGCAAACGACAAAGGCATGAGGAGGCGGCTTGCGGCCCGGCCCGCCCGGCGCGACCACCTGGCGATCGCCGGCGACACCATGGCGACGACCGGTGTGTTGTTGAGAACCGCGGAGGCGCCGGCGGAGGGAATCACGAGCCGCGCCAGCGTGATGCGCTCCCCCCGAGGCCGTCCCACCGTCACGTCGACGAGGCGGTTGAGTACGCCGGTCCGCTCCACCCCCGCCGCCACCACGTAGAGCGCGGCAACCGTGATGGGAGCGGGGTTACTGAAGCCGGAGAGGGCCTCTGCGGGCTCGAGAACCCCGACGACCAGCAGCGTGAGTACCGCTCCGAAGATGACGGCCGCCGGATCGGTCAGATCGAGAGCCAGCACGACGATCATGGCCACCACTACGGCGAGGGTGAGCCAGGCTTCCCAGCTCATGCCGAGCTCCGGAACGTCAGCACGGCGAGGAGCGTACCGGCGTCAATCGATGTCACCGAGGTAAACCGGACCGGTGTCACCCCCGGCCATGTAGGAGACGAGCCACGGAACCAGGGTGCCCGGGTAGAAGCGGAGATCGACGAGCTGGTCTGCCGTGACCCACTCGACCGCCACCTGATAGAGGTCCTCGGCGTGAGCATCGCCGTGATCGGTCAGCACCGCGGACTCGAACATGAACTCGATGGCGTGCTCCTCGGGATCGAACGGCCAGTCGTCGCGGAGTGCCACGATCAGTTCGCGAATCCAGAGCAGGCGGCCCGGCTCCACATCGAAACCCGTCTCCTCCCGGACTTCGCGTCGCAGCGCCCGGTCCAGGGTCTCGCCGGGTTGTTGGCCGCCCCCGGGCAGGATGTGCCAGTCGCCTTCCGGGTCGCCCGGGGTGCGGTTGCGGGTCACCAGGAGCCTGCCTTCGGACACGACGACCGCCTTGGCCGACGGGCGAAACCGCCGCGTTGTAGGGCGCGGCTCGGTCACCGGCCCTTCCACTGCGGACGGCGCTTATCGAGGAAGGCGCCAACACCCTCCGCAGCATCCTCCGTCGACACCACAGCCGTCAGCCCGCCGTGGAGATGCATGAGGGCGGCATCGAAGTCGAGATCCTCGACCGCGAAGAACGCATCGCGTCCCATTCGAAGCACGGCCGGGCTCATCGCGGCGAGCGTGTTGACAACGAGATCGACCGCAGCGTCCAGCTCGGCGCGGGACGTCACCCGGCTCACCACACCCAGCCTCAAGGCCTCCTCGGCCGTGATGCGGCGGCCGGTCATCATCAGCTCGAGGGCGGCCTTGTGGGGCATGACACGTTGCAGCACCGCCGTGACCATCATCGGCCAGAGGCCGACCTTGATCTCGGGTGCGCCGAACGTCGCATCGTCGACGGCAATGACGATGTCGCATGCTGCGGCGAGGCCGAATCCACCCGCAAGGGCATGGCCGTTGACGCGAGCAACGATCGGCTTACCGGCGGAGCGCATGGCCCGAAGAAGCCCGGCGAGCGCGGCACGCTCGTCGTGGTCGACGAGGGGGGCGTCGACGAAGCCGCCGCTCAGATCGCCACCCGCAGAAAAGGCCTTGTCGCCGGCCCCGGTGACCACGATGACCGCCACATCCGAGTCGGCTGCAGCCCGTGCGATCAGCCGGCCCATCTCCGCCATGTCGGCGTTCGCCAGCGGGTTGCGCCGCTCCGGATAGTCGATGGTGATGGTCGCTCGGGGCCGAGCGACTTCGTATCGCAGCACGTGGCTCCCCGCTCGCGTGGGCAACGAGGATACCGGGTCGGTCAGGCGGCCAGCACACCTCGCCGCTCCAGCACCCGGCGCAACGCCATCACGATCTCGGGGTCGTAGTCGTAGGCGGCGCCGCGATGCAGGAGCTCGACCGCCTCCACGGCGGTGATTCCCTCGTCGAGGGCACTGTCGAACCTGGCCACGATCCGCACGATCTGCGAACCGGGTAGGACCTCGGGATCGCGCACCTGGCCGTGCCTGCGATATGGGGCATGCTGCGATGCCACTATCTCCGCGACCGGCTCCAGATATCGCGCCTCGGCGATGATCGCCGCGCTCCATTGAGACACATCGGCGAAGCTGTAGCCACCCTGGGCCACCGCCGGGTTCGCCAGGACGACCCTCCCGATGTCGTGCAGCAGCGCCGCGTACTCCAGCCTCCGCAGCGCCCTGCCTCCCAGGCCGATTTCGGCTCCGACCGCGACTCCGAGGTCGGCCGTTCTCGCCGAGTGACCGGTGGAGACCTGCCCGCTGGCCTCGGGGATCGCTCCGAGGGCTCCGATGGTCTGCTCGTAGGTGCGGCGGGTGTCCTGCAGCCGGTGGAGCGACAGATGTGAGAAGAGGTAGGGGAGCCCGGCGAGAGGAACCGACCACGGCCCCATCGGCTGCCACGTCACGGCGTAGAGCGCGGCGGAGGCATACAGGGCGGCGTAGGCGGGCCAGTCCGCCAGCGCCTGCACGAAGATGAGCCGACGGGTGACGGCTCTGCGTTGTTCGGACAGGACGGAGCGAGTCACGACTGAGGCCAGGAATCCGAGCAGGGCAGCGCCGGTGAACGCGGCCAGAACGGCCGGGTGCTCCGGCGCCCGGGACGGGAGTACGAGCAGCGCACCGGAGAAGACAGCCGCAAACACGACCAGCCCCACCGGCTCCGCCGGGAACATGTCGGCCGCCGCCCTCCTCCCATGTCGGATGTGCACGATGGCCCACCCGACCGGAAGGACCGCGGCGACGGCACCGATCACGAGGACGAGGGATCCTCCCGTCACCAGCGCGGCGCCCCCGGCCACGGCCGGCGAGAGCGAAACCCGCCTCCCCGACGTGTTGGGGATCGTCACGGCGTGGGCGACGACGTAGGCGCCCGCCAGGCCCGCAAAGGCCCAACCGGGGCGCCAGGCAACCGCGGCAGCCGCTCCACCGGATGCAGGCAGGACAAGGGCGAGGAGGCGGATCAGACGGTTAGGCACGGCTGGCTCGCTCCCTCACCAGGCGCTCGACCTCGGCGGATGCCTCCACCTCGGGAGAGCCGTACACGACCCCGGCGTCGAGGATGGCCCCGATGAGCGCCTCCACTACGTCCGTGCCGAATTCGTCCGCCCGAGCCCTGAGGTCTTCGAACGCCGAGCTCTGGGTGACGGCAGCCCGATAAGAACGGGAACTCGTCATCGCATCGAAGGCGTCGGCCGCGGCCAGCACCCGGGCCGAGGTGGGGACCTCGGCAACTCCGATGGAGTGCTGGGCCGACACCGCGGCGACGGCGGGAACAAGGAAGTCGACCCGCGAAAGCAGCTCCTCGACCACCCGCATGCTTCGGATCAGCCGGCCGCGCTCGGCGGAATCGAGGCGACCCTCTTTGCGAAGGAGTTCGGCCGGGGCCGCGACCTTGCCGACGTCGTGTATCAGCGCCGCCCAACGGAGCATCTCGAGCTCTTCGGCGTCGAAGCCGAGACCCTCGCCCGTCATGTGGCTGAACCGGGCCACCCGCTCCGTGTGGCCCTTGGTGTAGGGATCGAGTGCCTCGATCGCCTTGACGAACCCGCGCACGGTGTCCTCATGGGCCTGTCGCAGCCGCGAATAGGAGGCAAAGCCGACGTGCCCGACCAGGAACGTGACGAACATCAGCGGCAACGTCACCGGCCCGACGAGCACGTAGGCGGCACCGAGCAGGCTGCCGTAGGCGCCGAGGAAGGCGAGAGCGACGTGATTTCCGATCATGCGCGACCAAGGTCGGAGATCACGCTCCGGATAGGCGACCTTGACGAACAGCGACACCAGTCTGAAGTTGACCCAGTCGTAGGTCATGGCTGCCAGCGCGGCGCCGCCCACAACGACCGGCAGATCATCGACGGTGACGGGACCATGCGGCAGGAAGGGATACAAGACGAGGATCCCGGTCGCGGCGGACAACACCAACTGACCGAAGTTGTACGCGGGCTGTCTCCACCTGCGCATGCGAAGGTCATCAGGGTGAAGAACCGCGACAGCAGCGATCAGCGACACCGACAGGACGGCACTGTCACGTCCGAATACGACTGCGGCGGTAAACGCCACCATGATCGAAGACGAGACAAAGAGCCGGTCGTTGACCTCGACCGACGAGAACTCGAGCCCTACGAAGGCGACGGCGAACGTGGCCCACAGCCATAGGGGCTGGGGGTCGCGCTGTAGGACGAACAGGACGACAATCGTCGCCACCCCGAGCGCGGCGGAGCCGCCTGCGAGTAGTGCCGTGCGTCGTTCGAGTCGTGTGTTCATTTTCGGTAGCGGGGCGCCCGGGTCAGTCACTCAGCCGACACGCCAGCTCATGCTGGGTGTGCCGGCAGGTCTCATCTGGTCATACATCCCACGGTCAACCACATGAATCACCTCCGGTTCCCTTTCTCAAGTGGCCTCACCGCCTGTGCGGTGGAAGATCCGCTTCGCTCAGTCGAGGGCTAGCCGTACTGGTGACCCGGGCAACCCGGGGTCGCCAACCGTGTTCGATGTTCACATCGGCACGGTTGATGCCCACCTTCACTTGTCAATGGGGGGCTCGCAACCCTCCCGCTACCTGTCTCGTCGGGGCTCGAAAGCCCCTCCGAACACGACAAAGCGGACGCACCCCGGGTCAGGGATGACGTCCGCCCACCAGCACGGTACCCCGCCTGTGGACAACCCGCCACCCGGTTCCCGGCTCGTTCCCCCATATATGACAGAGGGTGTCCGTCGTGACTACGCTTTGTGGCGGAAGGGGATCGGGTCGATGGACACCCACGAGTTGGAAGAGACTCTGGCACGACTCCCCTCGATCACCGCAGTGCGGGTTGCCTCCGAGGGCGATCGAGTGACCGAGGTGCACGTGCTCGCTTCTCATCAGAAGGCGCCCAAACAGGTCGTGCGCGACGTGCAGACCCTGGCGCTGGCGCGCTTTGGGATCACGATCGACCGCAGGGTCATCTCGGTGGTCCAAATCGGGCCCGAGACGATGGCCGCAGACGAGGATCGCCCGGCGATCATGGGCGTCCACGAGATCCCAGAGGGGCCCCGCACCACCGTGGCGGTGACCCTCGGCTGGCACGGGGAGGAGTACGTCGGAACTGCGACGGGCCCGGCGGCGCAGTCGGCCCGGCTCCGGCTCGTGGGAGAGGCTGCTCTGCGCGCCATAGAGTCGCTCCTCGGTGACGACGCGCTGGCGCTCGATTCAATCGGCAACCCGTCGATCGGGATGAAAACCGTGGTCGTGGCCGTCGTCGTCGCCACCGGCGAGCGGGGTGAAGAGATCACGGTTGGATCGGCTCTCAGCAGCGGCGACGTCTCCGAAACCGCAGTGCGAGCTGTGCTCGACGCACTCAACCGACGCATCGGTAGGCCCGACTGAGCTTAACGTGGAGGCTTCCGAGCGCAGGAGCCCCGTATGACGACGAGCGTTTCCGGTCACTCCGGACGGGGAGCCGTCGCGGTGACCCCCCATCACGAGGCCACAGCCTCGGCACTGGGCGTGATGCGTGCCGGCGGCACGGCAGCGGATGCAGTGATAGCGGCCAACGCCGTGCTCGGCATGGTGCTGCCGACGACGTGCGGCATCGGCGGGGACCTGTTTGCCATCGTGCACCGGCCCGGCATGGAGCGGCCCGATGTACTCAACGCCAGCGGCCGCGCCGGATCAGGCCTGAGTGCCGACGCATTGCGCGACGCGGGCCATGAGGAGATGCCGACGTATGCGACTCCGAGCGTCACGGTCCCGGGCTGCGTCGATGGATGGGAGGCTCTATCGGCCCGCCACGGAACACTGCCGCTGACGGAACTGCTCGCCGACGCCATCGCGCTCGGCCGCGGCGGCTTTGGCGCCTCCGTAGAACTCTCCGCCGAGCTGGGCCTGCTCGTCGCGGCACTCTCCGACCAACCCTCTGCCGCCGCTCTCTACCCTGGAGGTGATGTTCCCGCTCCCGGGGCGACGCTCAAGAGGCCCGATCTGGCGGCGACGCTGCAGGGAATCGCCGAACGGGGTCGCGCCGCTCTCTACGAAGGGCCGGTGGCAGACGCCATCTCGGCCGCCACCGGGGGAATCCTCTCGAAGGAGGACCTCGCTGCCAACACCGCGGACTGGGTTGACCCGATCGGCCTCGAAGTCTTCGGACTCCATGGGTGGACGGTGCCCCCGAACAGCCAGGGCTACCTGACCCTGGCGGCGTGCTGGCTCATGCAGGCCCTCGATCCCCCGGCCGATCCAGGTGACCCGCGGTTTCACCACGCGGCAATCGAGGCCTACCGAGCAGTTGCCTGGGAGCGGGACGACCTGGTGGCGGATCCCGATCACGCTCCGTGGGACCCGGCACGGCTGCTCGACCCAGCGCGTCTGGGTGAGAGACTCAACGGGATCGACCCCGACCGGGCAACCACCTGGCCAAGGCCTCGAAGCGCGCCGGGAGGAACCGCTTACTTCTGTGCGGTGGACCGCGACGGGATGGCCGTTTCGTGCATTCAGTCGAACTTCGCCGGCATCGGCTCGCGGCTCTCGGCCGGGCCGACCGGAGTGTTCCTCCAGAACCGGGGGGCGGGCTTCTCACTTCGACCCGGCCACCCGAACGAGGCCGCCCCCGGCAAACGGCCCCTGCACACCCTTTCACCGACCCTGTGGACCAAGGGCGGTGAAGCGGCACTCGTGCTGGGAGCCCGCGGCGGACACCAGCAGCCCCAGTACCTCACCCAGATGGCCGCGGCGATGCTGCTGGCTCGCTTGGACCCGGCTGCAGCGCAGGCGCTGCCCCGCTGGCACATCGAGGACACCGGCGCCGCAGAGCCCTCAGTCGTCTCCGTCGAAGCGGGGATGTCGGAAGATGTCGTCACCGGACTTGCCGCGGCGGGACACACGATCGCGCCGGGACCCGAGGCTGCCGTCGGATGGGGGCCCGTCTCGGTCGTCTCCATCGAGGCCGGGATCCGTCGGGGAGCTGCCGATCCTCGAGTTTCGACGGCCGCCGCCGACGGCGACTGAGGGCCGTACCGCGGCTCGCTCGACTTCGCCGACCTGACTCTCCAGCCACTCCAGATCTCGCAGACGCTCTTCGAGGATCTCCTTCTGACGGCGGTTCCACAGAGCCATGACGACGCCGAGCAGCACAATTCCGATCGCCATCGAAAGGCCGAGTATCCACCCCCGGGAGCCCCCGAGAATCGCTCCGGATTGATCGAACAGGGACTGGCGCCAGCGTTCATCGAGCGACGTGAGATCCGAGTTCAACGGATCCCGCAGCACGCCATTGCCGCCGTTGGCGACCGCGTAGTTGGCGAAGTCGCCGGCGCCGCCGTAGCCGAACTCCGGGTTCCACAACAGCGGGTCGACCATCTGGCCCACCGTCCACGGGAACGGCTGCCAGGGCTCGCTGAGCCCTGTGTTCTGGCGAACGAAGGCGTTGTGGACGAGCTCGACGGTTCGATCGATTCGATTCCGATACCAGCCCTTGACTTCGTTGCCGAAGGGCTCAGGGTATTTCCCGCCGGAGACCTGGTACTGGGCGACATGGAGGAGGCCGCTTCGACCGGCGTCGGGCGTCTCGGCGATCAGCCAGGACGACACCACGACCAGTTGCTCCTCCCCGAATGCGACTGCCCGCAGGAAATGGCCGCGGGCCCAGCCCAGTGCCTGAGCGTCCAAGGGGATCTGATCGTCGAACACGCACACCGTGGCACCGTCGAGGCCCCCCATCTCCCCCTGGACTACGTCGACGAGCTCCTTCCAGTCGGATGCATACCGATCGAGCAGTGGCTGGGTCACGCCCGACCCGTAGACCGCGACCGGTCCGGCCGCCGCCTCGACCTCGAAGGTGGAGTCGGGGAAGCGAGCCGCACATGGTCCGGCATCCACCTGGGCGGCGGCCGGACCGGCCGACAAGAGGCCGAAAATCACCGCCGTCGCGGCGAGCACGCTCGGGTGACGGTGCATGGGGCCAATCGTACCGATCCCGATATCATCACCCGCCGGTACGCACCGCGGCGGTGATCTCGACCCACAGCGGGTCCAACTGGTCGAGCGGTCCTGCCGGATACAACCCGACCCGGTCGATGACACCTCGGCAGCGGGCGATGACGGCCGAGGCCACGTCCTGCGGTGGAGCCACCACGGCGACGGTGCGCAGCATCTCGTCGTCGATCAGATCGGCCATCGCATCCCATTCGCCGCGTTTGCTCATCGCATTGAGCCGCTCCCCCACTTCCCAACCGTGCCTCTCGAGGACTCCGGCGTATGCCGGAGTCGACGCGTAGAACGAGATCTGACGCCGGACGGCGACCGCCGCCTCCTCCAGCTCCGCATCGTCGCGGCCGGTCACCACGAACAGTGCCGCCGCCGCGGTGATCGCGGCGCGATCCCGGCCCGACGATGCCGCTCCCGCCTCGATCGCCGGCCACACGACGCGGTCGAGGTACTCCCGGGTATGAAAGGGATGGATGTGGATACCGTCACCGATCTCGCCCACGAGACGTGCCATTCCCGGTCCCACCGCGGCCAGGAAGACCGGGATGTCGGGATGACCGATCGGTCCGGGATCGAAGAATGGAGTCATCAGTGAGAGCCGGTAGTGGTCACTCCGGTAACGCAGGCGCTCCCCGAGCTGCCACGCCGACCAAACGGCACGAAGTGCACCGACGAACTCTCTCATCCGGGGGACGGGTGCCGACCAGGGCATCGAGAACCGACCGACGATGTGGGGGCGAATCTGAGTCCCGAGCCCGAGCACGAACCGGCCGTGCGTGGCCTCAGCCAGATCCCACGCGGTGTGGGCGAGAGTCATCGGCGATCTGGCAAAGGCGACTGCGATCGCCGTACCCAACGTCAGCCGGACCCCGCGGTCGGCGGCGACCGCCAGCGGAAGGAAGGGATCGTGGTCCACTTCGGCGGTCCAGAAGCCATCGAATCCCGACCCGGCGGCCCGCAATGCCAGGGCGGACTGACCGGTTCCCCGGGGCGGGGCATAGACGTCGACCAGCAAGATCGGCTCCTTGGACGGGAGTACTTCACTCCCACCGTACAATCCAGTCATGCGCCGAATCACCAAACTGGGCGGTCTTCTCGTCGGCATCGGAGCCGGAGCGGCGGCGATCGTATGGCTGGTCAAGGACCGGCTCCTCGGTCCCGAAACCGCGCCGGTGAGCGTGGATCAGGCTCCGGCCTTTCGGGTGGCGCCCGGACCCCCCACCGCACCGCCTGAGGATGCAGACGACCTCTCCGCAGTCAAAGGCATCGGCCCGGTCTACCGCGCCCGTCTCGAGCAGGCGGGCATCACGACGTTCCGCGGGCTCGCCTCTTCGTCGCCACAGTCGGTGGGCGAAGCGGCAGAGGTCTCCCTCGACAGGGCTGAAGAATGGGTGCAACAGGCATCGAATCTCACCTCCGAGTGATTGGGCAACGGCATCACTCAGCAGACTCCTACCTGATCGCTCCTGAGGAGCTGGGATCGCTGCTGCCGGGAGAACCGGCGTTCCGCGCCGTCCAGCTGCGCCAATGGCTGTATGAGCACCCGGTCCTGGACCCGGCCGACATGACCAACCTCCCATCCTGGGTTCGAAACGCGATCGGTCCGAGCCATTGGCCGTTCACCGTCGAAACCGTGCAGTCGGCCGATCGGGGCCGCACCCGCAAGTGGCTCTTTCGGACGCCCGACGGCGCTGCGATTGAATCCGTCCTCATGGGATACCCGCGTCGCACCACGATCTGCATCAGCAGCCAAGCCGGCTGCGCCATGCGGTGCTCGTTCTGCGCCACCGGTCAATTCGGTTTCGACCGTCATCTCGAGGCCGGTGAGATCGTCGCCCAGGTCGCCCATGCTGTCGCCTCGTTGCGCGCCGACCCGATGGAGGGTTGCCCGCGGCGAGTCTCCAACGTCGTCTTCATGGGCATGGGCGAACCGCTCGCCAACTACGACCGGGTTCGGGAGGCGATCCGGCGACTCGTCGATGTCATGGGCATGTCGGCCCGATCGATCACGGTCTCCACCGTGGGGGTCGCGCCCGCAATCGACCGGCTGGCGGCAGAGCCATGGCCGCTGACTCTCGCTCTCAGCCTGCACGCAACCGACGATCATCTCCGAGAATCGCTGGTGCCGTTGAACTCCAGATATCCGATCGACGATCTCCTCGCAGCCGTGCAACGCTTTTCCGCCGGCACGGGTCGGCGGGTGACACTCGAGTGGACACTGATGGACGGCCTCAACGACACCCCCGAGCAGGCGAGAGCCCTGGCGGCCATCGCCCGCGAGATCCGGGCTCACGTCAACATCATCCCGATGAACCCGACCCCGCTGGCGCCGCAACAGAGACCATCGGACGCGCAGATCAAGCGATTCGTCGAGGAGGTGCGCCGTCATGGTGCCAATGCAACACTGCGTGACACCCGCGGAAAGGGTATCGATGCAGCCTGCGGCCAGCTGAGGATCCGCCGTCCACCGGAGCCTGCCGCCGGGCCGGGACCAGACTGAAGCGCCGACGAAAGGGGTTGCCATGACGATCCAGGCCGGGGACCACGCCCCAGACTTCGCCCTTCGGGACGACTCCGGAAAGGAGGTCTCGCTGGACGACTTCGCCGGATCGCACCTGGTCATCTATTTCTATCCGAGGGCGTTCACACCGGGATGCACCACCCAGGCATGCGACTTCCGTGACCGGTACGACACCTTCCAAGCCGCCGGGTACGAGGTGGTTGGGATCAGCCCGGATTCGGTCGAGAAGCTTGCCGAGTTCCGTGCCCGGCACGAACTCCCGTTCCCTCTCCTGTCTGACGAAGACCACGCCGTTGCGGAGGCGTACGGCGCCTGGGGCCCGAAGAAGAACTACGGCAGGAAGTACGAGGGCCTCATCCGATCCACTTTCGCCATCGATCCGGCCGGAAAGGTGGAGCAGGCTTGGCGCAACGTGCGCGCCAAGGGACACGTCGATCGAATGGTCGTGGAGCTCGCTTGATGTGACGGGAGCGTCCCGAAACGGCGCCGCGTCGGTACAATCCCGCTCCGCCGCATGACTCGCTCCATTCGACTCCTCATCGCCTCAGTCGTCGCCGTCGGTGCGGTCGTGGGCGGCCTCGTGTTCCTGTTCGGCATCGATCGACTGACGAACGGATCGGAGATCCTGGGCGACGTCACCGTCAACGCGGTCGAGCTGGGTGGGCTGGGCGAGTTCGAGGCCATCGAGCGCATCAGGGACATGGAGCAAGAACTCATCGAGTCTCCGATCCGGGTGGTCGTGGCCGGACGCACTTTCGCACTCGACCCGGTCACGATCGCACTCGACATCGACGAGCAAGCGATCGTCGACGCGGCCCTCGGCAACGGCAGGGAGGGAAACCTGACGGAGCAGTTTGGGTGGTGGCTGGGCCACTTCGGAGACGACGACACCTCCCTGGAAGTGCCCTTCACCTACGATGCCGCCGCTCTCGAGGCCACGATCGACAGGTGGCAGTTCGAGGGGATCGCCGATCCCGCCTACCCCGGCGACGTCCGCATCGAGGACGGATCGATCGTGTACACCTACCCCCGGAGCGGCACCGGCATCGAAGTCGAGGAGGCGATCTCGGCCCTCGCCGCGGTGCTCATCGATAGGTCGCGGCCGGCGGTGGAGCTGCCCACCCGGTTCATCGAGCCGCTACTCACCGACGCCGACATCGACGCCGCCGTGGACCGAGCGAATGCACTACTTGCCGGACCCATCACTCTCCGTGCCGTCGAGTTCGACCGGGTTGTGCAGGTGCCCGGCTCGGTGCTGGCAGATGCGCTCGTGATCCGCCGGGCCGACGACACCCCGACCGGTGTCCCGGAGTTCCGCATGCGGCTCGAGAGCGCACCGGTGCTCGAGTACGTCGGTGCGTTCAGCCCTTATCTCGAGACCGAGCCGATGGATGCTGAGATCATCATCGACGACGAGAACGACTCGGTGACGATTACGCCCAGCACTCCGGTCCAGGAGCCGGATCCGACCGGTGTCATCGGCGCCGTTTGGGCGGCGGCCAACTCGCCGGACCGTACCGCCACGATCCGCTACCGGCAGGGACGCGAGGCCGACCTGTCCACCGCCGACGTCGAGGCGTTCGGCATCAAGGAAAAGATCAGCGAGTTCACGACCTTCCACGCCTGCTGCCAGTCGCGGGTCACCAACATCCAGCAGATCGCCGACGACGTCGACGGAGCCTGGGTGATGCCGGGCGAGGTGTTCTCGCTCAACGACCACATCGGCAAGCGCACCCGGGCCAAGGGGTACGTGTGCGCCGGCGCCTTGATCCGCGGCGAGATCGTGGACGAGGGCGAGATCTGCATCGGTGGCGGTTCGAGCCAGTTCACGACGACCATGTACAACGCCATCTTCTTCGCCGGTGTCGAAGACGTCTTTCACTTCAAGCACACTGCCTGGTTCAGCCGCTACCCGGAAGGACGCGAAGCCACGCTCGGGTTTCCCGATCCGGATCTCGTTTTCCGCAACAACACGGACTCGGTGATCGTCATCAAGACCTCGCACACCGACACCTCGATCACTGTGAAGTTCTTCGGCGACAACGGCGGGATCAAGGTGGAGGCGGGCCTGTCGAGCCGGTACAACCACAGCGCCCCGCACGACGGCGGATGCGTGCCCAACGAGGCGCCATCGGGAACCGTCTTCCAAAAGGGCACCTCGGGGTGGACGGTGATCGTGTACCGCTACATCACCTACCCCGACGGGACGAGGACGACGGAGTCATGGGTCGAGCGGTACCAGGGCCTCTGGAAGCTGAAGAGCTGTTAAGCCCCTCATGAGCCCGACCTCAGGAGCCCGCTGAGCAACACATGTCACTCGTCTCGACGACCAGGTCATCGCCACTCGCGGTGTCCTCCGCTCCGCCATTCCGACACGAGGAGTGGCGAAACGGTTGACTCCGGCGTTCGGGTCCTTCTCGGCCCCGAAGCGCCTCCGCAAGGTCGTGCCGCCCTGCGGGCGGCGCTCCGTTCTACCTTGCGACTGGCGCGCCTGGCCCGGTTTGGCTGCGGCGTTCGGGTCCTGTTCGGCCCCGAAGCGCCTCCGCATGAAGGTGCCGCCCTGCGGGCGGCGCTGTGTCTTACGATCTGAGCAACGGCATTACTCAGCAGACTCGCTCAGCCGTCAAACCTCCCGAATGCCTTGTAGCGCCAGCCACACCCCGGCCACCACCAGAACGACCGCGAGCAGCCGTCCGATCCCCGCCAGAAGCCGCCGGGCGATGGCTCCGGTCGGCACCGCGCCGAGCGCGAGGAGGACCGCGGCAGCGATGGCCAGACCCGGGATCACCCGACCGAGTCCGTCGGAGGCTCCCGTCGTGACGGCCAGGGTCAGCGACTCGGGCGAGACGACCCGCGGATAGGCGACAGGCCACAGCGCTCCGAGCCTGCCCGACGCCACGGGCTCGGCCGTCGGTACAGGCTGAGACAGCATCCACGCGGCCACGATCACCAGGACAAATCCCGCTGCGATCCGAAAGGTCTCCGGTGAGATCTCGAGGGCGTCCAGTCCGCGCTCGGCGACTGAAGCGACGAGTACCAGGAATGCGATCCCGATCAGGATCCCAGGTCCCGCCAGGTCGAAGCGAAGCCGGCGATCCGCGGTCTCGGGCATCCCGAGCCTGGTTCGAGCCGGATTCAGCGCGGCCAGAAACACCGCCACCGCGAGCGCTCCGTTCATCGGTCCTCCTCCATTGCCTCCAGAACCGGCAAGGCTGCCAGCAACGTGGACAGCACGTGCTGCTGGTCGTCCATCTGGGTGTACCCCCGGTAGAACCAGGCACCTGCCTCGAGATCGGGGCGGGACGCCGATACCGCCTCGGCTGAAGACACCTGCCGCTCGACCATGATTCCGGCGGTGCACGCCAGACGCCACTCGATCGGAGCCTTCAGATCAGCCAGTGCCGGCTCGCGAAGGCTGAGGCGATGCAGCGCCCCGAGGCCCTCGCCCGCCGTTCCGACCCCGGCCGGCGGCCCCGGGTACCAGCGGAGGATCAGGTTGATGCCGGTGCCGCGCCGCTGCGCCTCGAACCGGAGCCTGATCCCGAAGTACCCCGCCAGCCGCCGGGCGTAGCCGCGCCCGTCGCCGGTGAGCAGATCGGGCCGCAGATCCCCCGCCGTGTATGCAGCCCAATGGTCGGGGATGCTGGTGAGGTACCCCTCGACCCGGTTGCGCTCGGAACCCATGTAGTCGAAGGTCCGCGCCGCCACCTCACCCCAGCCCTCGCCGGGAAACTCGGCGTCGAGCAGGGTGAGAGCCCAAGACGTCTCGCCCGTGGCAAACGGCCCAAATCCCAACTGCGGCGCCTCGCTGCTCACATCCCAGTAGGCGTAGACGCTTCCGTCGGGCTGCTGCTGGCCGACCAGAAACCGCCCGATGGCGCGCATCGTCTCGTCGTGAACCGGGTCGCCGGTCGCCCGCCGCCGAAGAGCCATACCCGCCACCAGCAGGCCGTTGGCCCCCACCGGTATGTCGCCTCCGGTCGGCTGCCACGCCATCCACCCGGATCCCTCGACCAGCCGTTGCAACGCATGAGCCAGCGCCCGATCTGCCGCGGCGAGGACGTCGGGCGACCCAAATGCTCCGTGGACCTGGAACAGCGACATCGTGACCCCACCGTGACGGGCGTAGTTGTACCCCCCATTGACCTCATCGACGCTGCGGTCATACCCGTACAGGTAACGACCGTCCGCCGACATCCCTCCGACCAGCCACCCTGTGGCCGCGTCGATCGCCTCCGCCACCTGAGCAGAGGTGACTGCCGGACAGACCTCGGCGGGCACCACGCCCACCCTCAAGACGGCGGCCCCGATCACCAGGATCGAGAGGTGGAGCGCGAGGCGCCGCTTGATCATGCTGACGTGATCAGCAGCCGACGTTGTTCTCCGGAGCCGTCCTGTGTTGGAAGGCCCGGATGAACTCATCTATCACGTCGCCGTCGGGCGAATCGAGTCTGAGCTGAGTCCCCCAGGTCGTCAGGACGATCGCGGAGTCGAGCCCGGGATAGGGGCTCACCAGGACGTCCCGCCGACGCGCAAATCCCTCCAGGGCGTCGATCGCACCACCATCGAGGTCGGGGCGATAGGTGATCCATACGGCACCATGTTCGAGAGCGTGGACTGCGTTCTCGTTGGGAACCGGCTCGTCGTAGGCCTGGCAGCGCAAGGGAGTTGCATTGTGAGGTCCCCCTGCGGGGGGATCCTGGTCGTAGATGACCGCCTGCGCGGTGTGAGCGGGATCGACGACCGTGAAGTACTCGACCCCTTCGGGAGGATCCGGCACCGTCTGCGGGTTACCCGACACGTCGGTGGCGATGAAGTAGACCAGAAGACCCAGCACGGCCAACACCCCGCCGCCGACGGCGTACCTCACCCAACCGCGCCGTCCGGCCGAAGCGACCGGGCCCGGCGCATTGGCCGACGACCTCTTCTTGCTGCCGGCAGCCGCTCGCTTGAGCTTGCGCGTGTTTCCCAGAAGTGCCTCCATGGATTCCGGGGACTCAATCTACGACAACTGTAAGAGGACGCGCCGATAGGCGCGAACTCGGCGGCCTGGGGCTGGGGCCCCCGGGCCGCACAGCGATGAGCCGTAAGGCGAAGAGCCATCGACAATCCTTAGAGCGTCCGCCTATTGGCGGACGCTCTAAGCCTGTGTGCTGTCATCGCCTCGGTAAGTGAGAACATGGCCCGACCGTGACCAAGGCACTCGACGTCCTCCTTCTGCTGGCGCTGCCGGCCTCGGGCAAGTCGGAGGTCCGCCGCTACCTGAGTCACCTCGAGGCGACGGAGGCCCGGAGCGACATGTGCATCGGGCCGATGGTCCAGCTCGACGACTACCCGTACGTCCACCTCATGCGAAGGGCCTCACAGGAGCTCATCGCCCTCGGGAGCGACCCCGTCTTCTTCGAGAGCGACATCGCGGCGTGGCGCGACGCCCGCGACTGGCTGACCCTCATCCATCTGCTCAACGAGGACTTCGCCATCGTGACGTCCGGCGGCGAGCGGGATCCCGACCCCTCGCAGATGCTCGACAGGATCGACCGCGCCAGAGTGACTGCGGGCGCCGACCCCCCATTCGAGAACCTGCCGCCACGGCAGCGGTCCCGGCTCGAAGAGAGGCTCGCCGGAGAGATCGACGAACTGGTGCACGCCCTCCCCCGCACGGCGAATCCGGAGGACACGATCGTGATCGAGTTCGCCAGGGGAGGACCCGACGGGGCGGCGCCTCCGCTGCCTCACCCGCTCGGATACGCTGCCTCCCTCGCCGCTCTCGACACCACCATCCTGTCCCGGGCGGCGATCCTCTATGTCTGGGTCGAGCCCGAGCAGAGCCGGCGACGCAACCGGGAGCGGGCTCGGCCGCGGGATGATGCCTCGATCCTCCACCACGGCGTCCCCGATTCGGTCATGCTGCAGGACTACGGCACCGATGACGTCGCCTGGCTCGAGTCCCAGGCGCGGCAGCCGCGCTCGATTCGAGTGGGCGACCGCGACATACCCCTCGTCCGCCTCGACAATCGGGAGGACCGTACGTCCTTCTTGCGGGAGGACCCGGCACTCTGGCCGGCCAACAAGGTGAAACGCTTGCACCACGATCTCTCCGAGGCGCTGTGCAGCCTCGCCCGGCTCGCCGACCGCTGATGCGCCGAGAGGCGCCGCCGCCTGTGACACATGGCCCGGGTGAAGCGAACCGCGCCCCGGTAGTCTCCCCGTGATGCGCTACCAGCCGGCGATCGATGCCGTGACGGGCGAGCTCTACCTGCCGGTTGCCGAGCGGGGGCGAGCCCTGCTCGAAGAGCCGCTGCTCAACAAGGGAACGGCCTTCACCGAAGACGAGCGCATCAGCCTCGGGATCTCCGGTCTGCTCCCCCGGCACGTCTCGACACTCGAAGAGCAGATCCAGCGCGCTCTCGACCAGATCGCATACAAGGACACCGATCTCCAGAAACACATCTATCTGGCCGGCCTTCAGGACCGCAACGAGACCCTCTTCTACCGGCTGATCATGGACAATCTCACCGAGACGGTCCCGCTCATCTACACGCCGACGGTCGCCGAAGCGTGCCGGCACTGGAGCCGCATCTTCCGAAGGGCTCGCGGCGTCTACATCACACCGGCCGACCGCGGAAGAATCGATGAATTGCTGCGCAATGCGGGGATGACCGAAGCCGCCGTCATCGTCGCCACCGACAACGAGCGGATTCTGGGCATCGGCGATCAGGGGGCCGGGGGAATGGGCATCCCGATCGGCAAGCTGGCCCTGTACACGGCAGGAGGCGGAATCCACCCTTCGCTGTGCCTCCCCATCTCGCTCGACGTGGGGACGGACAACGAGGAGCTCCTCGAGGATCCCCTCTACCTCGGCGTCCGCGAACCCCGCCTGCGCGGCGAGGAGTACTGGTCGCTGGTGGACGAGTTCGTCGCCGCGGTCAAGCGCGTGTTTCCTGCGGCGATCCTGCAATGGGAGGACTTCGCCAACCGGACTTCGTTCCGCCACCTCGACATGTATCGCGATGAACTCCCGTCGTTCAACGACGACATCCAGGGGACCGCGGCAATGGTTGTCGGTGGCCTGCTCGCCGCCATGCGACTGCTCGGCCAGACCATGGGCGAGCAGCGGGTGCTGATCGCCGGCGCCGGCTCCGCCGGGATAGGGATAGCCCGGCAGATCCGGGCCGCAATGGAACAGGCCGGAATGGACAGGAGCGAGGCCCATCGGCGCATCCTGCTCGCCGACAGCCGCGGCCTGATCGTCGCCGGGCGCGAGGGCGTCGACGATCGCAAGGCCCAGTTCGCCGCTCCGCCGAGCGTTGTGGCCGGATGGGGCCACGGGGGCAACACGATCGACCTCGAGACGGTTGTGACCGAACACCGCCCGTCGATCCTGATCGGCGTCACCGGACGGTCCGGCACCTTCACCGAGCCGATGATCGGAGCCATGGCGAAGGAGCACGACCGTCCCATCGTGATGCCGCTTTCGAACCCGACCACCCTCACCGAGGCGGTCCCGGCCGACATCCTCGCCTGGTCCGAGGGTCGAGCCCTGATCGGCACCGGCAGCCCGTTCGACGACGTCGTCGAGAGTGGGACCCGGCACATCATCGGCCAGGCAAACAACGTCTTCGTGTTCCCCGGAATCGGCCTGGGCGCGGTCGTCTCCCAGGCCAAGCGAATCACGATAGGGATGTTCCTGGCGGCCGCAGGGGCGCTGGCCGCTCACATGAGCCGGGACCGGCTCGAGCAGGGCGGCCTATTCCCGGCGATCACTGACGTGCGGGCGGTGTCGCGCTCGGTGGCCCTGGCCGTCATCGAGGCCGCGGTTGCCGAAGAGGTCGCCGAGCCTCTGCTCGACCCGGAGGCGGCGGTGAACCGGGCATCCTGGGATCCCTTCTACCTGCCCTACCGACCGGCTTAGTCCGCAACAAACGGACGCTGCCGCAACGGAAGGCTGCCGGCCGCGGACCCCCACCGGCAAGTAACCTCCGGCCCGGTGCCCCGCGTGACCGACCAACGGCAGTTCTTCAGGACCGAGAGCCTCGAGTATCTGCGCCGCAACTTTGAAGGCAAGGACCTGAGGCGGCTGCCACTTGTACCCATACTCGAGGACTTCCTCGCCCACACCCCTCCAATGGACCTGGAGAACGGCAGCATCCTCGACCTCGGCTGTGGTCCGGGCAACAACCTCTTTCAGCTCTTCACTAGATACGGGGCGCAGCGTGGCGTCGGGACGGAGCCGTCGCCGGAGGCCGTGTCGATCCTGACCGAGGCGTATCCGGAACTCGAGTTCTACGAAAGCACAACCGACACCCTCCCGTTCTCGACCGGAGAGTTCGACCTCATCCTGCTGCGCAGCGTCCTCCACTGGGTCGATCGCAACTACTTGCTGCAGACGATCGGCGAGGCCATCAGGGTCACGGCGCGCTATCTCATCATCAGCGACTTCTCGCCGAGCCTTCCCTACAGCACCGAATACCGCCACCAGCCCGAATACCGGACGTTCAAGGTGGACTACCGCCCTTTGGTGGAAGCGTCGGGGATCATGGAGCCGATACACCGGCTGCGACACGACGATGGCGACGAGTGGAACGCCATCGACACCGTCCTGTTCGAGAAGAAGCCTCTCGACACCGCATTCCCCCTGCGCCGCCCGGACGACTTCACCGGCTGACGCCGCGCTCGCTCAGGGCCGTTGGACCCTCGTCGCCGGTATCCGAACCCTCCTAGGGTTGAGGCATGCAGCTACGCAAGGGAATGCGGGTTCACGAACTCTCCAAGCGAGTCGGCCAGCCGGGGCGAAGGGGCAAGATCCTCGCCGTGCACGGCGCGAGCGTCGAGGTGCGTTGGGACGACGGGCACCGCTCGTCCGTGACCGGGTCCTATCTGTTCCCGGAATCCCCCGAGCGCCGCTGAAGCGCCTCCTCAAAAGGCGGGGCCGATGCCGGCGATGCGTCCGGCTTGTTGGCGCGTGTTATCAGCGTCACCGGGCACGACACACCACTAGTGGTGGAACCTGTCGATTCCGGTGAGCACCCGAAATTTCTCTGTGCTAGCCAGCGAACCCCCGCCCACCGGCATCCCCGTCCCGTCGGCGATCCGGTTCATCATCTCGAAGTTGGCGACGACGCCGGCGGCATCCACCAGCCCCTCCTCACCCAGCAGCTCGATCACGGCGCGGCGCGAGAACTCGACGGGTCCGTCGCCGAGCACCGCATCGACGAAGTCCAGCAGCGCCACGCCGCCGGGGATGAGCGGGTCGATGGTTCGATCGGTGACGAACCGGGGATCGAGCGGGGTGTCGGTTGCTTCGGCGCTCGCACGGAGCATCAGGCTGTGGGACAGCACTCAATAGAAGCACTCGTTGAGGGCCGAGGTCCGAGCCGCCACCAACTCCATCTGAGCCCGCGTGAGGCCCCCGACGAATACCAGATCCTGCATTCCTTCGTAGGTGAGATAGAGCGGTCCATGCATGTCCTCCTGGGCCCTGGACTCGGCCGGGACCAGGCTGAGGGCATGGACGATCGAGGCACCGCCAACCATCGGCACCCAGGCCGGTCCTCGCCGGGCGGCAGGGTCCACCTCACCGGTCGGCAGGCCCGGGTCCGGATCGGGCAACGGCGGCGCTTCGGCGCCGACGCCGCGGTGGAACGAGTCGACCGCAGCGAGACGGGCGACGACGCCCAACAGCTCTACGTAACGCTCGGGACCCGCGTCGCTCACCCACGTCTCGACCAGCGAACTGTCGGCCTGGGCGGGCACAGCACCGAGGAGTCGAGCTGCGGCGACGGCGGACGGGGGCAGGTCCCCGCCCAACCCCTCTTCCCCCGCGCGGGCGGCCCGGGCCTGGGAGGCGATTGCGACCCGCTCGGCGCCGGTCCACGAAGACCCCGGTGCCGCCAGACGACTCCACTCGCGCCGGAACAGGGCCACGATGTCGGGACGGACGTCAACAACCGCTCCGTCGAGTGACCCGTTCATCCTCCTATTGAACCATGGGGTCCGCATTGCCGTGGCCGGCGAGCCGACCCCAGGCCAGCGAGCTCCTGGGAGTCTGCTGAGTGATGCCGTTGCTCAGATCGGCGGCCAGGCGCGCCAGTCGCAAGGATCTCGGTTTCGCCACTCCTCATGCAGGAATGGCGGAGCCGAGGACACCGCGAGTGGCGATGTAGAACATCGCGCCGCCCGCAAGGGCGGCTCAATCATGCGGAGGCGCTTCGGGGCCGAACAGGACCCGAACGCCGCAGCCAAGACACTGGTCGTCGAGATGAGTGACATGTATTGCTCAGCGGGCTCCTAATGGGGGGCGACCGGTCTGTTGTGTGAGGCTGGTTGCTGAGCCGCTGGCCGGTGAGCACTGTTGGCTCCTGGAACTTCGATTCCTAGGACTAGATCGTGCCCCGGCCGGTTGGTGAGGGCAGCCTGTAGCGCTCGTGGGGTGTCGTGCCGTCGAGCACTTGTCCATTAGGTCG
>JAZGDZ010000072.1:0-12447 GCA_036478235.1 Acidimicrobiia bacterium | reverse complement strand
CGTGAGGACGGCCGGCGGGTGGTGCTTCCGGCGTGCACAGCGCCCCCTCCTGTGAGTGCTCGGGACACCCACCCGCCGCCGCCTCTCTCTACGCTCCCGGCATGCCCGACGTCGTCGCCGTCATCCTGTCCGGGGGCCGATCCAGCCGAATGGGCTCGAACAAGGCGCACGTGGAGGTCGCCGGGCGCCCGATGAGTGCCTGGGTCGCCGACGCCCTGCCTGCTTCGGCGCAGGTGGTCGTGGCCGGACACACTCCGGTCGGGAGCCACCTCCGGGTCGACGACGCAGGGGGATCTGGGCCATTAGCCGGTCTGGCGGCCGCGGGACGAGCGCGGTTCGATAGTCCGGCCTCTGCCTGGCTCGTGGTCGCGATCGATCAACCCTGGCTGAGGCGACGGACCCTCCAGGCCATCGTCGATCGGTTCGAGGAGCGCGCCGTGGTACCGATTGCAGATGCGAGGCGCCAGGTGACCTGCGCCCTCTACCCGATGGACTTGGTACAACGGGCCGGTGATCTTGCCGCCTCCGGAATCGGCCTGCAGGCCCTGCTCCGGGATGCTGCCGTGGACGAGATCCTCTCGGCGGAGTGGAAGGAGTGGGGCGAGGACGGGCGATCATGGTTCAGCGTCGACACGCCGGAGGACATCGAGCGTGGGCTCGACCGGTTTGGTCCTCCCGGTGAGGAACCGGCGTGAGAACTGCCGACGACGGCGCAGGAGAAAGCAGATCTCAGATTTCAGATCTCAGATCTCAGACCTCAGATTTCAAATCTCAGAAAGCAGATCGGACCTCACCTCGATGTCTGATGTCTGATGTCTGATGTCTGCGCTCTCAGGGCGCTTACACCGGCCCGAACCGCGCCGTGAAGTGGCGCAGCCAGGGTGCCTGCTCGACGATCCGATACCCGGTGAGCGACTCCGCCCGCTCGGCCACTGACAGGACGACCTCCGCCACGAAGTCGATATGGCTCTGGGTGTAGGTGCGGCGCGGAATGGCCAGACGCACCAGCTCCATCGGCGCAGGGTCCTCGGTGCCGTCGTCGTGCAATGTTCCGAACATCACCGACCCGATCTCCACGCCGCGGACTCCGCCGTCGCGGTAAAGCTCGATCGCCAGCGCCTGAGCCGGATACTGCGACTGCGGAATGTGGGGAAGCAGTTCCCTGGCGTCGAGGTAGACCGCGTGACCTCCCGGGGGCCATACGAGTGGGACGCCCGCATCGCGGCACTTCTCGGCCAGATACTCGGTGCTCCGGATCCGGTAGCGCAGATATCCCTCCTGCAGCACCTCGTCCAACCCGACTGCAATCGCCTCGAGGTCGCGACCGGCCAATCCCCCGTATGTCGGGAACCCCTCGGTGAGGATGAGGAGGTTGCGGCATTGGGCTGCGACCTCTGCATCCCGCATCACCAGCAAGCCCCCGATGTTGGCGAGGCCATCTTTCTTGGCCGAGAACGTGATCCCATCCGCCAGGGAAAACATCTCCTGGGCGATTTCCCGCGGAGTGCTATCGGCGTGGCCCGCCTCGCGCATCTTGATGAACCACGCGTTCTCGGCGAACCGGCAGGCGTCGAGAAAGAAGGGGATCTCGTGGCGGTTGCACACCTCGCCAACCGCCCGCAGGTTCTCGAGAGAGACCGGCTGCCCTCCCCCGCTGTTGTTGGTCACGGTCATCATGACAAGCGGGATCCGATCCCGACCGACCTCGGTGATCGTGTCCTCGAGGGCGTCGACGTCCATGTTCCCCTTGAAAGGGTGATCGGCAGCCGGGTCGAGGCCCTCGGTGATGACGAGGTCACGCGCCTCGGCGCCCTGGAACTCGACGTTGGCCCTGGTGGTGTCGAAGTGGGTGTTGTTCGGTACCACCATCCCAGGTCCGGTGACGACCGAGAACAGGATCCGCTCGGATGCCCTCCCCTGGTGGGTCGGGATCACCTCGGGCATGCCGGTGAGGTCCTCCACCACCGCCCGCAACCGTTCGTACGAACGGCTCCCGGCGTACGACTCGTCCCCGACCATCATCGCCCCCCACTGCGAGGCAGACATCGCACCGGTTCCGGAATCGGTCAGCAGGTCGATGATCACCTCGTCTGCCTGAAGGCCGAACAGGTTGTACCCCGCCCTCAGCAGCGCTTCCTCGCGGGTCGCTGCATCCGGCATGTCGATCTCCTGGACCGAGTGGATCTTGAAGGGCTCGATGATCGTCTTGAACGGCATTCGGAACTCCTGGAGGTCGATATGCAGTAACGCTATCGGATGCAGAGGACATCAGACATCAGACATCAGACATCAGACATCAGACATCAGATATCGGACATCGGACATCGGACATCGGACATCGGACATCGGACATCGGACATCGGACATCGGACATCGAAGAGTGTCTCATTCTGAGATCTGAAATCTGAAGTCTGAAGTCTGAAATCTGCAAGCTGCAAGCTGCAAGCTGCCTGGTGACTTCTCCTTACACTCCCGGCCATGTCCAAGACCACGTTCATGCTCGGCGCTGTCGTCGATCCCGAGAGCGGCGACCGCACGGATGAAATCGTCGAATACGACGCCGGTGACCTCACGACTCACGGGGTGATCGTCGGCATGACCGGCTCGGGAAAGACGGGACTCGGAATCATCTTCATCGAGGAGGCACTCCGTTCCGGATTGCCCGTGCTCGTGCTCGATCCAAAGGGCGACATGACAAATCTCATGCTCACCTTCCCCGACCTGGCTCCTGCCGACTTCCTTCCCTGGGTGGATGAGGCCGCAGCCCGTCGCGAGGACAAGTCTGTCGACGAACTCGCAGCCGAAACGGCCCGACTCTGGGAGAGAGGACTCGACTCCTGGGGCCTCGACGGAAGCGACATCGCCGCCCTGAGGGCATCGGCCGAGGTCACGATCTACACCCCTGGATCCCGGGCCGGGGTCCCCCTCAACATCCTCGGGTCACTGGCCGCCCCAGACATCGATTGGGAAGGGGACGCCGAGGCGGCTCGAGACGAGATAGAGGGGTTGGTCGGCGGACTGCTGGCTCTGGTGGGAATCGCATCGGATCCACTGTCGAGTAGGGAGCACATACTGATGTCGAACCTGGTCGAGAAGGCCTGGCGCAAAAGCACCGACCTGACACTCGAAGCGCTGATCGGAATGATCCATCGGCCCCCGATGCGCAAACTCGGAGTCTTCGACGTGGATTCGTTCTTCCCCGAGAAGGATCGCCTGGGCCTGGCCATGCGACTCAATTCGCTGGTCGCTTCGCCCTCGTTCTCCGACTGGCGAAGCGGTCCGCCACTCGATGCCGAACGACTGCTGTGGGATACCGACGGGAAGCCCCAGGCCTCGATCGTCTACCTCGCCCACCTGTCGGAGCAAGAACGCCAGTTCGTGGTGGCCATGGTGCTCGGCAAGCTCATCACCTGGATGCGAGGCCAGCCCGGGTCGGGCGACCTGAGAGCCATGATCTACATGGACGAAGTCTTCGGTTTCGCCCCGCCCAGCGCTGCTCCTCCGGCGAAGAAGCCGATCCTCACCATCCTCAAGCAGGCACGAGCGTTCGGCGTCGGCATGATCCTGTCGACTCAGAACCCGGTCGATCTCGACTACAAGGCGATGTCCAACGCCGGAACCTGGTGTATAGGACGGCTCCAGACCGAGCGAGACAAGGCCCGGATTCTCGAGGCCCTGCAGTCGGCCACGGGCGAGGCCGAAGTGGATGAACTGGACGAAATGATCTCCGGGCTCGGAAAACGCCGGTTCCTCCTTCACAACACCCGCGATCGTGAACCGACGGTGTTCACGACGAGATGGGCCATGTCCTACCTGCGCGGCCCCCTCACCCGCGACGAGTTGGCCACCCTGACCGCAAGCGACACCCGCCGCGCCATCCCACCTGCGACGGCGCCCGAACCCGTCCCGGAGGATTCCAGCGTGATCGCGCCCGAGGTTGCCGCCGGAATCCAGGTGAAATTCCTCGATCCGGGCGCTCCATGGGCAGACCAGGTCCAGGCCGATCCGGCAGGCAGGACCTATCGAGCTGCCGTGGCGGCCCGAGTGCACCTCACCTTCGACGATCGGTATGCAGGCGTCGACCACGACGAGGAGTGGGAAGCGGTCTACCACCCGCTGACGGAGAAGCTCGACCCGGCATCGGGGATCCCGGTCGACCACGACGATCGTGACTTCATCGACCAGCCCGTCGAGGGCATGATCTTTGGACTGCCGACGGCACCGATCGACAGCAAGCAGTGGTTCAAGGCCGCCGCAGCGGCGATCAAGGACCACCTGCATCGCAACCGCAAGATCGAGGTGTTTCGTAATCCATCCTTGAAGGCATACGGGCGTGTCGGAGAGGAGCGGACAGACTTCGAGCTGCGGTGCCGGCGCCTCGCCGACGACGCGGCCGACGCAGCCGTCGCCGGTCTGAAGAAGAAGTTCGAAGCACGAATCGAGCGGGCCCGCGATCAGATCGACGCCGCCATGGAGAAGGTCGAAGATGCCCGGCTCAATGTCGAGACCCGCAAACAGGAGGAGCTGGTGTCCGGAGCCGGCACCGTGCTCGGAATCCTTCTGGGGCGTCGGAGCACGAGGTCAATGTCCACCACGGCATCCAAGCGCTCCATGACGCGCAAGGCAGAACGCCGCCTGAAGTCGGCTCGGCGCAAGGTGGGTGACGAGGCTGAGGACCTCGAGGAACTCGAAGCCGACCTGGCCGAAGATGTGGCGGAGATCACCGAAGAGTGGGAGGAGAAGGCAGCCGACATCGACGCGATCGAGATCGGACTCGAGAAGACGGATGTCGCGGTGGGCGATCTCGTGCTGGTGTGGCTACCCACCAGTTGATTGCTCAAGGGGTTTCACGGCCCGGCCGATGACCTCGACATGACTGCATCGGTCACCTCGCTTCGCACCGATTCGGCCCGCACCGCGATCAACCGGGTGGATGAGTCGACAAGCATCAACCGGGCCGAGGTAGCCGTGACCATCCACTGGGATGGAGCCGACTACACCGGCGAGACGTCGGGTGTTCCGGCTTCCAGTCAGCGCCCCCTGCTGGTGGCGCAAGCGACGCTGCATGCAGTGATGGCCGCCGGGCTGAGGGAATGCGTGGCGATCGAAGCATCGATCACGCACGCGGCAGGCACCGAGATCGCGCTGGTTGCAGTCGAAGATCCGCTTCTCACCCAGCCCCTCGTAGGCACAGCCGTCATTGGCGACGGGAACACACAGCTTGGCTTCGCCAGGGCGACGCTCGACGCGGTGAACCGCCGGGTCGAATCCGACATCTGACCGAAGCCGGGTTACGCTTCGGAACGTGAGAATCCGTCCGATCATCGTCGGTATCGAAGACGACATCGACGGCGCAGATGCTCGTGTCACCGTCAGGTTGGACTGGGCAGACCGATCCTGGCACGGTCAGGCGATCGGATCTGCCGACGCCCAACCTCGCCTGGCCGGGGAGGCGGCGATCGCGGCCGTGACGAGTCTCATAGACGACGAGATCGAAATGGAACTGCTCGCGGTGGCGACGTCGGATCTCGGTGCGGCAAGGGTGGCGCTGGCTCAGGTCCGGTACGGCAAAGACGAGATCCTCGTGGGAAGCGCCTTGCAGGGAGAAGCCGACGGGCGGCTGGCCGCAGTGCGGGCGGTGATGGACGCCATCAACCGGCGACTAGAGCGGATTCTCTAGGAGGGCGCGCCGATAGGCGCGGACTCGGCGGCCTGGGGCTGGGGACCCCGGGCCGCAGCGCGATGAGCCGTAGGGCGAAGAGCCATGGACATCGCGAAAGAGCGTCCGCTGCGGACGCTCTAAGACCTCTCAGTCCCCGGCGCCGGATCCCTGCCCGACGATTGCCCACATGATGTCGCGGATGCTCACGATTCCCAGCAGCTCACCGTCTTCCATCACCGGCATGTGCCGGTATCCGACCTCGAGCAGCCACGCCGCGGCCTCCTCGACGTCCACCTCCGGCGAGAAGGTGTCGGGTGCGTCGGCCATCCAGTCCGCAACCAAGGCGTCTTCGGGCTCGGCGCCGGCTGCCAGCGCCCGCACCAGGTCGCGCTCGGTGATGATGCCGACCAGATTTCGATCCGAGACCACGCCCAGGCTGCCAACGTCGTCGCCAACGAGTGCTTCGGCTGCGTCTCCGAGGGTCGCCTCAGGACCTATGACCGTGGCCGAACCGCCTACCAGCGCTCCGAGTTTCATCGCGACCGAGGCTAGCGAAACGGTGGACCGTGCGGTCCGCGATCAGTCACCAGTCACCAGTCATCAGACATCAGACATCAGATATCGGACATCGGACATCGGACATCGGACATCGGACATCGGACATCGGACATCAGACATCAGACATCAGACATCAGACATCAGACATCAGACATCAGACATCGAAGAGTCTCAGTCGTCTTCGATCTGAAATCTGAGATCTGAGATCTGAAATCTGAGATCTGAGATCTGACTGAAATCTGAGATCTGAAATCTGAGATCTGTCCGGCAAAGCCGGACTTACACCAGATCCTGTTCGCGGATGCCGAAGGACGGGTGTCGAAGACGGCACAGGGCGAGCTTCTCCAGTTGGCGGATCCGCTCCCGGGTGAGGTTGAACTCTTCGCCGATCTCCTCGAGGGTCCGCGGCACGCCGTCGAGGAACCCATAGCGCAGGGCGAGGATCCGCCCTTCGCGATCCGGCAGCCGCGAAATCGATTTGCGAAGGCTGTTGGCGATGTCGCCCTCTTCGGTCACCCGCACCGGGTTCACTGCGTCCTCGTCCTCGATGAAGTCGCCGAGTTGAGCACCGTCCTCGCCGACCGGCTGCTCGAGTGACACCGTATCGGCCACCCCAAGCGCCAGCTCCACCTTGTCCACCGTCACCCCGGCTTCCTCTGCGATCTCCGCCGGCTTGGGATCGCGACCGAGTTCCGCTTTCAGGCTCGCCTGGGCGGCCCGCACCGCGGCCAGGGTGTCGTGAAGATGAACCGGGATTCGCACCGTGCGCGACTTGTCGGCGATGGCGCGTGTGATGGCCTGACGAATCCACCAGGTCGCATAGGTCGAGAACTTGAATCCCTTGCGCCAGTCGAACTTCTCGACTGCCCGGATCAACCCGAGGTTTCCCTCCTGGATGAGGTCGAGGAAGTCGATCCCCGAGGTGTTGGCATAGCGTCGGGCATTGGCCACCACCAGCCGGAGGTTGGCGGTCAGGAAGTCGTCCTTGGCCTGCTGACCCAGGCGCTTGAGACGCTTGAGCTCGACCTCCTGCGTCTTGCCCTTGTAGTCGCGCTCCTCAAGGCGCGTCGCGGCTTCCTCGCCGGCCTCTATCTTCTGGGCGAACTCGACCTCGAGTTCGGCCGTCAGCAGCTCATACTCGCCAATGGCGGTCAAGTACTGGCTGACGAGGTCGGTAGTGAGGCGACCGCGGTCGTCGGTGAGCTTGTTTCGATCACGCTCACGTCGCGTCTTGGCAACGGCCATGAGTAGATGCGTCCTCTCGTTGGGTTCGGGTCGTCGGGTTTGGGGCGGTCGGGTTCAGGACCGGCGATTTGGGCGAACGGCGGCTAAGGCCTGTCAACCACCGCTCGTGAACAAGTTCACAAGACCCGGCTCACTTCACTATGTCATAGGCCGGGAGCTTTGTGAACCCCCCAATCCGGGAAGGCATTCCTGTGACCCGGACGCTTTTTGGTGCGTTGCATCCGGCCACCACCGCGGTCTGTTTGTACTGATTGAAAGTGGCTGCCTCGGGTAGTTCACTGTTGGCGACGGGTGCCACTACCTTCGCCCCGTGGTCAACCGCCTCGCAGACGCAACATCTCCGTACTTGCTGCAGCACGCCTCCAATCCGGTCCATTGGTGGGAATGGGAACCCGATGCCTTCACCGAGGCTGCGAAGCGAGGCGTTCCGGTTCTCCTGTCGGTCGGATACGCCTCCTGCCACTGGTGCCACGTCATGGCGCACGAATCCTTCGAAGACGAGGAAACCGCCCAGTTGATGAACGAGCTGTTCGTCAACGTGAAGGTCGACCGGGAGGAGCGTCCCGACGTGGACCGCATCTACATGGATGCGGTGCAGTCCATGACCGGCCACGGGGGATGGCCCATGACGGTGTTCCTCACTCCCTCCGGAGAACCCTTCTTCGCCGGGACCTACTTCCCCCGTGAGGACCGACATGGACATCCCTCGTTCCGCAGAGTCATCGAGGCGGTGCACGACGCCTGGGTCAACCGTCGCGCCGAGGTCGAGGCGCAGGCCGGGACCCTCGCCGAGACGGTGGCGACCGTCGTTCCACCCGGAGAGGCGGTCCCGGGCCACGCCGAGCTGTCCGAAGCCTACGAGGCCCTCCGCGTGGCGTTCGATCCGGTGCACGGTGGGTTCGGAGGCGCACCCAAGTTCCCGCAGGCACCGACGCTCGAGTTCCTGCTGCGGGCCGCGGGCAAACCCTGGGCTTCGGAGGCCGAGGCGATGCTCACGGCCACGCTGCACGCCATGGCCGACGGCGGCATCCACGATCAGATCGGCGGCGGCTTCTCCCGCTATTCGGTTGACGACCGCTGGCTCGTCCCCCACTTCGAAAAGATGCTCTACGACAACGCTTTGCTCGCCCGGCTTTACGCGCGGGCCTGGCAGGTGACGGGCATCGGCAGGTTCGCCGAGACGGCTCGTTCCACGCTCGAGTATCTGCTGCGCGACCTGGCGCTCGACGGGGGTGGCTTCGCCTCCGGTGAAGACGCCGACTCCGAGGGTGAAGAGGGCCGCTTCTACGTGTTCTCGTGGGAGGAGTTCTCCGCCGACTCGGCCCACGATGCGGTCGCCGAGATACTCGGGGTTACTCCGGGCGGGAACTTCGAGGGGTCCTCGATCATCCACCGGCACAAGCCGATCGCGGAGGTCGCCGCAGACCGCGGCGAGGATCCGGCCGACCTCGAGGCGGCCGTAGGTGAGACGCTCGATCGGCTCCGCGAGCGCCGTTCCCGTCGGGTCCGGCCCGGTCTCGACGACAAGGCCGTATGTGCCTGGAACGGCCTCGCCGTCAGGGCCCTCGCCGAGGCGGGGGCGGCGCTCGAAGAGCCGAGATACGTGGAGGCCGCCGCCGAAACCGCCCGCTTCATCCTGAGCCGACTACGACGCTCCGACGGGAGGCTCCTACGTTCAGGCCGCGGCAACCGAACCTCGGGTCCCGCATTCTGCGATGACTACGGCGCGGTAGCGGTCGGCCTGTTCACCCTCTACCAGGCGACGGGCGACCCCGAGTGGTTCTCAGCGGCCGCCGAGATCACGCGGGAAATGATCGACCTCTTCTGGGACGATGACGCCGGAGGCTTCTTCGCCACGGGGAGCGACGCCGAGCAGCTGATCGCAAGGCCGAAGAACCTGTTCGACAACCCGACGCCGTCTGACAACTCGCTGGCGGCAGAGGCGCTGCAGCACCTGGCCGCCTTCTCCGGCGACCCCTCCCTCCTGGAACGGCTCGACCGGGTGTTTCTGGCCGGTGCCCCGATGCTGCAGCGCTACCCGATGGGCTCCGGCCACCTCCTCGCGGTGCTGCTGGTGGCCCTGGCGCCCCCGCTGGAGGTCGCCATCGTCGGCGACGGACGACCCCGTCACGATCTCGAATCGGTGCTGCGATCGACGTACCGGCCTCATGCCTTCGTTGCGGTGGGCGATGGCGCCGACGATGGGGGAGTCCCCCTGCTGGCCGATCGCCCGGCGATCGCGCCGGCAACGGCGTACGTGTGCCGCGGTTTCGTGTGCGATGCCCCCGTAACCACCGCGCCCAAGCTAGTGCATGCACTCGACGGGAGTCCCGAGCCGATCTAGCAGCCCGCCAACACCGGTATGGTTCTGCCGATGCCTCCCACCTCGAACCGCAAGACCGTGGTCAAGCGCGCCGCCGTCGTGGTGGGGGTCGTGGTTCTCGCCGTCGTCGCCTGGTCCGGGTTCCAGGTGTGGAGCGCCTGGCGCAACGTCGAGCGGGTGGAGTTCGAAACGGGGAGTGCCCGCGAAGACCTCCCGGGGAGCAACTCGACCACACCCATCGCGTCAACGACGACCGTGGCGCCCACGACGGCGTCCACCACGACACCGGTCTCCGCCACAACCACCACCGGGTCCCAGCCTCTGAACGGCTCCGAACTCACAACGTTCCTCGTCGTGGGCACGGACGACTCCACCGTGCGGGCGGACGTCATCCTGCTCCTCATGTTCCCGCCGGGCACGAGTGACGCGATCATGATCTCGATCCCGCGAGACCTCTGGGTACGCAACCCCTGCACCGGTACCAAGACGAAGATCAACGAGAACCTGTTCGGATGCGGCAGTGCCGCCAGCGGGCCCGAGCAGCTGGCCATCGCCGTCGAGGACTTCGCCGGGATCCCGCCGATCGACCACTTTGCGGTGTTCACCTTTCCCGGCTTCGAGGCCATCATCGACCGCGTCGGTGGGGTCGAGGTCTGCGTGGGTGACTACCGGATTCGGGATCTCAACGAGGACTTCGACAACTTCCAGTTGCCGGCGGGCTGCTCGATCGCCGACGGAGAGACGGCGCTCGCCTGGATGCGATCCCGCAAGACGCAGCAGCTAACCCCAGCGGGGTGGGTCGCGATGCCGGAGGTCAGCGATCTGACGCGCAATGAGCGCCAGCAGGAGATGCTGCTGGCCGCCCTGGTCGAGCTGAAGGGCATCCGCAGCATCCCCGAGCTCACCGGTCTTGTGGAGGATCTCTCCGACACCTTCACGATCGACGAAGGCCTCGGCCTGGGAGACGCCATCGGTTTCTTGTGGGATTTCCGATCGATCGGCTCCGACGACATCTATCGGCCGGTGCTCGACGTGAGGCAGGCCACGATCGGGGAGGACGACCCCGAGACGGAAGAGGTCGAGGTCGCACTCGCCGTCCTCCACCTCAACGTGTCGTTCCAAGAAACCGTCATAGGCACATATCCGAGAGCCATCGAGTTCTTCCCCGACTGGAGCGATTAGGGCTCCGACCAGTTCTCCACCACGGCTGCGGCGGCGTCCTTTAGGATTGCCGAGAGCAGAGAGTGAGCGAAACGTGGAAGGACAACCGCCCGAGGAACCGCCCGAGGTCACCGGACCGCAGGATCAGGCCCCGAAGGTAGATCCCGCCTCCACTCCTCCTCCGACCGCCAAACCGCGGCCGGGGGAACCGCCGCGTCGTCCGATCGCTCCCAGACCGAACCCCAATCCCTGGCTCGTGGGGATGGCGATCGCAGCGGTGCTTGCCGCCGTCAGTGTGATCGCCTTCGGCCTGCTCGGATCGGACACGGCCGACCAGACGACCGGCGACACGACCGTCACGACGACGGCGAGCGGCGACACGACGGCGAGCGGTGACACCACCGCCACCGGTGACACCACCGCCACCGGTGACACCACCATCGAAACCCAGGCAACGCTCCCCAGCGGCGGAAACGTGCCGACGATCGGCGGAGTCGGAGACCCCATCCCGATCGGCGAGCTCACAATGTCGTCCGATGACATAGGCCCGCTCGAGTTCGGCGACCCCGGCAACGATGTGCTCGGCCGGCTGGTCTCGACGTTCGGGCAGCCGACCGACGACACCGGGTTCATCGTCGGCAACGGGTCGTTCGGCGAGTGCCCCGGCGACTCGATCAGAGTCGTGCGCTGGGGCCCGCTCAACATCGTCACCCGCGGGGAGTCGTCCAACCACATCTTCGTCTCCTACCGGATGGACCTCAGATACGGCGGTATCACCTCGCCCACCACCGACATGACGACGCTGTCAGGCCTGCGGGTGGGCGACACCGTCGGACAGCTCGAGGCCATCTACGGCGACTTCATCATCCAGTACATAGTCGATCAGGACGTGGGACTCACGTTCGAGCTGCGAGCTTCGCAGGCAGGCGGCCTACTGCTGTGGGGACCCATCGACTCGCAGGCACCAGACGCGCTCGTCACCGGCATCTACTCCCCCGACGCCTGCCGGCCGCCGACCGACACCTAAGTCAACGCCGACCCCCACGACTCGGGAAACGGGAAACTCGACCGCTCGGTGACGGCATTTCGGCAGACGCGTTGCGTCACACTGCACGACGACGAGGTGTGAAACGGGGAACTGACTCGGGCTCGAAACCGAGAGACGGGGGCCGAAAGTAAGATGCCCGGCGACATGGACGCCTGAGGAGTGCCCTTGCAACGCCGGACCTGGTCAGCCATCTTCCTGGGAGGAACGCTCGGAGCCATCCTCGGTCTCGCCGTGGTGGCACTCGCCGCCGCCAGGGTGATCGGCTCGGGCATCGACACGATCGTGGTCGAAGGCGAGCCGTCCCGGGCGACTTTCCTCGTAACCCAGGCTGGCATGTACACGCTCATCGTCGCCGCCTCTGCGATGGGAGGCGTGATCGTCGCCCTCGTCGGCTACGGCGCGGGAACCTTGGCCGATCCGGCCAACGAGCGGTTCGCCATGGGGCCGCTG
>JAZGDZ010000071.1:0-5003 GCA_036478235.1 Acidimicrobiia bacterium | reverse complement strand
TCTCGCGCATCCTGCGATGAACCCACCGGAACGATGACCTGACGGAAACCCCCTTCCCCCACCGGAACGATCTCCTGCAAGGACCAGACCTCCACCGCAAGCGGAACGATGTCCTGACGGGTATGAGCTAGTGCCTTGGAAACTAACCCCCGAGCGCAGCCTCCCGCTCCCGCCCCGAATCGGCTACCGCTTCGAGCCACCAGCGCCTCTCAACGACATCCTCATCGAACAGGCTGCCGTGAATGATCTCGCCGGGCACGAACCCGTTGACTTCACAGAATTGCTCGCCTTCGAGATTTCCGAGCAGAACCTCGGCAGAGGTCGGAAGCTGCACCGCGAGTCCCCGCACCGACCGCAACAGGGCGGTGCCGACGCCGCGCCGCCTCATCGTGGGCGTCACCGCTATCGCGCTGAGGTAGACGGCATCCTCCCCGACGATGCCGTCGGCGAACCCGGCGACCTCGTTGCCGCTGACGGCCACGAACACGCCTCCGCGCAGCAACCGGCGACCGAGCACCGACGGCGAGAAGTCCCTGAGCATGAGGCGGGCGATCGTGTCGGGCCGCAGCAACCCCTCGTAGGACGCCCAGTGAGCCGCGTCGGCCACTCGCCCGATCCCGAGCAGATCCCCCCTCACAGCCTTGCGGACGATCATGCGGCAAACCTACTCGCCGCAAGTGGGACGCGTTGGGCCCGACGACGTACACTCGCCCCGTGGAGCCCGATCTCGTCGCTGGGGCGATCGCCGTTACCCTCCTCTTCGTCTCTCTCGGTTTCTGGTGGCGGGCAAGCCGAGGCCGCGCCGCCGGCAAGGTCACGGCGGTCGCCCTCGGCAAGCAGCTCACCGCAACTCGGGCCGAGGCGGCTCGTCTCGCCGACGGGGAGCGCGAAGGCGCCTGGGCGGCTCGGGCCGCGGAGGCCCGCCTCGCCGTGGCACTCGACGCCCTAACCGCCTCCTCGGAGCAGATAGACCGCCTGAGCGGCGATGTCGACGGCCTGCGCGATCGCCTTGCCGCGGCGGATCGCGATATCGCCATGGCGCGCGCCGAGGCCGATCAGGCGGCCACCCGCCTCGCGGTGCTCGAAAGTGAAACCGAGCACCACCGGCTTCAAATCGAAGCTGCTCGCCAAGCAGCGGCCGAAGTGGAGGAGGCACAGCGACGGCTCAGCTCCGTCGTCCGCGAGCGGGATCGCTTGAGCGCAACTGCGCAGCACGTTGAGCATCTCGAGGCAGAGCTTGCAGCCCTCGGACGCATTCACCAGGACCTGGTGGTGGCCAAGTCGACGGCTGCCGAGCTGAAGACTCAGCTAGCCGTGGCCGAACACGGGTTGGAGGAGGAGCGTTCCACCGTCACTCGTCTCGAACGCGACGCCGCCCGCCTCCGCCAGGAGCTCGCCGAAGACCGTTCTGAGGCCGACCGCAAGATCGCCGTCGCCGCAGCGGAGGTGCGCTCGGTCGAGGAACGGATTAACGCGATGGAAGGGCAACTCGCCGAGCTCGGCCCGGTGTCGGATCGGCTTGTCGCCGCGGAGGCAATGAGGAGGGAAGTCGAGGACCAGCTTGCAGCTCTCGCCGCCGCCCGCAACGCCGAGCAGAGACGCGCCGCCGACCGTATCTCGACACTGGAGCACCTCCACGTGGACGTCGGAGAACGCGACGACCGCATCGCCGAGCTGGAGAGAGAGATCAAGGAACTGGCCGAGGTCCGCGACGACACGGTGGCCGGTGCAGGCCAGCTCGAGGTGGAGACGACCCGGCTCCGGGTGGCCCTCGCCAAGGCAGAGGAGGAGATGGCATTGCTGGCCGGCCTCAGGGAACAGCTGGCCGAGAGCGAGGCGCGCATCGGGACCCTGGAAGTCGAATTGGCCAAACGCCGCCCGAGTGACGCCGAGGTGGAGCGGCTTCGAAAGAGCCTCGAGGCCGAGAAGACGCGCAGCCAGCGATTGGTGCAGCGGGTAGTCGCTGAGAAGGTACCGACCACCTATGCGGACTGGGATCGGACCCTGCGGGAGCGAGTTGCCCGAACCGTCGAGGAGGCCACCACCCGGCTGCATGCAGAGGTGGATCATCTGCGAGCCGTCGTCTCGGAGAAGGAACGGGCCCTGGCCGCGCTGAGCGCAGCCAGCCCGGCACCCGTCGAGATCACCGCCATTCGCGGGATCGGCCCGGTGATCGCCGGGATCCTCGCCGACCATGGAGTTGTCACCGTGGCGGACATCGCCGCGCTGTCCGATGACGACATCGACCGGCTGGGAGCCTTCATGCCCGTCTACCCGGGGAGGATCAGGCGGGACGACTGGGTTGGACAAGCCGCGGCGCTGCTCGGCTGATTCCTGCCGGCGCCGGCGCCTGCGATGATTGTCACATGGAGGCCGGACGGCTCTTGCTCGCGGTACCGGGGATGCTCGATCCACACTTCGACGCCACGGTCGTGTTCATCTTCGACGAGGGAGCTGCCGGGGTGATTCTCAATCGTCCCACCGAGCTGCCGCTGGCAGCGGCAGTGCCGGAGTGGGAGCACCTTGCCGCCGATCCCGCCGTCGTCTTCTGGGGAGGCCCGGTGCAAGAAGAGCACGCCGTGGCTCTGGCCGTGCCCCCGCCTCCGCGCGCCGAACCGGTGGGCGCCGGTGTGGGGCTGGTCGACCTGCGGCGAGGCGCAGAAGATGCCGGCGACGCGGCGAGCGTCCGCATCTTCGCCGGGTACGCGGGATGGGAGCCGGGCCAACTCGAAACGGAGATCGCGCAGGGAGGGTGGTTCGTGGTACCCGCCCAGTCCGGTGACGTCGTGTCCCCGGACCCGTCAGGCCTGTGGCGAAATATCTTCGGCCGTCAGAAGGGTTGGCTGCGACGCTATCGCACCTACCCGGACGACCCCGGGCTCAACTGACACCGAACTGGACGGAGCGGGCGCTGATCGAGCCCAACTCCCAGTCCGTCACCGGAAAGGATGCCGATTCATCCTGGGCTGCGCCGGCGGCGACCAGCAGGGGGACGAAGTGCTCATGGGTCGGATGGGCCGTGGCGCCGAGCGCATGGGAGCGATAGGCGCACAGGTCCCGGGCCCTCCCCGCTGTCAGCGCCTCTTCGACGTGGCCGTCGAACTCGACCGCCCAATCGGGAGTGGATCCGCCGCCCCAGTCGACCAGACGCAGGTTGTGGACGACATTCCCGGAGCCGAGGACGAAGATGCCGTCGGCCCGCAAGGGACCGAGCTTCCTGCCCAGTTCCCACATGGCGCCGGGATCATCCGTCCACGGAATCGAGAGCTGCACGACCGGAATATCGGCGTCGGGGAACAAGTGCATCAGTGGCACCCAGGCTCCGTGGTCGAGACCCCGTGTCTCGTCCCGGGCCGTCTCCAGATCGAGGAGGCCGGCGACCCGATCGGCGAGGCCGAGAGCGGCCGGCGGCTCGTACTGCAGCCGGTACATCGCCTCGGGAAAACCGAAGAAGTCGTAAACGAGTGGCGCACCCTTCGTCGACGACAGAGTCGCCGGCTGCCGCTCGAAGTGAGCGGAAATGACGAGGATGCTCTCGGGCGTGCCAAATCGTCCGCCCAGGCACCCCACTGCTCGGCGATGGGGCCGCCGAGGGCGTTCATTGGGCTTCCGTGCCCGACGAACCCGCTGGGAAACCCGGACATCAGTCGGTCGGACGGTAGAAGGCAGCCAGCTGGCCGATCGCCGCCACGAAGCCGCCCGCGGCGATGGCCGCTCCTGCGCCCTCATCGAACGTCTGGGCGATGTCGAGGGCATCGTCCAACGACCACTCTCCGGGACCGATGAGGGCGAGGGCGAATGCTGCCACCACCAGCACGAGCACGTACTCGTATCCTTCGTCGGGCCGGGCAGAGACGAAGAAACCGGAGGCGCGATGAACCGTCCAGAACGCCACGAACATCATCGAGATGAGCCCGGCAGCTGCAAATGAGGTGAGGAGGCCGAGCACCAGTCCGGCGCCTATCGCGATCTCGGCGAAGGTCATGAATGCCCACTGGACACCGGGGTTCTTGAACCCGATGGAGGCGGTCCAGTTGATGGTCTTTTCGCGATTGATGAAGTGCTTGACCCCGTGGGCGACGAACACGATTCCCAGCACGAGGCGAAGCGCCAGAAGCCCGGCGTTGAGGGCATCGGCCGACATGTGGGTCCTTTCCTGGTACGCCCCGGTAAACCGTCAGGTGCCCGTCTTTCTTCCCCCGGGATTATCGACGCGGCCAATACGGTTACAGGGTCAGCGTCCGACACAAGGAGCACGATGCCCAGCAATGAAGCCTTCCCACATCTTCCCGACGACTGGGAGCCGACCAGGGCCACGTTGCATGCCTACGCCCACGGCGTCAGCGCCATCCCCCGAGCTCACGCCCCTGCCCATCCCAAGTGGTGGCACGTGAGCCTGAAGGTCGCCGACGACGGCCTGGTGACGGATCCGGTGCAGCTTCCCAACGGCGACTCGTTGCGCCTGCGCATGGACCTTGAGCGCCATGTGACCGTCATCGAAACCTCGAATGGGCCGGTTGACGAGTTTGACATGGCCGCCGGCGACACCGGCACCGCGTTCGCCGACCGCCTCATCGCCGCGGTAACCGGGTTGGGGCTCAAAGGTGAGTATGCCCGCGAGAAGTTCGAGAACGAGGAAGTCAGAGAGTACGACTCCGAGGCGGCCGAGACCTTCTGGGAGGCCCTGACCAAGGCTCATGAGGTGTTCGACGCCCACCGGACCGCGATCGACGGAGAGGTCGGCACGCTGCAGCTGTGGCCCCACGGCTTCGATCTGTCCTTCGAGTGGTTTGGGACGAAGATCGAGACCCATGAGGAGGACGGAGAGACACGGGAGTACCCATCGCAGCTCAATCTCGGCTTCTACCCGGCCGGCGACGCCTACTTCTACTCGAACCCGTGGCCTTTCGATGAGTCGCTGACAGCGACCGAGCTCCCTCACGGCGCCGAGTGGCACACCGAGGGTTGGCAGGGGACGATGCTGCGGTACGCCGACCTCGCCG
>JAZGDZ010000070.1:0-7389 GCA_036478235.1 Acidimicrobiia bacterium | reverse complement strand
GGTCCGAACGGACCGCTCACGACCTCGTCGCTCCCTATGACGGAGGCGCGGATGGCGGTTAGGAGGTCGGACATTGTCGCGAGGACTGTAGTTGGGGGTCCAACCGCCTTTCGGATGAGTCTCGGTTGTCCGTTATCCGTTGTCCGTGAGCGGTACGAGCCGTTTCTTCAGCGAGGCCGAACTCAGATCTGGAACGGAGAACGGCCGCCTGGCGGCTACAGAACCAACACTGCGCCGAACGCCACGAGCGCGACCGCGCTGGCGATGATCACGCGTTGCAGCCCCGCCCCCTGTGTCCCCTGGGGCAGCTTGTCCCACGCCGCGGCGATGGCGACGCCGGCGGCCAAGCCGCCGAGGTGGGCCTCCCAGGCGATGTTGGCGATTATGAACGGCAGGCTCAGGTTGATGAGGAGCAGCAGCATCAGCTGGGAGAAAACCGCCCTGCCGGCAGGGGTGTGGCGCTGTCGGTAGGTGGCGGCCAGCAGAGCCCCCATCAGCCCGAAGATGGCACCCGACGCCCCCACCGCCGGGTCGAGGCGCCCGACCGCGTGATACAACGATCCGCCTCCGAGCCCGGCGGCCAGGTACAGCGCGACGAAGGAGACCGATCCGAAGCGTCGCTCCAGCGCCGGGCCGAACAGGTAGAGCGCCCACATGTTGAACAGCACGTGGGTGAGGTTGGCGTGGAGGAACATCGCGGTGAACACCCTCCAGAACTCTCCGCCGTCGATGAGCGGCTTGTACTGGGCGCCGTTGACGAAGATCTCCCGGCCGGTGGCCGAGTCGATCTGACCGATCATGAAGATCGCGGCATTGATGGCGATCAGGACCCAGGTGACGGGGGTCGTCGCCCGGTCCACCCGGCGCAGGGTGCGGGCATCGATGAACCGGCTGCGCCCCACGGGCGCGGCGCACTCGGGGCACTTCTGTCCGACTGCGGCATCGTTTGAGCATTCGACGCAGATCGGCCTGCCGCACTCGGAGCAGGCCAAGCGGGTCGCTCGATCCGGGTGCCGGTAGCAGTACGCGGCCGAGAGCGACTCGGTGGGAGGGAGTTCGTGGTCTGCCACCGGGCCACCCTACCGGCGGTGACCCGGTACCCCGGTCGTAGACTCCGGGCGGCGTCTGTCGGGGAGACACGGTGGACTTCGCATTCAGTGATCGGACCGAGGAGCTGCGAGGTCGGCTGCGCCGGTTCATGGACGAGCACGTGATGCCCGCCGAGCCCGTCTACGACACACAGATGAGCGAGGTGGGGGGAGACCCGTCATACCACCCCCCTGTGATCGACGATTTGAAGGTCGAGGCGAGGTCCCGCGGCCTGTGGAACCTGTTCATGCCCGGCGACGAATGGGGGGCGGGCCTATCGGCACTGGAGTACGCACCGCTGGCCGAGATGACCGGTTGGAGCCCGTATCTGGCTCCCGAGGCAATCAACTGCTCCGCCCCCGACACCGGGAACATGGAGATAATCGCCGTGTTCGGCACCGAAGAGCAGCAGCAGCGGTGGTTGGTCCCGTTGCTCGAGGGTGAGATCAGGTCGTGCTTCTCCATGACCGAGCCCGATGTGGCGTCGTCCGATCCCACCAACATCTCCTGCCGGATCGAGACCGATGGCGACGACTACGTCATCACCGGCCGGAAGTGGTGGTCGACCGGTGCCATCTCGGAGAGGTGCAAGATCGCGATCGTGATGGGGGTCACCAACCCGGAGGCCGACCCGTACCACCGCCAGAGCATGGTCCTGGTGCCGATGGACGCCGAAGGGGTGGAGATCGTCAGGGACGTGAGCGTGTTCGGGTACCACGAGCGGGGCGGGCATGCCGAGATCGTGTACGACGGCGTCCGGGTTCCCCGGAGCAACCTGTTGGGGGAGGAAGGTGGTGGGTTTGCGATAGCGCAGGCCCGGTTGGGACCGGGGCGAATCCACCACTGCATGCGGCTCATCGGGATGGCGGAGAGGGCATTCGAGGTGATGTGCCGACGCGCCCACGAGCGGGTCGCCTTCGGCAAGTCGCTCGCCGAGCAGGGCGTGGTCCAGAACTGGATCGCCGAGGCGCGCATCAAGATCGAACAGGCCCGTCTGATGGTGCTGAAGACCGCCTGGCTGATCGACCACGTCGGTGTCAAGGGGGCTCGCATCGAGGTGTCGGCCATCAAGGTGGCCGTCCCGGAGATGGCGACTTGGGTCATCGATCGCGGCATCCAGGTGCTGGGCGGCGCCGGGGTCAGCCCGGACTTCCCGCTGGCGGCGCTGTACGCCCATGCCAGGACTCTGCAGATCGCCGATGGACCCGATGAGGTCCACAAGCGCAGCGTCGCCCGGCGCGAGCTACGGCGGTTCGCCGAGGACGCGTGAGCGATGCCGCAATCTTGCGCGAGGGGGATCGGCTGATTCCGCAGCCCGAAGCGCCGGTCGGCTGTTATGCCGACGCGCTACACGGCGGCCCGGTGGGGGCGATCGGCCACGGGCTCCAAGCCCTTTTCATCGACCGCGCCAATTCGTTCGGGTCATGAGCCACTCGGTCGCCTTGCTGCTGGCGGCGGTGACCGGATGGGCCGCTCGCCGCCCCGAGGTGATGGCTGTCGCCCTCATCGGGTCGCATGCGGCGGGCACGGCAGGACCGGGGTCGGACGTCGATCTGGTCGTGATCACCGGGGATCCGCACTCCCAGCTGGGCGGTCGGAATTGGCTCGACGAGTTTGGCGTGGTGCGCTCGGTGACCCTGGAGCGCTGGGGAATGGTCACATCGCTGCGGGTCGGCTACGAGGGCGGCCTCGAGGTCGAGTTCGGTATCGCTCCGCCAAGGTGGGCGTGGACCGAGCCGGTGGATGGGGGAACCCGGGAGGTGGTGCGTGCCGGGATGAGGATCCTGTACGACCCGAACGGTGTGCTCGCCGCGTTGGAGGACGCTGTGGGTTGAGTCCCCAGTCTCCAGCTATCTGAGTCCCCGGTCTGAGTCCCCAGTCTCCAGCCAGAGGCAATACTCACTGGCGACTGGTGACTGGCGACTGGCGACTTCTTCCGCCATACCATTACGACTTGTGCGCTCGCCCCTCCTCCGCCCCCGCTGGCTCGCCGGGCACCTCCTGGCGATGGTCGCCATCGTCTCGTTCGTTCTGCTCGGCATGTGGCAGTTGCGGCGCCACGACGAAAAGGTGACGTTGCGTGACGCGGTCGAGGCGGCCATCGAGGCCCCCGCCGTTCCCGTCGAGCAAGTGCCCGGCGGAGCCTTCGCCCGGGTCGCGGTGTCCGGCGCCTTCGACGAAACGATGGAGACCAGGGCGCTGCGCTCGCGCGCCGGTGAGTCGGGTTACGAGGTGCTCACACCCTTGGTCCTCGACGGTGGGAACGTCCTGCTGGTCGATAGAGGCTGGGTCACAATCGATGCCGCGGTTCCGCCTCCGCCGGCTCGGATCGAGGGCGAGGGGATCTTGTGGCCCGCCCAGAGCGGGTCCATCCCCGAGGAGTTCCCCGAGTTCGTGTCACGGGTCGATCCTTCAGTCGTGGCCGCGTTCTCCGGGTATATCGTCCGCAGCGAGTACCTGATCCTGACGGCTCAGGACCCACCGTTCGACCTCAGACCCCCAGAGGTCGGCAAGGTCTCACTCGGGCCCCACCTGGGATACGCCGGACAGTGGTTCCTTTTCGTCGTCGTCGTCCTGGTCGGCTATCCGTTGTTGCTGCGGCGGCGAGGCAGCAGTTAGAGGCGGGCTCGTGTCGCGTGCCGTCGCCTCGCTGGGCTCGGCGGGCGATCGGCTCGCGCTGCTCGCCGGGCAATCCATTCGGGCGATTGCCCGCCCCTGACGATTGCCCCGAGCTAAGCGAGGATTACTCGCCGCCGCAGGTGGCGATTGCGGCGGGGTACACCTAGCGCCCGCGCATCCACTGCGGGGTGATCGTGGCCAGGTGATCGACTCCCTTGCCGGCGTGGGTGAGGTAGTGGTCGAGGTCGAAAGTGGCATCGAGTGCGTCGTCGTCAAGCGGGCACTCGTTGTCGGCTGCGAGCACCTCGCCCACATGAGTCCCGGTGTCGAGAGCCTCGGTCGATGCCGACTGCACGATCCGATAGGCGGCATCGCGCTCCATCCCGTGTGAGACGAGGGCGAGGAGGATCGACTGGCTGAACACGGTCCCGTTGGAAGCTTCGAGGTTGGCCCGCATCCGATCGGCGTGGACTGCGAGACCGGTCAGGATCCGATTCATCCGCGCCAGCGCGAAGTCGAGAACCAGGCAGGCATCGGGAACGGCCACCCGTTCCACCGATGAGTGGCTGATGTCGCGTTCGTGCCACAGGGCCACGTTCTCCAGGGATGCCACCGCATAGCCGCGCAACAGCCTCGCCATGCCGGTCACGTTCTCGGAGAGGATCGGGTTGTGCTTGTGGGGCATCGCCGAGGAGCCCTTTTGCCCCTCGACGAAGGGCTCGGCGACCTCGGCGACCTCTGATCGTTGCAGGTGGCGGATCTCGATTGCGAAGCGCTCCAGCACGGCCCCGACCACGGCGAGGGTGCTCATGAACATGGCGTGGCGGTCCCGGCTCACCACCTGGGTGGCTGCGGGCTCTGCATGGAGCCCGAGTGCCTCGGTGACGTGCCGTTCGACCGTCGGCGGGACGGTGGAGTGGTTGCCGACCGGGCCACTCACCTTGCCGTAGGAGACGGTGTGGGTCGCCTGGAGCAGTCGGTGATGCGAGTTGACCAGAGCGAAGCCGAACCCGGCGAGCTTGTGACCGAAGGTGGTCGGCTCCGCCCACATCCCGTGGGTGCGGCCCACCATCACCGTGTCGCGGTGCTCGACGGCGAGCCGTTGGACGGTCTCGAAGAGCCTGATCACCCCCTCCTGGAGCATCCCGCCGGCCTCCATGAGCCGGACTCCGAGGGAGGTGTCGAGCAGGTCGGACGAGGTGAGCCCGAAGTGCACCCATCGTCCGTGCTCGCCGGCGGCTGCGGCGAGGACGTCGACGAATGCGGCGACATCGTGGTGGGTTTCCGCCTCCCGGGCCTGCCACACGGCAGGATCGACGGTGGCAGCCCGCACGGCGTCGGCGGCCTCGGACGGCACCACTCCTTCGGCGGCCCAACCCTCGAGCACCAGCGCCTCGATCTCCTGCCAGAGGGCCAGCATCCGATCCTGCGACCAGACGGCGCTCATCTCGGGGAGCGAGTAGCGCTCGATCATGTCGGAACCTCGAGTGTGGCGGCCCGGTCGGCGCCCACCGAGACGATCTTGACCGGCACACCGGCCAGTTCCTCGACGCGGCGCACGTAGCTCTGCGCCTCGTCGGGGAGGTCGTCAAAGGAACCGACGGCGGTGATGTCCTCCTTCCACCCCGGGTGATCTTCGTAGATCGGCTCACACTCGTAGAGAACCCGCTGCTGGCGCGGGAACTCGTCGTAACGTTCGTCGCCTGCCCGGTATTCGGTGGCGATGCGGATCGTCGAGAACTCGCTGAGCACATCGAGTTTCATGAGCGCCAGCTCGGTGATCCCTCCGACCCGGACCGAGTAGCGAAGGGCGACGGCGTCGAGCCATCCGCAGCGGCGACGCCGGCCCGTCACCGTGCCGAACTCGCCGCCGATGGTCACCATCGCCTCGCCCACCTCGTCGTCGAGCTCGGTGGGGAACGGGCCGCTGCCGACTCGGGAGATGTAGGCCTTGGCGACCCCCAGCACGGCATCGATGTCCTTGGGACCGATGCCGGCACCGGTCAGCGCTCCGCCGGCCGTGGGGCTCGACGACGTCACGAAGGGGTACGTCCCGTGATCGATGTCGAGCAGTGCCCCCTGGGCCCCCTCGAACACCACGTTCTTGCCCTCCCTGATGGCCTGCCACACGATGAGTGAGGTGTCGGCGACGAACTCCAACATGCGCTCCGCGTACTCCAGGTACTCCTCGGCGATCTCAGCTGCGTCGAACGGAAGCTGGTTGTAGACGCGGGTGAGCAGCTGGTTCTTCTCGCGGAGCGCTCCGTCGAGCTTGTCGCGGAAGATCTTCGGGTCGTAGAGATCCTGCACCCGGATTCCCACCCGGCCGTACTTGTCGAGATAGGCCGGCCCTATTCCCCGTTTGGTCGTCCCGATCCGATTCATGCCGAGGAAGCGCTCCCGCACGGCGTCCAGCTTGCGGTGGTACGGCATGATGAGGTGGGCGTTGGCGGAGATGCGAACCGCGGTGGGGTCGACACCCCGGGCGCGAAGGGCATCCATCTCGTCGAGCAGCACCTTGGGGTCGATGACACATCCGTTGCCGATGACCGGCGTGACCTCGGGGTAGATCACGCCCGAGGGAAGCAGGCTCAGAGCGAAGACCTCGTCGCCGATAACGATCGTGTGCCCGGCGTTGTTGCCGCCCTGATACCTGACCACGAGGTCGGCATCCTGGGCCAGCAGGTTGGCGATCTTCCCTTTGCCCTCGTCGCCCCACTGGGCGCCGACGACGATCGTGGCAGGCATGTCGGGAAGGCCTCCTCGTTGTACGCAGGAATGCTAAGCGATGGGAGTCAATGGGTAGGCGTTGGTGTGGATTCTCGATCGGGCAATGGAGCGATCGCACCTCCCTGGGGTCGGTGCGGGCAATTGAAGACGGCGATCAATCGCGAGGGGGTTGCAGAGCGGGTGAAGGTTCGATACATCTCGAAAGGTGCGCAGCCTCAATCGGTCGGCGGTTCTTCGACAGGCGCGGGCGCTGAATCCGATTGTCTATGACTTGACTCGGCGTCTGCCGGAGGCGGAGCGATTTGGGCTCGTTTCACAGCTGCGGCGTGCCTCGGTTTCGGTCACAGCCAATATCGCCGAGGGACTGGGTCGCGGCAGTCCTGGTGATTTTGCCCGATTCCTGCGAATCGCCTCGGGCTCGGCTGCGGAGGTGGAGGCCCTGCTCTTCGTCGCGATCGACCTCGGCCACCTCAGCAAGGAGGAGGTGGGCCCTGCAACGCGCCGGGTTCACCACCTCCGCTGGAGTCTTCGGAAACTCATCGCACAGGTGAAGGCCGACTGATTGCCCAGTCGGGATCGCTCCGTCGGGATTGCCCGCCGGCGAAGCCGGCGATTGCCTATTGCGATGATCGCCCGCCGCCGTAGGCGGCGTTTGCCCCGCAGGATTGCTCCGTCTGGATTGCCCGCCGCCGTAGGCGGCGTTTTCCCCGTTTTGGGATTGCCCGCCGGCGAAGCCGGCGATTGCCTTCCGAGGGCGATTGCCTTCTAGCCGAGCTCTGCTCGGCTAGACGCCTTGCGCATGAACGATCACCTTGCGGTCGCGCGCCTGATCCAACTCGGCGTAGAGCACCTTCTGCCAGGTTCCGAGCAGCACCTGGCCGTCGACGACCGGGATCGTCACCGAGGCCGAACCGACCAGCAGCTGGCGGACGTGGGAGTGACCGTTGAGGT
>JAZGDZ010000007.1:0-3119 GCA_036478235.1 Acidimicrobiia bacterium | reverse complement strand
GCCGCCAGGTCGTCTAATGGGTACGTACCTCGACCGGCCAGGAGTGCGTCGGCAGCCTCTTCGGCAGTCGTGGCGGCTCGGAGCTCACCAAGAGCCGACGCCGCACTCCGCGCCTTTCGTGGCGGGGCCGGATCCAGCACTCTGCCGCCGGCAACGACCGCCTTCCTTCCCACCTCGCGGAGAATGAACCGATCTCCCCACCTGACCGGAAGCGGCGTGTCGACTTCGATGAGGATGCCACCGGTCCCTTCCAGCGTCTCGGCCTCGAGGAGGCGAATCCGTGCCGGCCATGAACCGCTGCCGAGATGGAGATGGAACGCTCCTCGTTCTCGGATCGGACTGCCCAGCGAACGGACGGTGGTCGCCGTGCCCATGAAACGGCGGGTCAGGAACCATTCGTGCTCCCTGCCCAGCATTGATCCCCGATCGATGGCGTCCCTCTCCATTCCGACGAGGTTGAGGGCAGCGCGATTGCCCGGCTCCACCCGATCGAGCGCGCGCTCGTGCGACTGGATCGAGCGGACACGGCCGGCGGACCTCGCGGGGAATAGCGTCAGGGAGTCATCGATTTCGATTGCTCCGTCGACGAGAGTTCCGGTCACAACCGTGCCGGCCCCGGAGATGCTGAACGAGCGATCAACCCAGAGCCGGGGTCGGCCCAGATCGGTAATAGAGGTGGCGGCAAGGGCGGTGTCGATCGCCGCTCTCAATTCCTCGATGCCCCGTCCTTCGGGGGCGGCAGTGGCAATGATCGGTGAGCCTTGGAGCGAGGTTGCAGCAAGACGATCATCGATTTCGAGTGTGGCGATTTCGAGAGTGTCGGCGTCCACCAGGTCGGCTCGGGTGAGGGCAACTATTCCATGGTCGATACCGAGAAGATCGAGGATCGCGAGGTGTTCCTCGGATTGCGGCATCCAGCCTTCGTCCGCTGCCACGACGAAGAGGGCCACGGTGATCGCATCGATACCGGCCAACATGTTCTTGATGAAACGCTCGTGCCCCGGCACGTCCACAAATCCGGCTTCGGTGCCCGATGGCAGAGTCGTCCAGGCGAACCCCAGATCGATCGTGAGCCCTCGTTTCTTCTCCTCGGCCCATCGATCCGGGTCCCGGCCGGTGAGGGCTTGCACCAACGTCGACTTCCCGTGATCAACGTGGCCTGCCGTCCCGACTACCGGCATGCGGTGGTGATTCCCGCTGCCACGGCGGCATCGTCATCCGGCGACACAGCCCTGAGGTCGATGATCAGACCCCGCTCATCTCGGCGGCCGACTATCGGGGTCGTCCCCTCCAGCAACGATCGCCACGAAGACTCGACGTCACAGGAGATGAGAATCATCGGACCCGGAATCCCTTTGCCGGGGACGGTTCCGGCGCCGGGCAGGGAACGGTCGGAGATGATCGTCCCGGCGACATCGGCGTCGGCGACGACCCTCGAACATCGAGCCTCGAGGACTCCCTGGGAGATTGAGGCCATTGCCCAGAATGGGATTTCAGCGCCCCGCCCCGCGGCATACATCTCGAGGGTCACCGCCAGGGTGTCGAGCGAGGGTCCGGCGATTCGTACCGCCCTTGCCACCGGATGGGACCGCATCGCCTCGATGACGTCGGCCGTGCCGACTGCAATCCCTGCCTGCGGTCCGCCCAGCAACTTGTCGCCCGAGAAGAGCACCACCGATGCGCCGTCGGCGAGCGTCTGTCGTACCGCCGGCTCCTCCGCCAACCAATCTGGAGGCGGGCCGTCGAGCCACGGTACGCGGGCGTCGAGGAGGCCACTGCCGACATCGGCCACCAACGGCAGTCCGTGGTCGGCGGCCAAAGCACCCAACTCTGCGTATGAGGCGGCGTCGGTGAACCCCTCGATCCGATAGTTGGACGGGTGGACCTTGAGGATCGCCCCTACCGACCCGTCGAGCGCACGCCGGTAGTCCTTCAGCCGGGTGCGGTTGGTGGTCCCTACTTCCAAGAGCCGGGCGCCTGAGGCTGCCATCAACTCCGGAAGACGGAAGGACCCCCCGATCTCGATGAGTTCGCCCCGGGAGACGATCACGGGGCGGTCGTCGGCGAGGGCGGCGAGTGCCAGGAACAGGGCTCCGGCGGTGTTATTGACGGCCAGTGCCGCCTCGGCACCGGTGAGCGCGGTGAGCAGGGCATTGGTGTAGGCACCACGACTACCCCGTGCCCCCGTCGTCAGATCGAACTCCAGCGAAGAGGCGTGAGACGCGGAGATCTCGCCGGCGGTCGCAGCATCGGGTGCCACCTGTGCTCGTCCCAGATTCGTATGCAGCAGCACCCCGGTGGCATTGATCACGCGCTGGGGTCGCAGCTTGGTGAGCCGCTCCGCTTCGGCCCGTGCCGTGGTCTCGGGGTCGTGTCCCGTAGCCCGGCTGGCCTCGATGGCACTGCGTGCCACCTCGACCAGCAGCGAGCGCGGCAGAGATCCGTTGTCGAGAGACGTCGCCAGGGTGTCCACCGATGGAGGACGGAAGACCATGGTCACAGCCTACCGAGACCCCTATATTCGAATCGTGGCTGACACCCTCCCCACTTCAGTGCCGATCCGACCGGCCGCAACCATCGTCCTGGTTCACGATGGGGCCGCCGGCGTCGAGGTCTTGATGGTCCGCCGTAACCGCAAGGCCGTGTTCATGAGCGGTGCTCACGTTTTTCCCGGCGGAGCCGTAGATGAGGTCGACGACAGCCACCTGGCGCGCCGCGCCGTGACCTGGTCGGGAGATTCCGAAGAGTTTCCATGGAGAGCTGCTGCCTTGCGAGAGCTCTTCGAGGAGGCTGGGGTGCTGGTGGGCCCGCGATCGGATATCGATCAGGCCCTCGAAGGGGCCGACCTCTACGAGGCCCTCGTGGCCTCGGGCGAACGACTCGACGCCGACGCCCTCGAGTACGTCGGTAACTGGGTTACGCCGCTGGGTCCACCCCGCCGGTTCGATACCCGCTTCTTTGTCGCCGCAGCCTCCGGGGATCCCGTCACCGACGATCGCGAGGTGTTCGATGCAGTGTGGATTCGGCCCGGCGCCGCGCTGGAGGCTGCCGATAGAGGAGAGTGGCAACTCGAGTTCCCCACTCGCCACACCCTTGCGATGTTCCTCGACCATGCGACG
>JAZGDZ010000069.1:0-3806 GCA_036478235.1 Acidimicrobiia bacterium | reverse complement strand
GCCGCGGCCGTAGACTTTCCGCTTCTTGCCGTGAAAGGTGAGCCGGGCAAAATCGTCGAGCACGGCGGCCTGGCCGCGGGCGAGAACGGTAACGCGCTCGCGGGGGAATTGCGCTGCGCCGCTTTCGTTGAACACCACGTTGGCGACGGCGCCCTCGTAGTGGATGGTGACGGCGAAGTTGCAGAGCTTGCGGATGTCGTCTGGAGCTACCCCGAGCGCCTTGGCGTAGATCGAGATCGGCCGCCGACCGATCAACAGGTGGCAGAGGTCGACGAAGTGCTCGCCTTCCGTGATGAGTCGGCCTCCCCCCTCGACCTCGTCCAGCGTCCAGTGGTCCGGGGGGACATAGGGTTGGGTCACGAGATAGGTGACGGAATCCACAGGGCCGTCGACCAGCTGGCGGAGCTTCGCGACCAGCGGGGAGTACCGGCGGTTCAGCCCCAGGGTGAACAGTACAGGCTGGTCTTCCATCTGTCGGACGACCCTCCAGAAGTCCTCGAGGAGTGTCACCATCGGCTTCTCGACGTAGACCGCCTTTCCGGCCTCGATGGCCATGCGGATGTGCTCGTAATGCGCCGGTTGACTTGAGCAGATTATCACGCCGTCGGTGTCGGGGTCCTCCAGAAGTCGTCGGACGTCCGTCGTGGTGATCGTCGCGTCCACGACCTCGGCGACCGACGAGGCGTTCATGCCGGTGGCGGAGGCGAGGCCTCGAATCTCCACCCCCGAGATCGCGCGCAGGTTCGGCAGGTGCTTGCCCAGCACGTGGTTGCCGCAGCCGATGATGGAGATCCCGACTTTCCCGTCCGCCTTGGGACGGGGACGGAGCTCGAGGGTCCTGCGGCGGTCGGGTTCGACCTCGGCGTCGTACGTGATGAGGGCCGCCACGCCATTCAACGTGCTGCCGGCGATGGCGTCGAAGGCTTTCTGGGCCTCCTCCACCGGATAGCTACCTCCGATGAGCGGCTCCGGGTCGACGGTGCCGGAGCGGAGCAGACGAACGAACTCCTGGAGGTTGCGCCGCTCGGTCCAGCGGATGTATCCGAAGGGGTAGTCGACCCGTCCCTTCTCGTAGGCGTTGTGGTAGCTGCCCGGCCCGAAGGCGCGTGAATAACGGAGGTCGATCTCGCGGTAGAGGAAATTCTTCGGGTGGATGTCGAGCTTAACGTAGCCGACGATGACCACGCGGCCCTGCCGCCGGGTGATCTCCATCGACGAGTTGATGATGGTGTCCGACTGAGAGCTGGCGCAGATGATCGTGGCATCGACCCCATGCTTGTCGGTGAAGTCCATGATCTTTCGCGGCAGGTCCGACGTGGCCGGGTTCAGGACGAGGTCGACCCCGACCTCGCCGGCGAGCCGGCCTCGGGCCTCGTCGATGTCGATGCCGATGACGACGCAGCCGGCCGCCTTCGCAACCATGGCGCAGAGCTGGCCGACGAGGCCGAGGCCATAGATAGCGACCCGCTCACCGAACTGGACCTCGGCGCGGCGCAGCGACTGGATCGCGATCGCTCCCACCGTCACGAACGCCGCGTGTCTGAGGTCGACGGACTCCGGCACGGGAACGATGTGGTTGATGTGTGGGGCCACGAGCTCGGCGTGTCCGGTGGCCGCGTAGGCGACCTTGTCACCGAGCTGGAAGCCCTCGACGTTCTCGCCGAGCGCCAGGACCCTTCCGGCTCCGCTGTACCCGATCTCGCGGGGCTTGATCATCTCCTGCCAGACCCTTCGGGCGGTCTGCGTGAGTCCGGTGGCGAAGACCGTGTGCTTCACCACGTGCCGCATCCAGGGATCGGAGATCGTTTGCTTGACGAGCTCGGATGGGGTCTTGGCGAGGGTGCTCATCTCGGTGCCGGAGCTGATGAGCGAGTAGTGATTCTGAACCAGCACCTGGTCCGGACCGACGTGGGGCTCAGGAAGATCGACCACGGCCACTCTTCCTTTGCGGTCAATCACTCTGCGGATGATCTGCCTCATTCGGAGAACTCTCCCTACTGCGGCCTGAGGAAGGCGTAGCCGATCCGCCTGCCGAAGAACGCGGCCGCACGAATCATCTTGAACGCCGCCATCGCCGGATAGCGGATGAAGAACGGGTAGCCCGGCAGCCAGACGTCGGGCGGAGCGATGCTCGAGGCGAAATGGACGGGCTTCAAGCCGGCTCGAAGTCCGATGCGGCGGATCTCGATGGGCGAGAAGAGGTACGCGTACCCGTAATCGAGCGTTTTCTCGCGCGTCATCTTGCGTATACCGGCGGCGTACGGGAAGCACCATCGGTTGGCGACGGTCACGATCACCCAGCCCCCGGGCTTGGTCGTACGAGCCATCTCTGCGACAGCTTTCTGGCGGGCCTCTGCCGTGGGCAGGTGGTCGAACGTCGACAAGGAGACCGACAAGTCGAAGGTGCCGTCGTCAAAGGGAAGGTCACAGGCGTCAGCGTAGCGGAAGGTGAACTTCGAAGCGAGGTCCGGGTGGAGCTCTCTGCTGACGATCGCCTCGGCCGCCCTCAGCGACCGCCTGCTGATATCCACGGAGGTCCACCGGAGGATCTTACGGGCGTAGTAGATCTCGTCGACGGGGAAGGAGCAGCCGACGTTGAGGATGTGCTTGTTATCCACGTCTACGCGCTCCATGAGCGTGTAGTCGCACCGCATCTTGGAGTACATGTAGCTGTAGCGATCGCGTGGATCGTGGAGCTCGAAGTCTTTTGCCCTTTCCTCGTAGGCCGCGAGAGCTTCGGCGGACTGTGAGTAGGTCGACGCGCTCCGTCGTGTCCTCATGGGCGTTTCTCCGCCACCCACATCTTCCGGAGGTTCACCCCGTCGCGCTTCCATTCGCCGGTGCCCTTCGGATCCCAGTCGAAGCGGCCGATCATCCAATTGGCGATCGGGCTCGAGATGTCTCGTACGACGTCGAAGCCCGCTGATCTGCACATGTTCTCGACCCACGACGGGCTCGGACGGCAACCGTAGCGGTTGAGTGCCTGATCCTTCCCACGCCATCCCCTGCCCTCGGCCACGCGCCGGGCTACCGGCTCGCCGAGGTCGCACACGACGGTCTCCAGGAGCAGGACTTTCGCCGTCTTGCCGCAGCTCCGGATGAAGCGATCCGGTTCGCTCAGGTGATAGAGCACACCGAAGGCGATGATCAGGTCGAATGCAGCGAGCTCGTCGGCACCCGTCCTGTCGAGGTCGAGCACGAACGACTTGCGGCCGCGAGCGTTCATCCGCTCAACGTATTCGGGTCGGCCGTCCGTCGAGGTGACGTCGAATCCGAGGTGGACGAAGGCATCGCCGATGTGGCCCGGCCCAGCCCCGACTTCGAGGACCTTCATGCTTTTCCACCGCTCGAGATCGACGTGCGCGAACAGATTCATCAGCCGAGTCAACTCCGACTCGCGGTAAAGAGCTGATTCGAACACCGTCCTGCCCGCGAGGCGGGCGGCGAGTAGCCGCAAGTTGAGAAGGGCACGCTTCATACTGCTTCCTTCGACGCGCCGTCGGCTTCACGGCGCTGAGCCACGGCCAGCAGGCCCGCCCCCCAGCGTGGGCGGGAGAAACTTCCCAGATAGGAGAGCCCCAACAGAAAGGGAAACACCAGTGCGTAGGCGTGCTTGTTCCGACGGTCCGCGCCGGTGATGAGGTACGAGACGTTGTTGGTGAAGGTTTCGAGCATCCCATAGGTATGGCGGTGATCGAGGACCTGGAGGCCGGCCTTCTCGAGCTTGGCAGTCAGCTCTTCGGCCGCGTATCCGGGGCGGACGTGACCCGGCACATGGAAGTTCACTCGCCGGCCGAACAGGAGCC
>JAZGDZ010000068.1:0-2721 GCA_036478235.1 Acidimicrobiia bacterium | reverse complement strand
TCGCCAGATGATGTAGGCGGCCAGGCCGAGCGGGACCTGGGCGAGGTAGCTGAGCGCCCTGTAGATGAGCACTGCTGCCACCACCAGCGATTCGTCGCCTCCGGCGACCACCAGCGCGGCGGTGAGGCCGACCTCGACGATGCCGACGTTTCCGGGGGTGATCGGTATAGCCGTGAGGAGCCGCACCACGGCGAAGGCGGCCAATGCTTGCGCTCCGGTGATGGTGTCGGCCGACACGCCCATATGCCGCAACGAAATCAGCAGCAGGGCAAAAAGCGAAATATGGCTGACGACCGTGGCAAGGGTGATCACATGCCAGCGGCGGCGCAGAAGGTCGATGCTCTGCGAGCGAAACCGCACAAACCCGGCCCCCCACTGCTGGAACGGCCCGCGTTTGAAGGGTCGGACGAGTCGGGAGGCGATAGCGCCGATCCGCTCCCCTGCCCTACGGGCGGCCCGCGCACTCGACATGATCAGCGCGAGCAAACCGATGGCCCCGATCAGCACAGCCACGCCGGTGAGGGCCGCCGACTGCAACGCGGCGTTACTGCGTCCCTGAAAGGTGAGCAGCGCCAGCGCAACCACCGGGAGAGCCAATTTGACGAACGTGTTCCACACACCGGTGACGACCGAGGCAATCGCGATCGAACCGGCGCCGAACCCGAATGAAGAAAACATGGCATAGGTAACACCGACGCCGATGGCGCTGCCGCCGGGGAGAGTGTTAGTGACGGCAGTCGAAATCTGACCCACCACGAAAGCCCGCAGCGCCGTGAGGCCGGGCAGGGCCGCCATGATGATGAACTGATAGGTGATGATGTTCCAGCCGGCGACGACGAGCAGGCTCGTGGTTTCGAGCCAGGTCAGGGATCGGATGGCGTCCCACACCTCACCGAAATCGGCCATGGTGGGAAGGACGCCGACCAGCAAGGCGATCCCCAGCGCGATCGACCCCACGACACTCAGCGGTCGAAGCCAACGGCTCTTCGACTTTCCGGGATTTCCACCTTCGGGTGTCTCCCCGGCGGTGCGTTGGACCGGAGACTCGCGATCCGAGTCGGTCTCGGACATCATCAGGGGAGCCTAGGAGGTCACACCGTGTGGCCGAGGTCCTCAGCCGGTGCGGCGGCGAGGTGGGCTCCAGTGCCCGTCGTTCTGGTGCGTCTCCAGCACTAGCGTCGGGGGCGCAGGGAGGAAATGGTGGGACACCGAGAACATGCCGACCGCGTCGAACGGTTCAACCTCTCGTTCTTCGGCGTCCTCGGCGTCGTCGTCGCTGAATGAGCATCCCGCTCGCCCTCCGCCGTCCCTGGTTGCTGCTGCGCGGTGCCCGCGCCGATCGCGATCGGCCCGACCTCGACCGTCTGGCGGCAATCGACGACCCGATGGGCTTCGTGTGGGCGATCCTCCCCCATGCCGCCCGCACGTTCGCCACGAGCATATTGATGCTTCCTGCAGCTCAGGCCCGGACCGCCGCTGTGGCCTATCTCTACTGCCGGATGCTCGACACCTATGAGGACCTGGGCGACCCCGCCGATCGCGAAGCCGCCCTTGAGGCGTTCGCGGCCCGCATGACGACGCTGGAGCCACCGCCGCCGGCGCCCACGACAGCCCGGGACGACCGTGACCGGGTGCACCTGCTTCTCGTCGAACGCTGCCGGCTGGTGGACCGGGTATTCACCACGCTGCCGGGCGCCGACCGGGAACGTATCGCCGAGCTCGTGCAGGCGATGGCCGACGGCATGGTCTGGTCGTCGCGGCGGTTCGTGGAGCAGGGGGGAGTGCTGATCGACGCCGAACAGCTCAGCCGCTACTGCCATCACGTCATCGGCGAGCCCGTCCTGTTCACGCTGCTGCTGGTGGTCGAGGCCGAGCTCACCGTCGAACAGCGTCGGGACGCCCTCGCCGTAGGCGAGTTGATCCAGCTTGCCAACATCACCCGGGACGTCGAGCGCGATCTGGCGCGCGGCGTCGGCTACCACCCCTCACTGCTACCCCACCTCGGCAGGACCGACGCGGTGGAACCCGTCCGCGAAGCACGCCGCCACCTCATGGCCGCCGCACTCCCCCATGCGTCCGCCTACACCCGGCTGGCGGGGCAGCTCGCCACCAAACGGTTCAGCCTGGCCCGCGCCTCCGCCGTCCTCATGCTCCTCCACACCGACCGCCATTACCGGTGGTGTGCCCGCCGGATCGGGCACCCCGGGTGGCGAGGACCCGACCGGAACGGGACGATCGTTCTCGCCGCGCTGCTCGCCGCTTTCTCGCGCCGCTGGTCGGACCGGGTGATGGGACGGGTAGAGCACGACTTCCTTCGGGCAGCGGAAACCCTCTAGAACGCGTCAGAAGCCCCGTACAAATCAGCCGGTAAATGCCAAAACGCCCTCACGCTGCGGCTGCGCTCATATCGCCTGCAGTTCGAGCGCCTGGCGCATCCCGAACAGCTCATGGGCCGACGCTCAGCTCTCGTGCTACGACCTCGGCCTCCTGCATGCATGTTCTGACTAGTTCTGCGACCTTGTCCTGGCTTGCCGACAATCTCCTCTTGGCTTCAACATCACCCTGGCCGGCGCGTGAGACGTCTCGTCTGCGGGGATAAGGATGCCCGGCCATTGTGGTTCGCAATTGATGCGTGCCTCCCATCCAGTGCAGTTGACCGTCAAGGAGACAGAGCACTTGCCTGCGCCGGGGAGTGAGGAACGTGTCGAGATCAAAGCCCTC
>JAZGDZ010000067.1:0-4338 GCA_036478235.1 Acidimicrobiia bacterium | reverse complement strand
GGTCTGGTTCGTGGACTGGCTCCGGTAGCATTCTCGGCCACGGGCTGTGGCGCAGCTTGGTTAGCGCGCTTGACTGGGGGTCAAGAGGTCGCCGGTTCAAATCCGGCCAGCCCGACCGGCCCTCAAGGTCTACGCCGTAAGGCGTCAACGCTCCCGGTACTCTTCATCGACGCGCGCCCGGGTCTCATCCTCGGCGTCCCGCCCCAGTCCGGCATGGTCGCCGACGAACGTCTCATGACCGGAGGAACCCTCTTGCAGCGCCCCGGCCGGGATCACCGCGTCGGGATCCTCGAACAACTCGACTCCGTTGGCCTGCTCACGCTCGGCGAGAAGAGCCTCATCTACGAGGGGATTCTCGTCCGGCTCGACATCGCCAGCGTCTTCGCCCGAACGCTCCAAGAAGCGGCCGAATCGATCCTCACCGGCAGGATCGAAAGGCTGGCGCCGGCCAGGCGCGAGGTGGGAGAGGAACCAATCGCGGGCCGATTCGGCTGCTTCTCGAAGCGTGCCCGGTTCCTCGAACAGATGGGTGGCGCCGGGCACGAGGGTGAGGCGGTTCTCGCATTGTAAAAGGGTCTGGGCCTCCCGATTGAGGTCGAGCACGACATGGTCGCGGCTGCCGACGATTAGAAGCGTGGGAGCGGTCACGGCCGAAAGCCGAGGGGATGCGAGATCCGGACGACCTCCCCGCGAGACCACAGCGGCGATATCGACGTCGGCTTCGGCGGCTGCCCACAGCGCCGCCGCGGCACCGGTGCTGGCCCCGAAGTAACCGATGCCGGTGTTGCGAGCTTCGGGCCGGGTTGTAAGCCAACGGGTCACCTCGACGAGCCGGCCGGCGAGCAGCTCGATGTCGAACACGTTCTTTCGATCGGATTCCTCATCCGGGGTGAGCAGGTCGAACAGCAGAGTGCCGAGCCCGGCCTGGTTCAGGACGCCGGCTACGAACCGGTTGCGGAGGCTGTGACGGCTGCTTCCGCTGCCGTGGGCGAACACGACGATCCCGTGCGCTCCATCGAGAACGGTGAGATCCCCGGCGAGACGCACCGGCCCGACGCTTACCTCGACCTCTTCGTTCCGTCCCGGTCCTTCGTCCATTGTTCCGGCTCGCACGAGCGGGGCATCCGATGGGGGCGGGGGAGCGAGGTCACGCTCGAGGCAGCTGATGACCTCCTGGTCTGTGGTCTGGGCGAAGTCCGTGTACCACTGGCCGATGGCGTAGAACCCGGCCGGGGATTCCAAGCAGACCAACTCGTCGGCGTCGTCTCCGATGCTGACGCGCCAGCCCGGCGGCGCCACGGGTACGGCCAGCACCAATCGGACGGCACCGCGGGCGCGGGCCACCCGGCAGGCAGCCCGGGCGGTGGACCCGGTGGCGATGCCGTCATCGACCACCACGGCGGTCCGTCCTGTGAGCGGTAAGTGGGGACGATCCCCGCGGAACTCATGCGCTCGTCGTTCCAGCTCGGCGCGTTCGCGTTCCTCGACTACCGCGAGCTCGCGTTCGGTGACCGCGGCGGTGTGCATGATCTCGCGGTTGATGATCCGCACTCCGTCCTCGCCGATGGCGCCCATTCCCAGCTCCGGCTGGAACGGCACGCCGAGCTTGCGTACCACGATGACATCGAGGGGGGCGCCCAGAGCACGAGCAATCTCAGACGCAACGGGAACACCGCCACGCGGCAACCCGAGAACAACCAGCTCCTCTCCACGCAGGTGCTGAAGTCGACGGGCCAGCCGTCGCCCGGCATGAACACGATCGGCGAACATACTCCGCTCCCGAGAATCCACCTTCCCGCAGCGTACGCTCATGCACCAGGGTCGATGGTCCCCATCGCCGGCATGAGAAGGTCTCCGTAGCCGATTCCACAACGGTGACGACCCCACGGTTCGACTGAGCGTCACTCTTTGCGATATAGGCTCACGCCGTGGAGCGCTACCGGGTTCTCTCCCACACAGCCGACACCGGCATCGAGGCGTCCGCGGCGACTCTGAACCAGCTCATCGAGCGTCTCGCTTTCGGGATGTTCGACCTCATGTTCGACCTCGATTCATTGGAGCCGGTCGAATGGCTCACCACGTCTATCGAAGCCTCAACCGTCGATGACCTCGTGGTCGACGTACTCTCCGAGCTGCTGTATCTCTCGGAGGTCAACGACTTTGCTGCCTGTGCCATCGTCGTCGAGACCGACGGCCATACCAACGCCCGAGTCAGAGCCGGGGGTATCCCGGCGAGAGAAGCCGAGCTGCGAGGGCCGCCGATCAAGGCGGTCACCTATCACCAGCTCGCCATCTCCGAGTCCGATGACGGCTGGCATGGCCGCGTGATCTTTGACGTCTGATCTCTCGAACGGGTCTCGGGCCCCTCGCCTCTACCGTTTCCCAACCTGGACCCGTACATTGGAGATGTGAAGTTGAAGCGCACCTCCGATGTCGTCTGGGAACTCGCTCCGCAACCCGGGATGCGGGTGCCGGGCCGCATCTATGCGTCGATGTCCCTGATCGACAAAGCTCAGCAGGACCAAGCGCTGAGGCAGGTCGCCAACGTCGCCCACTTGCCCGGTATCGTCGAAGCGTCGATTGCGATGCCCGACATCCATTGGGGATATGGTTTTCCCATCGGAGGAGTGGCCGCGACCGAGGTCGAAGGTGGCGGCGTCGTCTCCCCGGGCGGGGTGGGATTCGACATCTGCTGTGGTGTCCGGCTGCTGGCGTCGGGCTTCACGCGAGGTGATTTCGACACCAAGCGAAGCAGTGTCATGGCCGAACTCGACGCTCGGATTCCCCGCGGGCTGGGCAAGGGCGCCATTGCCAGCCCCTCGCTCCTCGAATCGGTGCTACGCGAAGGTGCCGCGGCGGTCCTTTCCGCCGGATACGGCTGGGAAGGCGACCTCGATCGTTGTGAAGAACGCGGGACATCCTCGGGTGCCGAACCCGACGCCATCAGTCAAAAAGCACTCGATCGAGGAAGCCGCCAGCTGGGCTCCCTCGGCGCCGGAAATCACTTCCTCGAGGTCCAGGTCGTCGAATCGGTTCACGACGACGACGCTGCTCAAGCCTTCGGGCTCTCCGAAGACATGGTGGTGGTGATGATTCATTGCGGTTCCCGGGGTCTGGGCCACCAAACCTGCACCGACCAGCTACGGCTCATGGGCGACGCCATGCATCGACACGGAATCGAGGTTCCGGATCGTCAGCTTGCATGCGTTCCAGTGGTCTCGAGTGAAGGCAACCGTTACCTCGGGGCCATGGCGGCGTCGGCCAATTTTGCGTGGGCGAATCGCCACGTACTCGCTCACGAGGCCCGGGCTGCCTTCGCGACGGCCTTTGGAACCTCGACGACCAAGACGGGGATGCGTCTGGTCTACGACGTTGCCCACAACCTCGCCAAGATCGAGGAGCACGAGATCAACGGACGACGAGTCCAGCTATGTGTCCACCGCAAGGGCGCCACCCGAGCCTTCGGTCCACACGCCGCGGACCTTCCGTCCGATCTCGAGGAAGTCGGTCAGCCCGTCCTCATACCGGGCAGCATGGGGACTGCTTCCTGGGTGCTCCGAGGCGTGACTGGCAATACGGCTTTCGCTTCCGCCGCTCACGGCGCCGGCCGGGTGATGAGTCGCAAGAAGGCAAGACAGCGCGAGAGCGGGAGCGAGGTGCGCCGAGGACTCGAGGCCCAGGGCATCTCGGTGCGGCCCGGTTCGGTGAAGCTGCTATCAGAGGAGGCACCGTACGCCTACAAGGACGTCGACGAAGTCGTAGATGTCTGTCAGCGCGCCGGACTCGCCCAGAAAGTGGCCAGACTGCGACCGCTCGGAGTCGTCAAAGGCTGAACCGCGAGACCAAGCCGCCTTCATGTTCCGTTCTTGCGAAGCATCACGCGGTTTCGAGGATCGAACAGCCATGACGCACTCGTGACCAAAGGCCAGAGCCCTACGCCCGGGCACAAATAGACGCCTCAAGTTCAGCATCGGCCTTCCGATGACGCTCATGTACAGCCATCGTGCCGAGCCACCAGGAGCGACCTTTGCGCTACCGAATCCTTGCTTCGATCCTCGCCTTCGGGCTTGTCGCTGCTGCCTGTGGCGGGGACACCTCGGTATTTGACCTGAAGGTCGGGGATTGTTTCGACGACCAGGACCTCACGCAGATCGAAGTCGCCACAGTTCCCACGGTCGATTGCCCCGATCTCCACGACAACGAGATCTACTTCGAGTACTCGATGAACGATGCGGCCTTTCCGGGAGACAATGCCACGCTCGAATCCGCCGCGCTGCGCTGCCTCGACGAGTTCGCCGGGTTCGTCGGTGCGGCGTACCTCGACAGTGAGCTCGATCT
>JAZGDZ010000066.1:0-11537 GCA_036478235.1 Acidimicrobiia bacterium | reverse complement strand
GGGTGTCGCAGGTTCGAATCCTGCCGAGGGCGCTCGACGCGGACGAGTCCCGACTTCCGTCGCCGCCGTTTGGCGGCGACGTCGTCTGCCTATTACGGGTAGCGCGCTTCTCTTCCTGGCGGCTCGGGCTGTGGCGCCGTTGGGGGAGCGAGCACCGCGGCTCGGACTTTTGCGGAGAAGGTTCGAATCCTGCCGAGGGCGCTGCTGGATCACTCCCCCCTCAACTGGAGGGGGAGTCAGCGAGCGAAGGATCACTCCCCCCTTGCGGGGGAGTCAATCGGCGAGCCGATTGGTGGGGGGTGGACCGGCGCGGCGCAGCCGCCTGGCACCAGCGGTGGGGGGTGGACCGGCGCGGCGTAGCCGCGTAGCACCAACGGTGGGGGGTGGACCGGCGCGGCGCAGCCGCGTAGCGCCAACGGTGGAGGGTGAGTCCGCGGCCCGTCGCCACATCCTCGGTGGCGATGCCAGCTGAGATCTTCCCGCTTCGGCTCTGGGCTGCTTTGCTCTCCTGAAGTCTCGTCGTCCACGCGTCACCCCGTTGGGAGCACCCGAGGATCGCATATGACGACGAACTTTGTTCCACCTTCCCAAGCCACCCGGGTACACCTTGGACGATTTCGGAAGGTGCGGCCCCCCGCCCAACTCCTAGTGGCTCTGGTCCCCGTGCACTCGTGCGGACTCGGAGATCGTCAACGCCGCGGATCGTCCGAAGCCGCCGACTTATCGCCGAACCGGGGTCGCGTGACCCCCTGAGAAGGGATCAAGCCTTGCTGCTGGTGTCGTCGGACCGACTCGTGACGGTTCTTGATGTCGGTCCGGGTCGGAGCGACCCAATCCGCCGACCAGGGATCGGACGGGACGAATGCGCCCCAGTCGATGTCCAGACTTTGGGATGCGGCGGGTGGGGTCATGCCGTGTTCATCGGCCGTCTGGGCGCAATCCTGAAAAAAGTAGTGACTACCGGGAGGTGTCCGAGGCTGATCGATCCTCAGGCTGGGGCTGAACGGATCATCCTCGGCCTGAAGGAGGTATCCGAATAACGTCTGGTGACGCGCTCAGACCCCCCGGATGCGAGGAGGGTCTGGACGCAGGTGACCAGGACGAAATAGGCCACCCACTACAGGTATCGACTCTGAGCGGAAGACCTTGAGAGTGGGCCCGAGGCGACCGATCTGGTGGCATGACGCCGGGGGAGAGTAGGGCGTGCGGCTCCAACGCCAGTCGATGGTCTTCGTCTTCCTCATCGCATCGCCATGGCGTCAGGTCACGGAGGTGTCGACCCCCACGGCTTGATCTGCCACCCCGGGTCTGACCTGCGTTTCTCCAACACTTGGGACTCACAGACCTGACCACAGCACACGCTTTGCCCCGACGCGTCCGTACCTTTGATCCGAGGGGAAGATGCTCTCCTGCCGCGTGTGACGACGACGTCTCGGGGTGCGGGGCCAGTCGATGAACAGTTGCGATGGGAGCGCGGTTGTTGCTGCCCGGGTAGGGCCGGCAACGTTCACCACTGAGGTCCGATTCGTCACCGGGCGTCGAAGCTTCATTCGCCCCCTCCATGGAACCGACGGTGCCAGCTCATGATGATCGTAGAGGATGCCATCACGGGTGGCCGAACGACTGGAACCTCGACGGGCGGCGGTAGGTCTCTGGCTCACCGGGCAGTCGAGCCGCTCAGATCGCACCGGATCCAGTGCCCGCTGAGCGGGCTGCTTCTGGGCGCCGGTGAGCATTCTTTGCACCCGCTGCCGCTGGGAATCGAGTCCTGCTATTCGGGTTTCCGCGCCGTGAGGATGCTATTGGGATTGCTCGGTAGCGGAACGCGCTCGAAATCCACGAAGCCTGCCTCGGCCAGCCAGTCGCGGTACTCCTGTTCGGTATAGGCCTGTCCATGGTCGTAGATGTTCAGGAACACGAGATTGAAGCTCACGGCCTCTTCGGGCGAAAGCCGTGAGTCGTCAAGCACCTGGGTGAACAAATGGATGACGCCGCCCGGCTCGAGAACATTGGCGACATTCCGAAGGGCGGCGCGGACCTCATCCGGAGACAGCACCTGAGTGAGCTTGCTGGCCACGGCGACGTCGAAGGAGCCCGACAGCTCGTCGTGGACCACATCGGCGGTCACGATCTCCACTCGATCGACCGCGTCGGCTTCCTCAACGAACCGCTTCGTGAACGGCGTGACCAAGGCGAGGTCGATCACGGTCGCCCGCAACTGGGGATGGGACTCCGTGAGCGCGATGGCGAGACCGCCCGACCCCCCTCCAACGTCGAGCAAAGAGCTGAACGTCGAGAAGTCATGGTGCGCCATCAAGTTGTGCGCCACGGCGGTCGTACCGGTATCGGTCCCGCGAAGGAGCGCACCGAGATCTTCTTCGGGCATGGAGAAATAGTCCACCTTGGCCTGCGGTGCTCCGGCGCTGATCGTCGCCGCGGTCTTCAACGCCGCGTCCCACAGCATCGACTCGAGCTCGTGCCCCCCGCCCAGATACGACGGCTTGCCTCGCACCAGATATGTGTCCGCTTCGAGTGTGTTGGCGAACAGGTCGTCCTTCACGTTCAGCAACTCGGCGACCACCAGCGCATAGAGCAACGGTCGAAGCTTCGTGGCTGGCACGCCGAGCGCATCGGCGATCTCCTCGGCGGAGAGCGGGCCGCCGTCGAGCGGAGTGAAGACATCGAGCTGAGTGCCGGCGAGCATGGCGAAGGAGGAAAAAACCGAAACGCTGAGCCGAGTGATGACTTCAGGGGGTTGTGCCTCGTTCACTGCCGGACCTCCAACTCGTTCCATGGCCCCATCGCGGCCGGTCGGGGCTCGCATGAGCCTCCGCGTTCTCCCATACAAACAGGCACCGTGCTCGGACGCAGACGGGCGTGCGACCTGCCCGCCCACGAATGGGATCGGGTGCGTTCCAGCAGGTCAGCACACGATCAGCGATTGGGACGCCCTCTATTCTGAGGGGGCTGTCTAAGGCATCGCAGGGGTCATGACCGAAAACGGTTTGGACTGGTCGCATTACAAGGCCGTCCTCTTCGATCTGGATGGGGTGGTGACCTCTACTGCGCGCCTCCACGCTGCCGCTTGGAAGACGGCATTCGACACGTTCCTCGCCGAAGTGGCCCCCGATCAGGGGCCTTTCGACATCGGGTCGGACTACCGCAAGTACGTCGACGGCCTGCCGCGATATGACGGCGTTGCCAGTTTCCTCGCTTCGCGCGGCCTCAGCCTGCCCTGGGGCGACATCGCCGATCGGCCGGGGCATGACACGGTGTGTGCGCTCGGCAATGCGAAGAACGCCACCTTCACCGCAATCCTGCGGTCAGACGGTGCGGATGCCTTCCCCGATTCGCTCGTGCTGCTCGCTCACCTCGAATCGATCGGGATTCCCGCCGCGATCGTGACGTCGTCGGCGAACTGCCGCACCATCCTCGAATCGGTCGGCCTCATCGATCGCTTCTCCGTTGCGATCGATGGCCTGGTCGCATTGCAACTGGGACTGCGCGGCAAGCCCGCACCCGATGCGTTCCACCAGGCGGCGCGCCGGCTGGGGACGAACCCCGCCGATTGCGTGGTGCTGGAGGACGCGGTGAGCGGGGTGGCTGCCGGGAAGGCCGGGGGCTTCGGGCTCGTGATCGGGGTGGACCGCAACGGCTCGCCGGACGATCTGCTGGAGGCCGGAGCCGATCGCGTGGTCTCTGATCTGACCGACCTGATCACCGGCGCCGGCGGCTGGCCGGGATACCCGTTCACACCGGAGCCGTGGGCCTTGACCCGGGAGGGTCTGGCTCCCGATCTGGTCGGACTCGATGAGACGCTGTTTGCTCTCGGCAACGGCAACCTCGGCGTCCGTGCGGCTTTCGAGCAGGGCACCCCGGTGCACGAGCCGGGGACTCTTCTCAACGGCTTCCATGAGTCGTGGCCGATCGTCTATCCGGAGCCGGCATACGGCTATGCGAGCCGGGGCCAGACGATCCTCTATCTACCCGAGGCAAGCCGCCTGAGCGTTCGCTGGAATGGTGTCCTGCTCGATCTCGGCGAAGCTCGCCTGCGACGCCGCCTCGACTTCCTCACCGGGATCCTGACCACCACGGCCGATTGGCCTCAGGCGAAGGTCCAGTGGGAGCGCCTGGTCTCGCTGCGCCACAGCGATGTGTTCGCCCAGCGAGTCACGGTGGAAGCCAAAGAGGCCGGAGCACTCGAGGTGCAGAGCCGCATCATCAACCGGCTCGACATCGAGCGGACCGGCCAGGACGTCCAGCTCTTCGAGCCCGGCGAGAAGGTGGATCCTCGCCTCGCCCCGGCCTTCGGGCGCCGCGTGCTGCAACTGGGCGACCGCCACGCCGCCGGCACGACCTGCGTGCTCACCTATCGCACCACTTCTTCCGATCTGCCGCTGGCGGTGGCGAGCCGGGTGGATTGCTCGCTCGACACCGCCGGCTGGTCGATCGTCGACGGTGACAGGGCGGCGCTGAACGGGACCGCGCGGATGGAACCGGGCAACCGCCACACGACCGAGGTCGTGGTGGCCTACCGGCGAGACGACGATGCGACCGCGGCGCTCGAATACGTGGAGGGGATGGGTGATTTTGCCGCTCTGGCTGGGGACCAGGAGAAGGATCTGGCCTCGCTGTGGGCGACTTCGGACGTCGTGATCGAGGGAGATCCGATTGCCCAGCAGGCCGTTCGCTTTGCGATCCTCCAGCTGCACTGGGCCTCTGCCTCGATGACCGGTCATGGAGTGCCGGCCCGCGGACTGAGCGGGCGGTCCTACGAGGGTCACCACTTCTGGGATTCGGACGTGTTCTTGATGCCCTTCCTTGCGGCGACGAATCCCGATGCGGCGCGCGAGGTCATCCGGTATCGGTACTCGATGTTGCCGAAGGCACGGGAGCGTGCCGCAGAGTTGGCGCTGGACGGAGCCCTGTTCCCGTGGCGCACGATCACCGGGGATGAGGCGTCGGCCTTCTTCGAGGCGGGGACCGCCCAGTTCCACATCGATGCCGGTGTGATCCGTGGGGTGCGCCGCTACCTGGCGTGGACGGGCGACGACGAGACGCTGTGGGAGATGGGCGTCGAGTTGGCGGTGGAGACCGCCCGCATGTGGGCGAGCCTGGGGTTCTGGGACGAGGAGGGGTTCCACTTCCACGGTGTCACCGGGCCCGACGAGTACACGGCACTGGTCAACGACAACGCCTACACGAACCAGATGGCGCGAATGAACCTTCGCTTCGCAGTGGAGGCGGTGGCGCGGATGCAGGCTGAGCAGAGCGCCGGGTTCGGGAGGTTGGCGGCGGCGCTGAATGTGACGGGCGATGAGATGGAGGAGTGGGCCCGTATCGCAGACGCGATCGTGATCCTCCGCGATGAGGAGCTCGGGGTGACCGCGCAGGACGCGACGTTCTTGTCGCTGGAGCCGTGGGATTGGGATACGCCGCGTGACAAGTACCCGCTGCTGCTGCACTTCCACCCGCTCGTGCTCTATCGCCACCGGGTGCTGAAGCAGGGCGATGTGGTGATGGCGCACTTCTTGCTACCCGAGGACACCCCGCTGGAGCAACGCCGGGCCGACTTCGACTACTACGACCCGATCACCACCGGCGACTCTTCACTGTCTCCGGCGATCCAGGCGGCGGTGGCCGCGCAGGTGGGTCGGGAAACGGAGGCGTGGAGCTACTTTCGGGAAGCGGTGACGCTTGACCTGATGGACCGCGCCGGAAGTGCCGCCAACGGCATTCACCTGGCCTGCTCGGCCGGAGTGTGGCTGGCGGTGATCCGGGGGTTCGTCGGCCTCGAACTCGAAGAGGACGGCGTCACCACCGATCCAAGACTTCCCGAGGGGTGGGGGTCGGTGACGATCAACCTGCAGGTGCGCGGCGAGCCCGTGAAGGTGAGAGTGGAGCGGGAGTAGGGGCGACCGACCGCCGGGTCGGCTTTCCCCGGGTGTCCAATACGCCGAAGTGATTCCCTGTCACCGAATACTCGCGGCGACCGTGGCCGGCGTAGGTTGGTGGGAAACCATCGCCATCGAGGGTCGAACAAATGACCCCTCGTTCGCGAGAAAGGAGGTGCGACATGCCGAAGTATCTGATCAAGGCTTCTCTCACCATTGATGGTGTCAAGGGAACCCTCCAGGAGGGAGGCACCAGTCGGCTTGCGACCGTGAAGGAGCTGTTCGAGAGCATCGGAGGCAAGCTGGAGGCGTTCTACTACGCCTTCGGGGACACCGACGCTTATGTCATCGTGGACGCTCCCGACAATGTGACCACGGCCGCTCTCTCCATGGCCGTGACGGCGAGCGGAGCAGTCGTCACGGAGACGGTTGTCCTGCTCACCCCTGAAGAGCTCGACCAGGTCGCCGAAATGACCATCGATTATCGACCACCGGGTGGCTGAGGCTCGACCGTCGAAGACCCTCGATACGGACCGATGGGTGCGAACGAGCGCGCCCACGAATTGAGTTCAAGCCAAGGAGGGGTGTGGCCTGGATCCCTGAAGCCTCCTGCCGCAGAGAAGGCTGGAGTCCGTCGGCGTCCGCCGGTATTGGGCTACCCGGTCACCGTCAGCGTGCTCTCCATGCCCGCTTCGCGGTGCCCCGGAACCGAGCAGAACAACGTATACGTGCCCGGCGCCAGCTCGATCTCGCCGGTGGCCTCCCGCCCGGGGTCGGCTTCGAGGATGAAGCCCGGCATCTTTTCTCCATCCAGGCCGATGATCTCCAGGTTGTGGAACGTTTGTCCCTCGTTTACGAGCGTCATCGACACGAGCCCGGCAGGGTGCGAAGGCTCGAGGCTGAAGGCGAACTCTGTCGCGGCTGCGCGAACACCCGAAGCGTCGGCGACGACAGCCGCCGAGTCGCCACCCACTGAGGCTGGATAGTCCGTGGTGATGTCGGCCATCACCCCGAATGCCAGCCAGAACACGAGCGCGAAGCTGATCGTTGCTCCAATGGCAAACCAGGCACCGCCGGGGAGCTCGAACTCGGTTGGAGGCGTCGAAGTGCGCGCGGAGACCATGCCGAGAGCGTAACCGCCCGGACCCCACCCGGGGCATCCACGGACGGGCCCAAAGGGCCCAATGCCTAGCCATTAGGATGGGCCATACTCCCCGCATCAGGAGGGGAGAAGATATGGCGCTGAGTAGAAGGGAATTCTTGGCCTGGGGCGTCGCCTCGGGCGCGGTGGCGGCCGCCGGCGTGGTGATCCCCGTGGCACTTCTCGCCGATGAGGAGCAGTCCACTGAGACGCCGCCCGATCCGGCGTCGCCGCCGACTATCCCCGCAGTCGTGACGCTGTATCCGCGGGTGAGGGTGGCTGCGTTGTCCGAGCTGTCGGCTCACTCCGTGGTGGACTTCAGCTACCCGACCGAGGAAACGCCGGCATCGCTGTTCAAGCTGGATCGACCGGCCGCGGGAGGCGTCGGCCCCGACGGCGACATCGTCGCCTACACAACGCTGTGCACCCACATGGGCTGCCCTCTCGCCGGTGTCTACAACCCGGAGCACGGAGTGCTCGGCCCCTGCGGCTGCCATTTCACGACCTTCGATCTCACCATGCGTGGACAGGTGGTGATCGGGCAGGCCACCGAGGATCTGCCGCAGGTGTTGCTGGAGATCGAGGACGATGACATCTTCGCGGTCGGCACGATCGGCATCGCCTACGGGTTCCGCGACAACCTCGCCGACGCCGTCATAGTGAAAGGACTCTGACATGGCTGCTGGTGGCACGAAGACGCGAGTTCCCCTGCCCCCACCCGATGCGCAGGTGGTGACGACGGCCTGTGAGTATTGCCCGGTGGCGTGCGGCTACAAGGCCTTTATCTGGCCGGCCGGGGTCGAGGGCGGCCCCACCGCCGATGCCAACGCTCTCGAGGTCGACTTTCCCACCGGACCTCTGTCGGGGCGCTGGCCGTCGCCGAACATGCACACTGTCGTCGACATCGACGAGCGGCCCCATAACGTCCTGATCCTTCCCGATCCCGACGCCGACGTCGTCAACGTCGGGGGGAACCACAGTGTGCGGGGCGGGACGCTGGCCCTGAAGCTCTTCCGTGAGGACGGACCCACCCGCGACCGGCTCAAGCGTCCCCTGCTGCGGGTCAACGGCACGCTGCAACCGATTCCGTGGGACTCGGCCATCGAGATGGTCGCCCAGATGATCCGCCACACCCTCGCCGAGTACGGCGAGCGGGCCATGGGGTTCAAGCACTACTCGTATGAGTTCTTCGAGAACACGTATGCGATCACCAAGTTCGCCTACGGCGCCATCGGGACGCCCAACGTGGCGCCGCACCACAACACCGGGCACGGCACCGACACCCCCGGGCTCGATGACACCGGGGTGGACGCGTTCTCGGCTGCGTACGAGGACTACGCCGAGGCCGACACCCTCATGATCGTCGGGACCGACCCGTACGAGACCAAGACGGTGGCGTTCACCCAGTGGATCGCCCCGGGCGGAGCCACGATCATTCACATGGACCCCCGCAAGACTTTCACCTCCGCGTATGCCGAGAAGCACGGAGGAGTGCACCTCCAGGTGAAGCCGGGGACCGACGCCTGGGCCATCGGCGCCGTCACTCGCCACATCCTCGAGCAGGGCTGGGAGGACGTCGCCTTCATCAGCGACTACGTCACGCAGTCACGGTCGGAAATCAACGAAGACGGGAGCTGGCGGCGTCGCCGGATGGGACGCACCTGGGACGAGTTCCGTCGGGCGATCCTCGGCAACGACGAGCTGAAACTCGACCGAGCGGCGGCGATCACCGGTGTCGACGCCGCCAAGCTGGCTCGTGCCGCCGAGCTGTTGGCCAAGCCCGTCGGCGGGGAGCGCCCCAAGGCCTCCCTGCTCTACGAGAAGGGCCTGTATTGGTCACACAACTACGAGAACACCGCCGTTCTCGGCAACCTCTCAGTGCTGATAGGCGCCCGGGGCCGCCCGGGACGGGCGACGTCGCGCATGGGCGGACATCAGCGAGGGGGGATCTCCGGTGCGCCCTACCCCTTCGAGAAGTCGCCGACCGAGTTCGAGGGCGAGAAGCTCGAGATGGACACCGACCGCTGGACGGTGCAGGGCAACACCCGGATGGTGTGGTCGATCGGCAACGACTGGGTGAACGGCAGCGGGGCCTCGCATCATCTCGGCGCTCTGCTCAGGCAGTGGACCCGGGCGACGGACCCGCAGATCACCAGCGCTGATACGTCAAAGGCCATCAGCCAGCTGCAGCAACGTCTGGCGGCGGGTGGGATGTTCATCGTTCAGAGCGAGATCTACTTGAACGACCAGACCGAGTTCGCCGACCTCGTGCTGCCGGCGGCCACGTGGGGCGAGGGGGACTTCACCCGCAACAACGCCGAACGCCGGCTCCGGCTGTACGGCAAGATCATGGACCCGCCCGGCGAAGCCAAGCCCGACTGGTGGGCGGTGTCGCAGGTTGCTCAGCGGATGGGCTTCGACGGGTTCGGCTGGCCGGACTCCAACGCCGTGTTCGAGGAGTCGGGTCCGCGGGCCTCGGGGCGCAAGAACTACAGCAAGCTGATCGAGAAGGCGCAGGCCGACGGCGAACGGGCCCACGACATGCTGCGACGTCTGGGGACCACCGGCATCCAGACTCCGGTCAAGATCGAAGGAGGCGAGCTGGTGGGAACGCTGCGTCTCCACGAGGATCTGAAGTTCAAGACGAGCAACGGCAAGTCCAACTTCGTCTTCGTCGACTACGAGGCGATCGCGGAGCGCAATCAGCTGCTCGGGCCCAACGCGAACGAGTTCTGGATCCTCAGCGGCCGGGTCAACCACCTGTGGCAGAGCCTGTTCGACGACAAGCGCAAGCCGCACCTGATCGCCCGGTATCCGGTGTCGGCCATGGAGATCAACCCCGACGACGCCGAGCGCATGGGCGTCGTCAGCGGCGACCTGATGGGAATCGAGTCCGATCGGGTCCGTACCGCCGACCAGGGGACGGCGTCGGGTGCGATCACGTCCGTGGCCTACGTCACCGACCAGGTGCAGCCCGGCACCGTTTTCGTGAACTTCCACTACCCGGGATCTCCCGCCAACGCTGTGGTCACGGCCGATGCCGCCAGCACCCCGATCAACCCGCGGCAGCCGTTCAAGTTCGGGCGGGGTCGGGTGACCCGCCTCGGATCGACCGAATATGCGAAGGTCATGTCGTTTGCGCCGCGCAATCTGGCATGAGCGGGTGTGATGATGGCCGGAGAGACTGAGCGAAGGGAGGTGCGGGAGCCATGACGATGCTGGGTCTGTTCAGCCGGATCGGGACCGGGGAGATCCTGCTCGTGCTCGGTGTCGTGCTCCTCTTCTTCGGAGCGAAGAAGCTTCCCGACCTGGCGCGGGCGATCGGCCGGTCGGGTCGGGAGCTGCGCCGCGGTCTGCGCGGGGACGCCGACGAGGAGGACGACGAGACCTAGTGCCTTGACAGACAACCTTTGCGGCGTTCTGCCGGCCAGGAACGCCGCTCGCGGCGTCCTCGTCCTCGACTTAGTACACGACTACGCCTTCGTCCTGCGTCCTTCCGAGCACCGCCCCTGACTCGGCATCGACACCATGAACGTTGCCTGCCAAGGCACTAGGGAGACAGAAGGGAGTGGGCGATGATTGGTTCACCGCGTGCGAGGCGGGTCGTTGTCGTGGGGGTAGTGCTCTTGCTGGCGGTAGCGGCGTGCGGTGACGACGACGCTGCCGACCCGGAGCGGTTTTGTGAGATCAACACCGAGATCGAGGAGTTTGATCCTTTTAACGGTCCCCCGGATGAGGCTCGCGAGGCGGCTCGTGAAGTAAGGAGCCTCATCGATGAGGCGGTAGAGGTCGTTCCCGATGAGATTCGCCCCTCGGTCGAGGTAGCCGCCGATTCTTTCAGGTCGTTCCTCGACCTCTTCGAGGCGGCTGATTTTGATGTGTCCCAGCTCGACGAGGCCGACCTTGAGGAGGCTTTTTCCGATGAGGTCGAAGCAGCGACCGACGCCATGGACGAGTGGATCGACGCCAACTGTACGACCTAGGTCTGTGAGCGGGGGAGGCCCCGGCCACCGGAATTGCCGTAGCGCTCGCCACCCCTGCCGGTGACATGGCCTGGAGCGGGGTTCGGACCACCAACTGACTCGTGTGGCTTCCTCGGCATCTACTGGATTGCCCGGTGGATCGTCGCTTCCCCATGTGCCGAGGCGGACGGGGTCCGTCCTGCACGCTGCCTGCGGCACGCTCTCCCCGGTGACCGCAAGGTCGCGGCAGCACCCCGGCCGGGCTGAGACAGCCCCGAGACACACCGATGGTTCTCTCGGCTCCTGGGCGTACCAACCGGGGTCATGGCAGCCACGCCGGATCGGAGGCAGCCGAACCGACCGGCGTGGCCTTGACCCTCTCGACAGCGTCCCCTCTTTTTCCTCTCCTTCAGCCTCAATCCACGGACGTGACCGACCCGATCCGAAGGAAAGCCTTGTCCCACCTTGCGAATCCCCCGCGGGGCCTCCACCTTTTCTGGGAGCGAGTTTGATGACGCAATACCTATGCAGCACAAGGCG
>JAZGDZ010000065.1:0-13506 GCA_036478235.1 Acidimicrobiia bacterium | reverse complement strand
TAGGAGCCCGCTGAGCAATACATGTCACTCATCTCGACGACCATCCATCACCACTCGCGGTGTCCTCGGTCCCGCCATTCCTGCGCGAGGAGTGGCGAAACCGAGGTCCTGGCGAGTGGTGCGCCTGGCCGCCGATCTGAGCAACGGCATTACTCAGCAGACTCCCGGCCACCCATCCGGCCCTACTCGAAGACCTTCTCCTGCTCCGCCTCGGCGGCGAGGGCGTCGGGCTCGACGTCACGCCGTCCGTCGCGGTCTGTCGCCGGCTCTGCGTAGTACTCATGCTGGATGAGGCTGGTTCGGAGGGCTTTGACAGATCGCGCAGCAAGCGTACCCCGGGGCGTTCAGCTTGTATCGGCCTCCACCCTCGTCTCAGTTCGCAGCCAATCGAGGTAGGGCGTCGAACCGCCAACAACATCAAGGACAAGGATCTCAGGTACTTCGTAGGGGTGTCTGGACTCGAGGTGGCTCAGCAACTCCTCGACCTTGTCCGGCGCCGTCTTGATCAGCAGCAGGATCTCAGGATCACACCGGACCGCACCCTCCCAGCGGTAGCGAGAGTTGATCGTGATCTCCTGTACACACGCCGCCAGCTTCTTATCAACCAAGCCCGAGCCGAGTTCGGCTGCCTCATCGGTAGATGACACTGTGGTCATGATCACGGCGGCTCTAGCTGTCATGTGTGTTCTCCTCGATTCGTCGAACGTCACCCGCCTCACCGACCACTCCGCCGCCTTGCCGGCGTGGTCGCCGAAACCTTGATGCCTGTGGCGCAAATATCGAAACCTCAGCACCCCTGACTCACCGAACGGGGTGCACTCGGCAGGCGGCTGCCCAGGCCAATGGATCCTCACCCTCCCCAATACCGGGGCGGGTCACCGTTTCCGGTCTGCCACCCCCTCTTCTCCTTTCTCCTCCCGACATTGACTGGGGTCGCAGGGCCATATACTGTCCCGGCCAACAATCGAGAGCACAAGCGGAGGCGCTGCTTCCCACCCGGCCGTCCTCGATGCGCCGAGGTCACCCACCGGACAGAATTCCGATGATGGAGACGGCAGCCGCACTGCCGTCTTTTTGATGCAGTCGACACAGGAGGTCCATCGATCGCACAGGAACCCAGGGTCAACGACAGGATCCGGGCCAAGGAGGTCCGCCTCGTAGCTCCCGACGGGGGTCAGATCGGAGTGAAGTCCATCGAGGAAGCGATGTGGCTCGCCGGCGAACTCGACATGGATCTTGTCGAGGTGGCGCCGGATGCGCGTCCTCCGGTGTGCCGTCTCATGGACTACGGAAAATACAAGTACGAGCAGTCGGTGAGGCAGCGTGAGGCTCGCAAGAAGCAGACCCGCACGATCATCAAGGAAGTGAAGTTCCGCCCCAAGATCGACGACCACGACTACGAGGTCAAGAAGCGACGGTCGGTCGAGTTCCTGGACGAGGGCGACAAGGTCAAGGTGACGATGATGTTCCGGGGTCGGGAGATCACTCATCCGGAACTCGGAGAGAGGATTCTCCGTCGCCTCGCCGAGGACGTGCAAGACCACGGGGAGATCGAGGTCGGGCCGAAGCTCGAAGGACGAAACATGACCATGCAACTGGCTCCGCTGCGGAACCGTCCCAAGAGGGACGAAGCGGCCGATGCGGCCGCCGAGGAGTGACCGAGATGCCCAAGCGCAAGACACGTCGATCCGTCGCCAAGCGGTTCAAGAGGACCGGATCCGGCAAGCTGCGGCGCCGGCAGGCGTGGCGCTCCCACCTCGTCGTGGGGAAGAAGTCGAGCCGCAGGCTGCGCCGACTGCAGGGCGACGCCGAGGTCTCACGGGCCGATCGCAAGCGCGTCAACCGGATGCTCGGAAACTAGGAGGCGCACATGGCACGCATCAAGCGCTCCGTCCACGCCAAGAAGAAGCGCCGCAAGGTTCTCGGGCGGGCATCCGGGTACAAGGGTGCTCGTGGGCGTCGCTACCGCACCGCCAACGAGCAGGTGATGCATGCGATGCAGGACGCCTATCGCGACCGGCGTGCTCGCAAGGGGGACTTCCGACGACTCTGGATCACCCGCATCAACGCCGCTGCTCGTCAGAACGGCACTACTTACAGCCGTTTCATCGCCGGCCTCAAGGCGGCCGAGATCGACGTTGATCGCAAGATGCTCGCCGAACTCGCCGTTTCCGATCCGAATGCGTTCGGTGAGCTCGTCAAGGCGGCCACGGAGGCCATCGACGCCTGAGCAGATCTCCTCGACCGGCAACCCCGTTGTTTCCGCCGCGGCCAGGCTGCACCGGTCCCGACACCGGAGATCGGAAGGCAAGACGCTGATCGAGGGCCCGCTGGTGCTTGCCGAGGCGATCAACGGCGGAGCCGAGGTCTTGGAGGTATTCGGACGGGGCGACGCTTCCGAACGTCAGCTCGTTGCCGGTGCCGGAATTCCGTATCGGGTGGTGACCGAGGCCGTGCTGGGCCGCCTTGCCGGGACCGAGACACCCCGGGGCCCGGTCGCCGTGCTGCGGATACCACCGGACGAGGGGCCGGCGGCAGGCAGGCTCATAACGGCTTGGGGAGTGGCCGATCCCGGCAACTGCGGCACGCTGATCCGCACGGCTGCCGCCTTCGGCTACGGGTTCGTCGCCGGTCCGGGATCTGCCGATCCTTGGTCGCCCAAGGTGCTGCGAGCGGCGGCGGGAAGCCACTTTCACGTTCCGGTTGCCCGGGTCTCGGACCTCGCCGCCCTGACCGGCCACGAGCTGATCGCCACGCTCCCGGCAGGTGGTGAACCACCGGGGCCGATCGGGAGCGATGCTGCGGTTCTCATAGGGTCGGAGCCACACGGCCTGCCCGGCGACGTCGTCGAAGTCTGCGACAGAGCGATCACAATTCCCATGCCGGGAGGGACCGCGAGCCTCAATGCAGCAGTGGCCGGAGCGATCGTCGCCTATCTCGGGACCGTCGGGGACGGGGACTAACCTCCGTTTCCGATGGCCTCCCTCGATGATCTAGCAGCATTGCAGGCGCGCGCCGAGGCCGAACTCGCCGCGGCCGACTCGGTGGGCGCGGTCGATGCGATTGCCGCCGGGGCGCTCGGGCCGGCCTCGCTGGTGGCAGAGGCGCGGCGCGGGCTCCGCGAGGTGGGTACCGACGAGCGGGGCGACCTCGGCCGGGCCATATCGGAGATCGCCGATGCGATAGAGACGGCCGTGGCCGGCCGCCGGGAGACGCTGGCGGCAGCAGAGCGGGCGACCCGGCTGGCGGGCGATCGGCTCGACGTGACTCTCCCGGGACGCAGGCCGGGACGCGGTGCCGCCCACCTCGTGATGCAGGTGTGGGAGGAGATCGTCGACATCTTCACCAGTATCGGGTACACCATTGCCTCCGGTCCCGAGGTCGAGACCGCGTATTACAACTTCGACGCTCTCAACACTCCTCCGGCACATCCGTCCCGGCTCGAGTCGGACACTCTCTACGTGGACTACGGGGACGACCCGGAGGGGGTCCTCCTGCGCACCCAGACTTCGCCGGTACAGGCCCGCTGGATGGAGTCGCACGACCCGCCCGTTTACATAGTCGTACCCGGTCGCTGCTATCGGCGAGACGCGGTCGACGCCACTCACACCCCGGTGTTCCACCAGATGGAGGGCCTGGCGGTGGACGAGAACATCACCTTTGCCGATCTCAAGGGCACGCTGCGCTACTTCACGGATCAGTTCTTCGGCTCGGGATCACGTCAGCGCTTCTTGCCGAACTTCTTCCCCTTCACCGAACCATCGGCGGAGATGCAAATGTCGTGCCACGTGTGCGATGGGTCCGGCTGTCGCACCTGTGGGGAGACCGGTTGGATCGAGCTCCTCGGGTGCGGCGTCGTCGATCCCAACGTGCTGAGCACCGCCGGTTACGACCCGGGCGCGGTATCCGGTTTTGCCTTCGGCGTCGGCATCGACCGGCTGGCGATGATCCGCCACGACATACCCGAACTGCGCTACTTCTTCGATGCCGACATGCGGGTGCTGGAGCAGTTCCGATGAAGGCGTCGCTGCGCTGGCTCAACGAGTTCGTCGAGCTGCCGACCGACGACCCGGACGAGATCGCCGAAGTGCTCTCCAACCTGGGGATTGAAGTGGAGTCGATCGAGACCATCGAGGCCGGCTTCGGCGACGTCGTGGTGGCATGGGTGCTCGATGTCGCGCCCCACCCCAACGCCGACAGGGTGCGGATCGCCACCCTCGACGCCGGCGGCGATCCGATCGAGGTCGTGTGCGGAGCGTGGAACTTCGAGGCCGGGGCGACGGTGGCATATGCGAAGGTCGGTTCCGTCCTGCCGGGGGGCCTCGAAGTGGGAGAGAAGGCGGTACGGGGCGTGATGTCGCCCGGGATGATCTGCTCGGAGGCCGAACTGGGCCTCGGTGACGAGGCGGGCGGGATCCTCGTGCTCGAAGACGGGCATGCCGAGCCCGGTGCCGACTTCGCCGCCACCCTTCCCTATCCGGACGTCGTGTTCGACGTATCGATCACCCCCAATCGTCCGGACGCGATGTCGATCCACGGGATGGGGCGCGACCTCGCCGCCTTCTACGACCTGGAGGTCAGAACACCCGAGATCAGTTTCGATGAGACGGGCACGAGCAACGCCACCGTGCACATCGAAGCGCCGGAGCGCTGCCCCCGCTTCACGGCGCGGGAGGTCGAGGGGGTGGTCGTTGCGCCGTCGCCGCTGTGGATGCGGCTGCGGTTGCGCGACGCCGGTGTGCGGCCCATCAGCAACATCGTCGACATCTCCAACTACGTGATGCTGGAGTTCGGCCAGCCCCTCCACGCATTCGACCTCGACCGTATCGCCGAGGAGAAGATCATCGTTCGGCGGGCCGGCGAGGGGGAGGTGCTGAGAACGCTCGACGGTGTCGAGCGGACGTTGACCGGCGATGACCTCTTGATCGCCGGCATCGACGAGCCCTTGGGTCTCGCCGGAGTGATGGGCGGTGGAGACTCGGAGGTGTCGGACACGACCAGCCGGGTGCTCATCGAGGTCGCCCACTTCGAACCCACCGGGGTGCTTCTCACCGGAAAGAGGCATGCTGTACGGACGGAGGCAGTGGCGCGATTCGAACGGGGTGTGGACCCGGAGTTGCCCCCTGTTGCTTCTGCCCGGGCCGCGATGCTCATCGCCGAGTTCGGTGGGGGGTCGGTCGTGGGCGGCTTCGTCGACGAATACCCCAATCCGGTCGAACGCGTGACCGTCGAGCTGCCGGCCGCCGAGGCGGGTCGTCTGCTCGGCGTCGAGATCGCCGGCGTCGACCAGGCTGCCTACCTGCGGAGACTCGGATTCGAGGTCGCCGGGGACGACCCGATGACGGTGCTGGTTCCGACCTTCCGGCCCGACGTGACCCGGCCGGCCGATCTCGTCGAGGAGATCGCTCGGATACACGGATACAACGAGATCCCGAGTCGCCTCCCGATCGGCCCCGGCGGTGGTCTTTCGGCCGGGCAGAGGGCTGTTCGGGCGGTGCGTGCCATCATGGTCGGTGCCGGCTTCTTCGAGATCATGTCGTTCGATTTCCTCGGCATCGGCGAAATCGAGGCCCTGGATCTGACGCCGGACGACCTGCGTCGCGACCCGGTGCGGATCAGAAATCCGCTCAACGAGGAGCAGGAGTACCTCCGCACGACGCTGCTCCCGGGCCTCCTCTCCGGTTTGCGCCGCACCGCGCAACGGAACCGCCCGGATGCGGCTCTGTTCGAGATCGGCTCGGTCTTTCGGCGGGGCGGGGGAGAGCTCCCCGACCAGCCCCACCATCTCGGCTTTGTCGCCACAGGGCGCAGATCGGGCTTGTCGCGAGAGACGCCCGGGGTGTTCGACGCCTTCGATGCGCTGGGGGTGATCGAGGTCCTGGCCGACTCGATGGGAATCCGGGTCCGCATCGAACAGAGCGAGGTACCGGGTCTCCACCCGGGACGGTCGGGCGCCGTCCTCGGCAGCGACGGAGAGATCGGCTTCGTGGGCGAGCTCGACCCCGATGTCGGCCTTCACTGGGATCTGACGGGAAGGGTGATCGTGGCGGAGTTGGCCCTGAGCGGGTTGTTTGGGGCGGGAGATGCACTGTTCGCCGTCCCCAGCCCTTACCCGCCCGTCGTCTTCGACCTGGCGTTCGACCTGGCCGACGAGGTTCCCGCTGCACGCCTCGTAGACGAGGTGCGAGCGGCGGCGGGTGAAGATCTCGAGCGGATCGAGATCTTCGACGTGTTCAAGGGAGAGCCGTTGGCGGCGGGCCGCAAGAGCGTGGCCGTGCGGCTGACGATGAGAAACGCCGAACGGACGCTGACCGACGGCGAGACCGTGGGGGTGCGAGAGCGGATCAGCGAGCAGGTGGCGGACGAGCTCGGAGGAACCCTCCGGGGAGGATGACCATGGACTTCGTGAGCGTGCTGGACTTGGGCGCCGACGGACTGGCCCAGGTCATCGACGTCGCGGCGAAGATCAAAGCCGATCCGGGCTCGGTGGCCGGCTCCCGCTCCGGGATGCGGGTGGGCCTTTTCTTCGAGAAGCCTTCCACCCGGACCCGGGTGTCGTGCGAGGTGGGGAGCGCCGAGCTGGGAGCCATTCCGATCGTGCTCAAGAACGAGGAAGTCGGCCTGGGGACGCGCGAGGCGGTACAGGACGTGGCGAGGGTGCTCGATCGGTACCTAGACGTCCTGGCGTTTCGAGTCTTCAACCATGCCGACCTCGTGACGATGGCCGATCACGCCGAGGCACCGGTTGTGAACCTGCTCTCGGACGTCGAGCACCCGTGTCAGGCCGTTGCCGATCTGCTGACACTCGCCGAGCACAGACCATTGCGGGGGGCGACGATTGCCTACATCGGCGACGGCAACAACGTCGCCCACAGCCTGATGTTGGCGGCCAGCGCGGTAGGAGCCACAGTGCGGGTGGCTTGCCCGCCGGGATACGAGCCCGATGCCGGGATCCTCGAGCTGGCGCGCTCCGGGGCCCGCCATGGAGCCGAGGTGTTGGTCACGGATGATCCCTCCGGGGCGGTGGAGGGGGCCGACGCGGTGTACACCGACGTGTGGACCTCGATGGGGAGCGAGACGGAGGCCGAAGCGCGGCGAAAGTTGTTCGATGCCTACCGGGTGACGGAAGAACTGCTCGACCGAGCCGCCGCCGATGCGATCTTCATGCACTGCCTCCCGGCGCACCGCGGCGAGGAGGTGACCGACGGGGTGATGGAACACGCCAGGAGCAGGGTCTTCGATCAGGCCGAGAACCGGCTTCATGCCTTCAAGGCGATGCTCCTCCATCTGACGGGGTGAAACTGCGCGCTCTCGTGGAGGAGCCTGTGGTGGAAGGGGCTCGAGGGCTGCTGGGACGCCGTCTCGTTTCGACGGTGGGGGAGGTCACCACCGAGGTCGTTCTCACCGATGTCGAGGCCTATGCCGGTTCCGACGATCCGGCAAGCCACGCCTATCGGGGTCGAACGTCTCGCAACGCTGCGATGTTCGGCATGCCCGGAGGGCTTTACGTGTACCGCTCCTACGGAATCCACTGGTGCATGAACGTCGTGTTCTCAGCGGCCGGCTCGGTGTCGGCCGTCCTGCTGCGCGGGGGTATCCCGGTTGCGGGTGTGGAGCTCATGGAACGGCGCCGGGGAAGGACGGATCATCTGACGGATGGCCCCGGCAAGCTGTGCCAGGCGCTCGGGGTGACCGGAGAGCACGATGGGGCCGACGTCTTCCGCGGTCCGATCACAATCCGCGGTGAGCCGATCACCGGCATGATCACGGCCGGACCACGGGTGGGGATCAGCCGGGCCACCGACCGCGAGTGGCGGTTCGTGCTGAATCCGTCGTCACGGGAAGGGGAGTAGCTGCCGTCGGAGGCGACTGGCGATCGGCTCGCTGCGCTCGGCGGCAATCAGCGACTGGCGATCGCCTCGCTGCGCTCGGCGGGCAATCGGCGAGGGTGACCCGGGCGGGTGGCGAGTTGCCTCTTACTGGGGACTGGTGACTGGGGACTGGTGACTTCTTACGGCTGCACCCAGATCGTGACTTCGGCGACGAACGGCTCTCCGCCGGGTGGGTTCTGTGCCCACACTCGGAGAGAGCGGGTCGATTCGTCGGGGGTGGGGTCTTCGAGAAGGATCACGTTCACGGATACGCCGACGGTTTCAAGGCGCTCGACGGCGTCGACCCGGTGCCGCCCAATCACGTCGGGCAGGACGGTTCCCGGCTCGGGCCCGGCTACGGAGATCTCGACCATGCGCCCCGTTTCCAGCGGGGTTCCGGGCTCGGGTGTCTGCGCCACGATCGTCCCCGGAGTGGCGTCGGATGCCGAGGCCCATGAGATTCGCACGTCGTACCCTCCCGCCTCGAGAAGGGTCACCGCGTCGAGCACGGTGAACCGCTCCAGGGTGGGCACCGTCCCGTCGCTGCCGATGGTGACACCTTGGGGATTGTGGATCGGGCAGATGATGCTCGGTACCACTGCCGGCCGCAGCCGGACGGTGGCGACGTGGGCCCGTGGGCAGAGCGGTCCAGCGAGGAAACCGGTCGAAGTGTCGAGGCTGACCGTGACGAGGTCTACCTCGGACTCGGTGCTTATCTGGCTGTAGGCGACGCCTTCGAGGGCCGAGATGGCGAATCGGGACCAGATTCGTGCCGGCCAGGTACCGCCGGTGATGGTGTATTCCGTGTGGGGAGAGACCATCGGGATGTTGCCGGCGGCAAAGCCGACCCACACCGCCGCCACCAGTTCGGGCGTGTAGCCGATGAACCAGGCGTCGTGGTTGTCCTCGGTGGTTCCCGTCTTGCCGGCAACGGGACGCCCGATCTTGGCCTGCTGACCGGTGCCGCGCCGCACCGCTTCGGTCAGGGCCGCAGTGACTTCGGCGGCGATTTCCTCGGAGAAGACCCGGCTGTATCTGGGAACGTGGTCGTAGATCACGTTCCCGTTCGCGTCCTCGATACGGGTGACGAGTACGGGATCGACGTGGATGCCTCGGTTGGCGAAGGTGGTGTAGCCCTCGGCCATGTCGAAGACCGTCACGTTTTGGGTGCCGAGGACCACCGAGGGGACCGCGGTGAGATCGCTGTCGATCCCGGCGTCACTGGCCGCGGCGACGACTCGATCGGGACCGATGAGATCGATGAGGTAGGTGTACGGCACGTTGACGGAGAACACGGTCGCTTCGCGCAGGGTGAGAGCCGGGTAGTAGGCGTCTTTGTAATTGGTCACCTCCCAGGATCCGTTGAGGCCGTCCACGACGGCACGGCGTCCACCGGGCCAAGTGGAGTCGATCCTGACGCCGGCTTCGAGGGCTGCGGCGAGGGCGAACGGCTTGAAGGATGAGCCGGGCTGGCGGGTGCCCTGGGTTGCCAGGTTGAACTGTGCGATGGGATCGGAGGAGTCGTAGTAATCGCGACCTCCGACGATCGCCAGAACGCGGCCGTCACGGGGATCGATGGCGACGAGAGCAGCCGCCGGGCCGCCTGCCGGAAGGACCGAAGCAACCGCGGTCTCTGCCGCGATCTGGATCTGCGGATCGAGTGTCGTGTAGATCCGGAGCCCACCTCCAGTTAGACGATCGACTCGCTCCTCCGGGGTGTCTCCGAGGTCAGCGTTTTCCAGGAGCGTTCGGCGCACCTCGTCCACGAAGTAGGGGAAGCGCATCTCGTCGGCAGCACCGCGGGGAAAGAGGTGGAGGGGAGCCACAGCGGCTTCGTCGGCGGCGTTGCGCTGGACCCAGCCGAGGGTGACCATCTCGCCGAGGACGAGCTCGCGTCGGGCCAGGGCGCCCCCCGGGTTGTCGTATGGGTTGAGCGAGGTCGGTGCGTTGATGATTCCGGCAAGGAGGCTCGATTCCGCCAGGGTGAGTTGGGAGACCTCCTTGCCGAAGTAGCGTCGGGCGGCTGCGCCGATGCCGTAGGCGCTCTCCCCGAAGAAGGTGGTATTGAGGTAGCGCTCGAGAATCTCGGTCTTGCCGAGTGTCTCCTCCACGCGCAGGGCCAGCCCCAATTCCTCGGCCTTGCGCTGGAGCGTCAATTCGTTGCCGAGCATGACGTTCCTCACGTACTGCTGGGTGATCGTCGACCCGCCCTCGACGATCCGTCCCGCTTCGAGGTTGGCGCTGGCCGCCCTGGCCACGGCGCGCACGTCCACGCCGTTGTGAATCCAGAATCGCCGGTCTTCGATAGCAACCACTGCATTGACGAGATGTGTCGGCAGCTCGTCGTAGGAGACGAGGGTACGGTCGTTGCCCGCGTGCCACTCGGCCAGCACCGAGCCGTCGGCCGCGTAAACCACTGTCGTGAGGTCGCCCGCTCCAATCCCCGGATCCTCTATGGGCTCAACGGAGCAGGCGGTGGCCGCCAGCGCGATGGCCATCGCACCCGCCGTCAGGCGAGGCATGGGTATAAACGTCTCCTCGCGCGTGACGGTAGTGGTGGGCGCGCTTTGCGTGGTGGCAATTACATGCCCGGCCGGACTTCGCCGCCTGCGGCGGCGAACAGCCGCTGGTCCGGCCTCCTCCACCAGGCGGGGGCCCCAGCCCCGCCGGCGGCCGTCTTTGCTACGCGGCGTCGTGCGATTGCTGCCGGACGCGTCTACCCGGGCACGGCGAGTGTGCGATCGAGTTGTCCGTCATCCGTTACCCGACTTCTCATACTCCTGATATCCACTCGATCGACTGGAGGGAGAACGGAAAACGGAGAACGGACGACGGAAAACGGCTCGCTTCGTCGTTAGACGAAGCGAGCGAGGAAGTACCTCTTCTTTCCAACCCGGATCACCAGCGTGGATTCGGATGCCAGGTCGGCGGGGCCGATCTGGCATCCGACGTCGTCGATCTTCACGTTGTTGAGGCTGACACCACCCTGCGATACGAGCCGGCGGGCCTCTGCGTTCGAGGAGGCGGCGTCGAGGCTGACCATCAACTCGAGAAGGCCAATTCCTTGTTCCAGGCCCTTTCTGGAGAGTTCGACGCTTGGTGCGGATTCGAAGGCGTCGGCGAGCGTGCGGTCGTCGAGATCGGTGAACGGTTGTTCTCCGAACAAGATCTCGGTTGCCCGCTCCGCCGCCTCCAGGCCTTCGTCGCCGTGGATGATCCGAGTGGCCTCCCGCGCCAAGGCACGCTGCCCGGCCCGCGCCGGGGGATCGGCGGTGGTCTGATGTTCCAGCTGTTTGATCTCGTCGAGCGGGAGGAACGTGTAGATCCTCAGAAAGCGGTCGACGTCGATATCGGGGATGTTGAGGAACCACTGGTAATAGGCATACGGACTCGTCGCGTCGGCGGCGAGCCAGACCGCGGTTCCGATGGACTTCGAGAACTTCCTCCCGTCGGAGAGTTCGATCAGGGGCCAGACGAAGCCGAACACCTCCGCATCGTGCAGTCGGCGGGTGAGATCCACGCCGGCGGTGACGTTGCCCCATTGGTCGGATCCGCCCCCTTGAAGCCGACAGCCGTACGCCGTGTAGAGGTGGGCGAAGTCATATGCCTGTAGGACCTGATAGGAGAACTCGGTGAAGGAGATTCCCTGCTCCCGCTCCTCGAGGCGTCGCCGCACCGCCTCACGGCTGATCATCTGGTTCACGGAGAAGTGCTTGCCCACGTCGCGCAGCACCTCGACGAACCCGAGTTCGGAAAGCCACTCATGGTTGTCGACGACCAACCCGACATCGGGATCGGAGACGTCGATGACCCGCGACAGCTGCTCTTTGATGCGATCGAGGTTGGCTCCGATGGCGACGTCGTCGAGCAGCTCACGCTCCTCGTCTCGGCCCGAGGGGTCGCCGATGCGGCCGGTGCCGCCCCCGGCGACGGCGATGGGGCGGTGTCCGGCGCGTTGCAGCCAGGCCATTGCCATCATCCCGACGAGGTTCCCGATGTGGAGCGACGGCGCGGTGGGGTCGAATCCGACGTAGAAGGTCACCCGCTCCGCGGAGAGCAGCTGTCTGAGGCCTTTTTCGTCGGTGATGTCCTGGATGAAGCCGCGCTCGCGCAAGACGTCGATGGGATGCTGCTCGGTCACGCCGCGCAGGGTAGCGAGCGGCCGGTCTCGCCTTCTCGTCTTAGAGGGCACGCCGATAGGCGCGGGCAAGGGGCCGGTGGGACCTCCGACGACGATCTCCGACTCCTCGCAGCCGGAAAGGTCGGCCGGCACAGGGGTGTAGAGCGGGGGCGCCTCACGTCCGATGACGCTGGCGAGGGGTCCCTGAGACCATCTTGACGACAGCGGGGGGAGTGGTACAATTGGTTTCGCCTCCTCGGCGCGCGCGTTCGTGCGCTGCCGGGGATAGCAATGTCTCGGCTCCTTGACAACTAAACAGTGTGCCACACAAGTCAGTTTTTGCCAGCCAGCGAGCCCGGCGGGCCTTTTTGGCGCGTCTGGAACCTGGTCGGCAGTACTCGAGTGATACATCAGACAATGCAGCTGATGTCAAGAGCAGGTGCGCGGTTTGGCCAACCACCTGCATACCAAACTCGACAACCCATTGAGGATTTCGGCCCTCGGGCCGTGATCTTCCGTTGGAGAGTTTGATCCTGGCTCAGGACGAACGCTGGCGGCGTGCCTAATGCATGCAAGTCGAACGAAGAACCCGCTCTGGGTAACCAAGGTGGAATTCTTAGTGGCGAACGGGTGAGTAACACGTGAGAAACCTGCCCCGGAGACCGGGATAGCCCAGGGAAACCTGGATTAATACCGGATATCCTCCAATGACCGCATGGTCGCTGGAGGAAAGGGTCCGCCGCTCCGGGATGGTCTCGCAACCTATCAGCTTGTTGGTGAGGTAGCGGCTTACCAAGGCAATGACGGGTAGCTGGTCTGAGAGGACGATCAGCCACACTGGGACTGAGACACGGCCCAGACTCCTACGGGAGGCAGCAGCAGGGAATTTTGCACAATGGGCGCAAGCCTGATGCAGCGACGACGCGTGGGGGATGAATGCCTTCGGGTTGTAAACCCCTTTCAGGAGGGACGAAGCGAAAGTGACGGTACCTCCAGAAGAAGCCCCGGCCAACTACGTGCCAGCAGCCGCGGTAATACGTAGGGGGCGAGCGTTGTCCGGATTTATTGGGCGTAAAGAGCTCGTAGGCGGCTCAGCAAGTCGGCCGTGAAAGCCTGAGGCTCAACCTCAGGACGCCGGTCGAAACTGCTGTGGCTAGGGTCCGGTAGAGGAGAGTGGAATTCCCGGTGTAGCGGTGAAATGCGCAGATATCGGGAGGAACACCAGTAGCGAAGGCGGCTCTCTGGGCCGGTACCGACGCTGAGGAGCGAAAGCTAGGGGAGCAAACAGGATTAGATACCCTGGTAGTCCTAGCCGTAAACGTTGGGCACTAGGTGTGGCGGATTCATTGACATCTGCCGTGCCGAAGCTAACGCATTAAGTGCCCCGCCTGGGGAGTACGGTCGCAAGGCTAAAACTCAAAGGAATTGACGGGAGCCCGCACAAGCGGCGGAGCATGCGGCTTAATTCGATGGTACCCGAAGAACCTTACCTGGACTTGACATAATGGGAAAAAC
>JAZGDZ010000064.1:0-24767 GCA_036478235.1 Acidimicrobiia bacterium | reverse complement strand
CAAGTCTTCAAAGAGCTACCCCGAACCGCATGAGATCAGGGTGGGGTCTGACCCACTAACCGGCTGACACGCCCACCGGCGTTGTCCTCAGATTGACCTGTCGACCCCGCCCACCAAGCCTTCAGCGGAGTGGTGTGACCTGATACGAGCCTGCCCACCACCAGGTGTGGCCCATCCCAGTCCTGTCCACCAACCCACGAGCTCCTTGACATACGAGATTCAGACTGCGCGCCACGGGAGCACTGCCAGCCTGAAGGTCAGGCCGGTCAAGTTTCGAAAAGGGTGCAGAGGGTCTGGAGACCTCAACGTCAACGCGGCCCCGGCGAACGTAGCGATTCGATGGCAGACAGGAGCGACCCACGGCCCAATGCTGACACGACCCGCGGGCGGCTGCGTTGGGCTGGCCTGGTGATGCTCGGCTTCTAGGGGCGCTTCGGTTACGCCCAGAACTCGTCTGCGGCGTATGGGTCGTTGGAGGCCAACCAGACCTCGGTTGCCAGACCGTTATCGATGTGGAATACCAGCACATTGTTGACTTCGAGCCGATCATCGCCCCGCGTGGCGGTGACCTTCTGCAGGGCCACACCGTGCTCGTCGTCGGCAAGCAGCGCATGCACGTCCTGCACGATTGAGTCCATATCCTGAAAGAACTCACGGAAGTACTGAAAGATCGCGGCCTTGCCTTCGTAGTCGCCGGAAAAGCGGTGGCGTCCGGGGACATGCCATATCGCGTCGTCGGCAAACATGCCCTCCAACGTCTCTAAATCCCCTGCCGCGAATGCCGCAAAACCGCGGCGTAGCAAATCGACATTCGGATGCTCGGGCATGCTCTCCCCTTTGATAGAGGCCATCAAATAGCTGCAACCACAATGCGCGGTCCGCGGCCACTCAGATAGAGCCAGAGGTCATGTCTGCACCCTCGACGACTGCTACCTCACTCGGAGCACGATCGTGAGCTCAAACTGGACTCCGATGGCGGTCAAGTTTCGACGGGGGTGCTGAGGGTGCCGATCTGGTGACGGGCACCCGCTGGGGGGACGCCTGAGCTAGCCCCTGGATTCAGTGAGTCCCGAGTCGGTCTTGATGATGAATCCGAGGGCCGGATGATTCTGATAGGGGTCCCGAGGGGCTCCTGACGGTTGCCCGGCGCTCCCAACACGGGTTCGGTGGCATCCCCCTTGGCCTCTTCGCCGTCGGCACTTGAACCGTCGAGAAGGGCGGTTGTGTCCTGCGGGTCGGGTTAGTCGCTGATGCCGTGTCGGGATGGTGTGGCGCGGTGTGGTGGGGTGTGGTCGGGCAGCTGGTTGCCGAAGGGCTTCAAGATCTTGTTGAGCGAAGAAGACATCGACAGCCTGGTCGCCTTCCTCCTCACCCAGTAGGGCCTCAGGCAGACTCACCCCGGTCAAACGGGTTGTTCGAGACGCGGGGACAAGTCCGATCGTGAGTCCAAACGGGACTGGTTGGCTGGCCAACTTTCTACAGGGGTGCTGAGGAGTTCCGTCCCTCGCCGCCCCATATGCGCCTGATTGGGCGGGGTCGCCTTGACCGGCGGCTCCTTTGACCAAGACCCTCCGTCGATAGATAGCTTTACCCCGCGCCCGCTGGCTCGGGTCGCCTGAATCTGATCTCACCGGTGGTGACGCCGCCAACGATGATGACCAGGGCTATTGCGGTAGGGACAAACATCCAGACGGAGAAGCCCGGCAGACCCGGCAGACCAACCCCGACAATGAGAAGCCAAGCCGCCAGCCTCGGTGCTCTGCGCCGAACAACAAGCGCAGCCGCAGTCGCGGCAGCAAATCCAAGAAAGATGAGGGCAAAAGCGACCCTATGTGCAATACCCTCATCACCATCATCTCCGAATAACGCGATTACAGAAATGGCAAAAGAAGCAGAAGCCCAAGTTGCCACAAGCCACGACCACCATCCTGTGATTACCGAACGCATCAGAGCATCTCCTTGTCCGTCTGAGCGCCCCGGCTCGTCCATCTGTCATGGAGGCATCATGCCCGGTAGCGCCGCCCCCCGAAATAGGGGATATGCCTCATTCCGAAAAAGGGGATGTCCCTGGGGCAACTGCCCAACCGGCATGCTGCACTCTACGCGGGCACCTCCAGCCTGACTGCCAGGCTGGTCAAGTTTCGACAGGGGTCCCGAGGGGCAAGACTTGCTGCTGAGCCACAGGCGTGAATGCGCCGAAGGCGGTCGGACGCCGCCTGTTCCGGGCCTCCGGTCAAGATCATCGATAGGTACGCTGAGCACATGGTCGCCAAAACGGCAGCAATCTTCCTGGTGGCCGCCCTGGGTGAGTTAGGCGGCGTGTACGCGATTTGGCGGTGGCGCCGAATCGGGGCGTCGATCTGGCTGGTGCCCGTCGGGTTGGCCGCACTACTCGCCTACGCGGTCGTCCAGACGTATCAGCCCGAGACGAGCTTTGGTCGTCTGTACGCCGCTTACGCCGGTGTTTTTCTGCTCGGTGCGATGCTGTGGGGCTGGGCGCTCGACGGGCTGAGACCAGACCGTTTCGACATCATCGGAGCAATCCTCGTACTCGCCGGCATCACGATCATTCTGTGGGGCCGCGTTCTCGTCACCTGATTCGATGACGACGCTCCCAATAGTGGCGGTCAGGGAAGGTGCTGTCTCACTCGCCTGATGACTGGATCGTGAGCTCAATCCGGATTGCCGGCGTGGTCATGTCTCGACAGGGGTGCTGAGGGCCTTTCTCCCGCGCTGCCCGACATGTGGCGAGCGCTCGACGGTCGATCACGATCGCACAGCCGAGATCAGATAGCGTCGCATCAAACCGGCCTGAACTGTTGCGAGTGCTCGCCTACGGCGTGACTGCCGCTCGGCGAACTCAACGCCGAGAAGCTGTTCGAGCTCGAAGGACTCTGCGTCCCACTCGCGAACCCAGGCCGCCTGCGTCGTCAGATACTCGTCGGTGACGTCGACGACGTCCACACCCTCGAAACCCGCAGCCTGAAGAAGGGATGGATACCCCTCACCGGTCGCGATGTGCTCCGGCCCCGCGTCGAGGGCGCGGTCGGCTTCCTCAGCCGACAGACCATCAGCAACGGCAATCACCAGGAACGATATGAGCCCGCCCGGCTTGAGGACCCTTCTGCAGGCTCTCAGCACGGAGAGCTTGTTCGCCAGTCAACACAGCACATCCGAACTGGTCGCCGCGTCGAAGGCATGGTCCCTCAACGGCAGAGAATCGCCGGAGGCAGCGACTACGCCGCCCGCCACGCCCTCATGCTGCATGCGGCGGGATGCGATCCGCAGGCCCTCGAGCGGCAGGTCGGTCAGCACGACCCGGCACCCGGTCGAGCGGGCAACGTAGATGCCCGGCCACCCGGCTCCGCTCCCGACGTCGAGGAGAAGCTTTCTTCGTCCCAGCTCCAGCAACCCGGCGAGCCGGTCGGCTTGGGCTCTCGTCGTATAACTTGTCGCCCCATAGTCGGACCCTATGACGCGGATCTCTGCACGGCGCATCGCCGGCTCCCCTACCACCCGGTAGCGCTCGTTGAACTCCGACGCCAGGTCACCGCTGCCGTTCGTCATGGTCACATCTTCCGGTTGTCGCCCGCCGATGGTGTCAAGCCTGGCGCGGCGGTGCACCGAGGGCGGCACCGCACACTCCTGTCACGCGTCTACCAGATAGCTCGATTGGCGTGACCGCAACGCCAGCCTACGCCGGCCCCGGATCTGGAAGGGAACGGCGCGAAGATGGCGATACGGGTGCTGAGCGGCTCCTGACGAAGCCATTCGCTGATAGGGGTCCGCAACCGTCCCGCTGCCGCCCGATCCGCGACGCGGGGAGTGGCGAGCCCTCCCTAGAACACCAGGACTCGGTCGGCCCCCTGGGTCCATTTGGTCAGTTCATCCATACTGCTGCGATGGCATCCGTCGACGAGTTCGTCATCGGTCAGCCCCTGAGGATCCATGCAGGTGCCGCACAGGCCGATCTCGCCGCCACGTCTCGCCACCGACCGCAGCATCGTTTCCAGGTTGTAGTACCTCCGCGGGACGTTCTGGCCTGCCTTGGCGCAGGAGGCAGCGTCACCGATGAGAAACACCCGGACTGTCTCGCCCTCTCGCCGTGCGAGCGAGCCCGCCAGCCGTAGTGCGTTGTAGCTGCGCTCCGTCCCGTAAGGGGGGTCGTTGAGGATGAACAACGTGTTTGCCATGCCTGCTCCTGGTCACGACCGCATCGCGTGTAAGGCTAAACACGCCGAGGCAACGGCAGGAACCCGCGCGAGATCCGCCAATCTCAACGGCTTTCGCTTCGTCCCCAGCCGCGAGGGCCTCGGTGAACTCCTCACCCCAGTTGAGCCAGGCTTCGGCGGCATCGAGAATCCCCCCAACGGCGGCCTCATCGCCTTCGGGGGGAGTGAGTGCCCGCAACTCGGCGAGCCCTGCGCGGTGAATCTCCCAGACTCGAACACCCGCCTCGCCCATCTCCTCGGGCGTCTGCGGCTCAGGTATCAGTCCCAGTTCCTCGTCGATCCCTACGCAGATCGCATCAGCGGCGGCGATCCACTCCGCCTTGGTAAGTGCCTCCCCACCACCGGCATCGTCTCCCCCGCACGCCGCAACCCAGCCCTCGACTAAGTACACCATTCCCAAAGAGAGGTCAGGGGTCTCGAGGGCAGCCCTGACGTCACCACACCCCGGGCAGCCGTCGCTTAAGCACACCATTTCTAGGGAGATTTCCGACACACAGGGTTGTCATGGTCTTGCCACGAGCCAACTTGCCGAATCGTCTGTCACACTTGAGCTCCAGAAGTACGGAACGTGACGTGGAAGTAGGGAGAGGATGATCAGCCATGGTTGACGGGGAGGGAACCCCCGCTGCGGCACAAGGCGGGGAGAACGAGGACTTGAGGTCCGAAGAACCGATCTGGACCTTTCGCGGGGTTCGGCTCGGCCCTGGGGAGTTCACCACGTCGATGGCTCACCTGTTCCGTGCCGAGATCACCCGCGCCAATGTCTGGAGACAGCGGCTCGACACCACGACGAACTGGGCGGTCATCATCACTGTGGCCGTCATCACGATCAGTTTCAGCGAGTCGGGGACCCACCACGGGGCAATCATCCTCAGCACCATCCTGATGACCCTCTTCCTGTACATCGAGGCCCGCCGATACCGCTACTACGAACTGTGGAGCTACCGGGTTCGCTTGATGGAAACGGACTTCTTCGCCGCGATGCTGGTTCCCCCGTTTCATCCGGACCCCGATTGGGCAGAAAGTCTGGCCGAGAGCCTGCTGCAGCCTGATTTCTCGGTTTCGATTTGGGAGGCTTTCGGCCGACGGTTCCGACGCAACTACATGTGGATCTTCCTCATCCTGGCGCTGGCCTGGATTGCGAGGATCTGGCTCCAGCCGACGGTGGCCGAGTCCTGGAGCGAATTCGTCGATCGCGCCGCTATCGGATCGGTGTCCGGTGAGGTGGTGATCGCGTCAGGCGTTGCTTTCAACACAGCACTGTTGTTGGTCGGCGTCCTGACTCTGGGGATGCGGGCAGCGGCGGGGGAGGTACTACCTCGCTACTACGCACCCCAGGAATTCGACTTGGTGACACGGGAAACCGGCCGAGGACGGCAACCTTCTGCGTGGTTCCGGCCTCGGCGACGTCGGCGTCAGTTGATGGCTCTCATCGTTACCAATCGAGCCGACCAGGTCTCCGACGCGATCTTGCAGGATATGAACCGTGGGGTGACCGCCCTGGCGGGCAGAGGCATGTACACCGGCGAGGAACGCTCCGTGCTCATGTGTGCCCTGACGGTCACCGAGGTCGGGCAGATCAAATCCCTGGTCGGCCGGGAGGACCCATCCGCGTTCCTGATCGTCACACCGGTTCAAGAGATACTCGGCGAAGGCTTCTTTCCCCTAGCGTCCGAGACAGGCAATCGCGGTGTGACGGACAACTGACGACGAAACGAAGTCGACTCGGTAGGAGTCGCGCACCGGCTTCCGTTTCGACCCGCTCCTCCATGTGGAGGCCGTGAGACGACCTGGCGGGCCACCCGCGCTCCGCCACCGTTCGCCGGCACTCGCGGCCTACAGTCCGTGGGCGAGACGGAGGAACAGGAGCGGTGGGAATGGATGTCTGAGGTGTGGCGCGACGTCGTCGACTTCTTCGAGCGATACCCCTACTTCGAGGCGCTGGCGATCGTGGTGGCATTTGTGCTGCTGGCGAGGCTGGTCGATCGGCTGCTGACCGGATCCATTCGGCGGCTCACTGCTCGCTCGAAGACCGAGTTCGACGACAAGCTCCTGGGGCTCATGCACCGTCCGATCTTTGCAACGGTCGGACTCGTCGGCCTGATTCTCGCCACGTACCGGCTCGAACTCAGCCGGACGTTGGAGAGAAACACCGTGCTCGTGGTCCAAACCATCCTGGTCATCGTCTGGCTCTTCTTCGGGCTTCGGTTCTTGCGGTTGTTGCTCGGCACGATGAAACGGAGTCCGGATCGTTTCTCGATCGTCCAGCAGTCCACCGAACCGCTGTTGTCCAACGCTGCTTCCGTGGTCTTCTTCGTTGCCGGGTTCTATTCCATCCTCGTCATCTGGGACATCAATGTCACCGGCCTCGTGGCGTCGGCCGGCATCGTCGGCTTGGCGCTGAGCTTCGCCGCTCAGGACACGCTGTCGAATTTGTTCGCCGGCGTCGCCATCCTCTCGGACCGGCCGTACGAGATCGGCGACTTCATCATTTTGGACAGCGGAGAGCGAGGTGAGGTGACCAAGATCGGTCTGCGCTCCACCCGGTTGCTCACCCGCGATGACGTCGAGGTGTCGATTCCCAACGGCGTGATGGGGGCGACCAAGATCGTCAACGAGGCGGGCGGCCCGCCACATCGATACCGCATTGGCACCGCGGTCGGAGTCGCCTACGGCTCCGATATCGACGAGGTCGTGGCAGTGCTAACAGGCGTCGCCGAGAGCCACCCGAAAACCCTGCCCGTTCCCGAGCCGAAGGTGCGATTTCGGGCATTCGGCGACTCGAGCCTCGATTTCCAACTGCTCTGCTGGATCGAGCGGCCGGTGGATCGGGGACAGGTGCTGCACGAGCTGAACTCAGAGATTTACCGCCGCTTCGCCGCTCACGGCATCAGGATTCCGTTCCCGCAGCAGGATCTCTACCTCAAGGAGTTCCCGAGTACCGACCGCCCGTCGACCGGGGGCGAAGAGCCATGAGGCAACCCCGCTCCGCTGGTAGTTCGTCGCACTCACATCGACGCTGACTACCGACCCGTCTTGTAGGAGAGCCCCTCGCCTCCTGATGCGGTCACCGTGAGCCGGTCGCCGTCGATTTCGACGGTGAATCCTCCTTCGAGCACGGTGACGACTTGGCCGTCCTGCCACTCGACCTCGCGGCGACACTCGCCGTCGGTGCCGAACGATGTGAACTGCACCGTGTCGCCCGACACGACGTACTCGCCCGAGATCTCACGGCAGCCGGTGCCGCCGGTGAAGGTCCCGTCGGCGTTGAGGAGCAACGTGGCGGGGTCGGCGGTGGCGATCGTCGAGCTGGCGGCATCGCCCTGGATGATGGTATCGAGCACCCATGTGGGGCCGATCAATTCGGCGCTTGGAACGGGTGGGACGAGCTCGAATGTGTACTCGACGCCCTCGCCGGTCAGCGAGGCGGTGTCACCGGACCGGGTGGCGTTTGTGACGCTGAACAGGCCTTGCATGAACGTCGACTCGATTTCCATGACGGCCGGCTCGCAAGCCATCTGGGTTCGAGCGATCTCACCAACAGAGAAGGTGCCGTTGTCGATGGAGACGGCACCGCCATAGCCGTTACACGCGGCCCGTCCGCTGATCTCGGAGCCGTCGATCGTCATCGTGACCCGGTACTGGTCGTTCAGCGACAGGGTTGTCCCGTCGACGGTGGCGGCGATCAACACCCAGGCACCGTCGAGGGGCAGGCTGTCGTCGGATTCTCCGCCGGTGGCGGTGTCATCGCCCGGATCGTTGGATAGGAATGGCTCCTCGGTTCCGCAGGCGGCGAGCACCAGCACGACGACGAGCAGCAGTGTGATGTGGCGCCATCCGTGGTTCATGGAGATCGGACGTCTGAGGCTACCGACCCGGTTCCCGGGGCAACGATCCTTGGCGTGGCTTCGTAGGTGCCCGAGTCGACTCGGCACACCACAGGTCGACTCGATCGAGCACTCCATGGGCCGTCCGCTCCTCACCCGTTTCATGTCGTAGCCGGGTCGTATCTTGTATGAATGACAACGTTGCTGGAGGCACCGCCGGTCTCTTTCGATGCCGATGGGTTCCCGATGTTTTCGGAGGATCTGGTCGAGCGGTTGGTGGGCCGTCGCCGGCTGGTGGCTTCGGTCGAAGCCGAGTGCACTGCTCTGGTCGCCGAGATGATTCACCGTGATGTTCACGACGACCTGGGGTACCGGTCGATGGTGTCGCTGCTGATGGACCGCCTCGGCGTCTCGGCCGGTGTGGCCCGCGGGATGATCCGGATCGCCACCGCTTTGGCCGAGATGCCCCACGCTCAGGCGGCCCTGGCAGCAGGTGTTATCGATCTGCCTCGAGTGCAGCTGCTGGTGTCGGCCCGCGAGGCCAACCCCGAGTTGTTCGCCGACCACGAGCGGATCCTGGTGGACACCATCGGGGATCTGGCGATGCCCGACGCTGGCCGGGCGCTGGAGTATTGGCGTCAGCAGGCCGCCCTGGAGATCACCGAACGCGACGCCGCCGCTCAGCGGGAGCAGCGGCGCCTGTTCGTCTCCGTGCTGGGCGGGATGGTCCACATCGACGGACGTTTGGACCCGGTGGCGGGCCAGGTGGTGATCACCGCCCTGGACAGTCTCACCGATCCCGGCAACCTCAACCCGGCCGATGGGCGCACCCCGGCGCAGCGGCGCGCCGATGCGCTGGTCGACCTGTGCCGAGACCACCTCGACCACGCCGAGCTACCCACCCGGCGCAACGAGCGCCCCCACGTCATGGTTCACCTGTCACTTGAAGCGCTCGAAGGCCGCGCCGGGCGTCCCTGCGAACTGGACGACACCGGGGTCATCACTCCTCGAGCGGCCCGCCGCCTGGCCTGCGACGCCAAGATCACCCGGATCGTCACCCGAGGCGAATCCCAGGTCCTCGACGTGGGACGAGCCACCCGAGTCGTCTCCACCGCGCTGCGCAACGCCCTGGTCGCCCGCGACCGGGGCTGCGTCATCGAAGGCTGCGGGGCACCACGACGCTGGTGCGACGCCCACCACGTCATCCACTGGGCCAACGGCGGGCCCACCAGCCTCGACAACCTCGTGCTGCTGTGCGGCCGCCATCACACCCTGATCCACGAAGACAGGGTCCGACTACCAAAGCGGGAATGAGACCCGCCGACCCATATACAAAAGAGGAGTGACCGGCCCTCGCCAAGGGCCAATGGCTATTCGGTCCGCTTCACGTACATGTCATCGGCGTAGCACCACCGCCACCGGTAAGGCCCGGGTGCGACCGGGACGGTGTTGGGGTGCCTGCTCTCCAGCCAGTGCTTGGTGCCGTGGGCCAGCTGACTCTCGCAGCATCCGACGTGTCCGCACGTGACGCACAGCCGGAGTTCCTCCACCGATTCGCATTCCTGGCACCGCTGCAACGGTGTCTTCTCGACCTGTGGGTCCCAGTGGCTGCACCCATCCGGCGCGGTCGGGACGGTCACCGGATCCGGTGTAGCCGTGTCGATTCTGTCGTCGGAGTAGATCCGGAGGTCGCCTGTCTCGGTCGCCAGGTACAGCTCTTCGCCGCGGAACATCGCCCGCCGTACCCACGACGGGGTCGTAATCCGCTCCAGAGCCTCGCCCCGGGGCGACCAGACGGCTGCCGTGCCGTCGGCGGACCCGGTGACGAGTCGATCACCCGATTCGTCCCAGGCGACCGACCACACCTGGTCTCGGTGGGCCGGGACCACCAGGGCGTCGCCGCCGTCGACGGGTGCGATTCGGAGGTACCGGTCCCGCCCGGTCCAGGCGACCAGCCTCGCGTCAGGTGACAGCGCCGTCGACCACAACATCTGTTCGGCGCCGGGGAGTTCGCGTCGCATAGCGCCGTCGCCGTTCAGCAGGTAGAGGATGCGGTTGCCGTTGGCGGCGGCGATCACGTCGCCGCGCCAGTCGACCGCGTTCGTCGGGTGACCGAGATCGAAGCGGCGCACCTCGGCGCCATCCGGATCCCAGATGGCGATGGTCCCGTCCTCGGATCCGCTGACGATGCGGCTGCCGTCGTCGGACCAGGAGACTGACATGACCCATTTCTCGTGCTCGCCGACGACGTAGCTGCGGGGGAGGGACGGGTCGAACACCCTCAGGGTGCGGTCGCGCGAGCCGGACACCACTCGTCCGGTCGCATCGAGGGCGACCGCATTGACGAGGTCGCTATGGGAGTCGGAGGATCCGATGTGCTCCCCGTTGCCGGCGAGCAGCCGGACGACTCCGTCCGATCCACCGGTGGCGATTCCGCGTGCGGAGACGTCGAGCCCCTTCATCGGGCCGGGGTGGAGTTCGTGCACCCGAGCGGGGAGAAACGTCATGGCCGCACGTTTATGTCTTCACCCCCGGCTCCTGTCACTCGTTGTCGCCGGCCGTCTCGCTGAGGTAGCGTTCGATCTCGGCGGCGATCTCCTCGCCGGAGGCGACCTCTCCCTGGGAGTCGTAGAGGGATTCGAGCTGGGACACCACGTCGGCGATGCCCTCCTGGTCTTGGACGGCTGAGTCGAGGCTGCTGCGCTGGTCGGCGGCATCGTCGACCAGCGAGCCGAGCGGAAGCCGAACCCCGAGGTGGCGCGAGATCCGCTCGACCAACGTGACCACGGCCGGGTGGTAGACCCCTCCGACATAATGGGGAACCCGTGCCCACAGCCCGACCGTCGGGATCCCGCGATCGACGAGCACGTGGGCCACGATGCTGACGATCGATGCCGGCACTCGGAGCACCCCTTCGGGGTAGTTGGCGTCCTCGCCGAGCAAATCGGGCCGGGACGAGGTGGTGACCACGATGGTGGGGCGGGTGTGTGGGGCGGCCCAGGGGATACCGCCCAGTGACACGTGCTGCACGACCCCCAACTCGCTCGCCAGGTCGGCAACCGCAACGCCAAAGGCGTTCCACTTCCAGTTGGGCTCGGGACCGGTGAGCACCAGGAGGTCGCGTCCGTCCACGTGGCGATGGCGCATGATCGTCTGCGGCCAGACCAGGTCGGTGGCGATGCCGTCGATGAATTCGAGCGTCGGTCGGTTCACCCGGTAGTCGTAGAGCTCGTCGGACGAGAAGCGGGCTATGACCGGACCGTCGCCGGCGATGTGATGGGCCGTCGCCGTCCCCGCAGCTCCGGCGCTCACCCACCCGTCGAAGGCGGCGATCAGCGCGGGTGCGGTGAGTGTGTCGTGGTCGAGCAGTTCGTACATCGCGGTCAGCGTAGGGGCACCGTTATCCGAAGTCCTTGCAGCCGTCGGCGCCGGCCCCCACATACCAGGCGAAGCGAGTCGTCGGCTGGTCGCCCGCATCGAATCCGGCCACCATCTTCTCCTCGAATGTCGTCAGACCGCGCGGCGCGTCGAAGAAGTCCGCATCGCCGTACGCCTCTTCGAATTCCTCGAGGCTCGATCCCAGGGTGAAACCTTCTTCGGTGGCCAGGCCCTGGGCGATCGGATCGAGCACGGTGAGGTCGAACGATCGATAGGCGTATTGGGCGAAGAACGGGGTCCCGCCCAGATCGGCGAAGTCCACGATCAGTACGGCAGGATGGTTCTCCCCGTCGTCCCCGGCCTGGATGATCCAGGTGAGGTGACGGTTGCTGCCGACACATCCCGGCACACCCGATTGCCAGTCGGTATCGACGAACGGTGGTCCGAGCACCAGGCCAATGACGGCCATCGTGTTTTCGGGATCGTCGCCGATGTCGGCAATGCTCAGACCGTCTGGTGCGAGGACCATGGGGCCGAAGTCGGAGGCGATGACATTGGGTGAGCGGGTGGACAGCGTCATGCGAAACGATGTCGGAGCATCGGCAGCCACCCGGATTCGGTACTCCTGGTTGGCGGTCAGTTCCGCCTCGAAGGGGCCCTCCGGCGTCGCTCCGTCGACCACTGTGCCGTCGGCGCCGACGACCGTCAGTGTCACCAGGCCCTCGGTTGGCCGGAGGCTGAGCACCTGACCATCGCGTCCGTTCATCACGAACACTTCTTCGTCGCCCGGCGCGGCGTTTCCCGCCACCTCCGTCGTGGTGGCGCCCTCGTCGAAGGTCACGGTCTGTTCCTCCCGGCAGTCGCGGGCGAGGGAGGCGAAGGTATCCTCGTCGGGCTCACCCGTCGGGATCCGGCGGAGCTCGGCCTGGTAGAAGGCGACCGCGTCGGCAGTGATCGGCCCGTAGACACCGTCCACGCTCACGCTCCCGCCCTCCTGGCTCGGCTGGGCGTGGCCGGTGCATACCAAGTAGTGCTGGAGCGCCGCCACGTAGGGCCCGCGGTCACCCTCGTGAACGAACGCCGGGCCGTTTGCGCTGAGGATCACCCTCCCGCCCGGCTGAGTCGGCGCCGGGGCCGTCGTCGTGGTCACCGCAACGGTGGTGGTCGGGGCGGCTGCGGTGGTGCAGGCAGCCGCGAGCAGCCCGAGAACCCCGGCGAGGACTGCGATACGGGTGTGGTGCACGACTCAACTCTACGCAGGGTCCGGGACCATGGTCGGTGCCCATTTGGTTGTCTGGACTGTCCTAATCCGGACATTGGGGAAGGCCAAGTCCCGCGTCCCGTATTCTCCATTGAGACACACGGAAGGATTCAGTAATGCCTGAAGCGGTCATCGTCTCAACGGCACGAACCCCGATCGGAAAGGCCTACCGCGGGGCCTTCAACGACCTCGAGGGTCCCAGCCTGGCGTCCCATGCGGTGGAAGCCGCTCTCGAGCGTGCCTCGGTCGAGCCCGGCGAGGTCGAGGACGTGATCATGGGGAACGCCCTAACTCAGGGGACCACCGGATACAACACGGCCCGGCAGATCGCACTGCGCTCGGGGATGCCCGACACCGTGGCCGGAATGACCATGGATCGGCAGTGCTCGTCGGGGATGATGGCGATCGCCACCGCCGCCAAGCAGGTGATGTTCGACAACATGCCCATCGTGCTGGCCGGCGGCCTGGAGTCGATCAGCCTCGTGCAGAACGAGAACATGAGCCACTACCGGGCGATGGATCCGGCGTTGCTCGAGATTCAGCCCAACATGTACATGCCGATGTTGCAGACGGCAGAGGTGGTTGCCGAGCGCTACGACGTTTCGCGTGAGGTGCAGGACGAGTACGCCCTTTCGAGTCAGATGCGCATCGCCGCCGCCCAGGAGGCGGACCTGTTCGCAGACGAGATCGTTCCGGTGAAGGCGACCAAGGTGGTCAAGGACAGGGAGACCGGTGAGGAATCCAGGGAAGAGGTCACGCTGACCAAAGACGAAGGCAACCGTCCCGGAACCACGGCGGAGGCCCTGGCGATGCTCAATCCGGTGTTCGACGGCGGGACGGTCACCGCAGGGAATGCCAGCCAGCTTTCCGACGGCGCCTCTGTTTGCGTCGTCATGGAGGCCGCCGAGGCCGAGAAGCGGGGTCTGGAGCCCCTCGGTTACTACCGCGGCATGGCGGTCGCCGGGTGCGCCCCCGACGAGATGGGGATCGGCCCCGTGTTCGCCGTCCCCCGGCTGCTGGAGCGTTTCAACCTGAAGATGGACGACATCGACCTGTGGGAGCTCAACGAGGCCTTTGCGGTTCAGGTCGTCTATTGCCGCGACAGGCTGGGGATACCCGACGAGATCCTCAACGTCAACGGCGGGTCGATCTCGATCGGGCACCCCTACGGGATGACCGGGAGCCGGATGGTCGGCCATGCCCTGCTCGAGGGCAGGCGACGGGGGGCCAAGTACGTGGTTTCCACGATGTGCATCGGGGGCGGGATGGGCGCTGCCGGCCTGTTTGAGGTCGCTTAGCGGAGTTCTGGTCGCGTTGATGTGGGCGAGGCCACCGAAGCGGCGCCGGAGTCACTTCGAGTGGCGCGTAGCGCGCGTAGGGCGCGAATAATCGGAAAGTCCTTGGGTTGGGCGCGATCCATCGGTAGCGTTCGTCATGCTGAATCACAAGAGTGTGATTTGGAAGGCGGAGGTCATGTACGAGTTGTCCGATTGGGGCCAGCCGGTGGCACCCTCGGAGTTCGCCAGCCGGGAGCGCCTCATCACCCAGCTGCCGCACGGCCTGGTACGGGTGCTGAGGAGCCGGGCCCGGGCCCAGGGTGTTTCGCTCAACGTTCTCATTGATCGCCTGCTCCATGAGGCGTTAGCGATGCCGAGCCACCACCAGCAGACCGTCGGCGCCGCCTTCGACTGAGAGGGCGCGCCGATAGGCGCGAACTCGGCGGCCTGGGAAGGGACCCAGGCCGCACCGCGATGAGCCGTATGGCGAAGAGCCATGGACACGGTGGGCGCGCCGTTAGGCGCGTACTCGGCGGCCTGGGAAGGGACCCAGGCCGCACCGCGATGAGCCGTATGGCGAAGAGCCATGAACACAGAGGGCGCGCCGATAGGCGCGAACTCGGCGGCCTGGGGCTGGGGCCCCGGGTCGCACCGCGATGAGCCGTACGGCGAAGAGCCATGAACACAGAGGGCGCGCCGATAGGCGCGAACTCGGCGGCCTGGGGCTGGGGCCCCGGGTCGCACCGCGATGAGCCGTATGGCGAAGAGCCATGAACACAGAGGGCGACGTCGATAGGCGCGGACTCTCCTGGTCAGGTGACGTCGTCGAGGCCCGCCCGCATCAGCGTCGCCAGCTCGCCCAGCTCCGACTCGGTGATCGTGAGGGCCGGTGAGATCTGGAGCGAATCGCCGCCGATGGCCCGGCTGATGAGGCCCCGTCGCCTGACCGCCTCATAGGCCCTCGCCGGCAGCGTGTCGTCTGCCGCCAGCCGATCCTGATCCAGGACCACGGCTCCGAGGAGGCCCACGCCGCCACGATGGCCGCCGACGAGGGGGTGGTCACTCAGGCTGTCGAGCATCTCCACGAGAAGCGGCTCCAGGGTCAGGACTCGCTCGGCCAGTCCCTCCCGCTCCATGATGTCGAGGTTGGCGAGTGCGGCGGCTGCAGCGGTGGTGTGTCCCGAGTAGGTGTAGCCGTGCCGGAACATCGGAGCGTCCGGTTCGAAGAACGGTCGGGCCACCTCCGGCGAGGCGATCACACCGCCCAACGGGAGGTAGCCGCTGGTGACACCCTTGGCGAACGTGATCAGGTCCGGCTGCAGGGAGAAGCGGTTGGAGGCGAACCAGTCGCCGACCCGGCAGAAGCCGGTGATCACCTCATCGGCGATGAAGAGTGCCCCCGCTTCGGCGATGACGGAGACCGCCTCCTTCAAATAGCCCTCGGGAGCCGGTCGAACCCCGCCCGCTCCGATCACCGGCTCGCAATAGAAGCCGGCGATTCGATCAGCGCCGATCAGGGCGATCGCCTCCTGCAAGGCATCCGTCGAGTCCCACGCCACCCTCACGACGTCTGGCATCAAGGGGCCGTAGCCCGCATCGTTGCCTTCGATCCCGGCGAGGCTCGTGCCCCAGGCATGCATGCCGTGGTAGGCCCACTGCCGGGTGATGAATACGGTCCGCTCCGGCTGGCCGATCACGTCGAAGTAGCGCCGAGCGATCTTTGCCGCGGTCTCCACCGAATCGGACCCTCCGCTGGTCAGGAATACCTTGCTGCTCGCATCCGGTGAGTAGCCGGCGATCCGTCGGGTGAGCGTTTCGACGGTCTCGCTCGTGAAATCGCCGAACGTGTGATACGCCGGGAGTCGCTGCCCCTGAGCGGCGATCGCATCGAGGATCTCGCTACGACCGAATCCGACGTTGCAATACCACAGGCTGGCCGTTCCGTCGAGGTAGCGGTTGCCGGCGGTGTCCCAGACGTAGACGCCGTCACCGCGGTCGATGACGAGTTCGCTGCCGGCGACGGCACCCATCGCCGCAAAGGGGTGCCAAAACGAGGTCATGCGCCGAGCCTAAGGGTCGGCGCCTATCGGCGCGCCCTCTGTGTCCATGGCTCTTCGCCATACGGCTCATCGCGGTGCGACCTGGGTCCCTTCCCAGGCCGCCGAGTCCGCGCCTATCGGCGTGCCCTCTCAGCCTCCGATGTGGCCCTTCTCCTCGTCGGCTACGAGATGTGGTGTCTCTGTCGGTGCCGGATCCGGCGGCAGGTTCGCCGCCGGGTCTATGGCACGCTCGAGGATCACCTCGAAGGAGGTGTGACCGGCTTCGCGGTGGTGGGTGATACTCCCGTTCATCCCGTCCGCCAGCACCTTCGTGATGGCCAGGCCGAGGCCGACGCTGCCCACGATCAGGGGCTGGTCGCCGCGATGGACGAAGCGTTCGAAGAGCCGCTCCTCGACCTCGGGGGGGACGCCCGGCCCATCGTCGATGACCTCGATCACGTAGCTCGATCCGGCGACCCGACCCCTGATGCCGATCTGGTCTCCGCCGTGGCGTACCGCGTTCGAGATCAGGTTGCGCATGAGCTGGCGGAGCCGACCCGGATCGGCCAGTGCATGGCCGGGCTCCAGGCGAAGATCGAGCTTTGCTCCGGTTCGCTCGAACTCGGCCGCGAGCCCGGCGGCGAGTTCGGCGACGGGCGTGGGCGACAGTTCGAAGCGGAGCCGCCCGGCGTCGGCCTGTGCCGACACCAGCAGGTCCTCGACCATCCGGGTCAGGTCTGCCGACTGGTTGATGATCATGTCGTTGAGCTCGCGGGTGAGCGCGGTGTCGGAGAACTCCATGTCCTCCATCGCCAGCGCCGACGTGTAGATACCGGTCAGGGGGGTGCGCAGCTCGTGTGACAGGTTGGCGATGAGCTGGTCCTTCGAAGCGTTGACCGCTCGCTCATGCTCCAGTGCGATCGAGAGGCGCTCCCGCCGGCGGCGCCGTCGGGCGGTGAGGAACACGACGATGATGGCCGCGGAGGGAACAAAGAAGGCGACCATGAAGCGGCTGGCGGTGGCGACGGTCCCCGACTCGGCGGCAGCCTGCGATATCCGTTCGGCCAGGTCGCCGCGGAAGGTGACGAGCTGGTCGACCAGGTCGCCGAAGGAGACCGAGGAGGAGCCGGTGGCAAGTCCCCCGGCCAGATCCAGGTCTCCGACGGCCAGGGCGTCGAGCACGCTCGAGGCATCCGCCAGCGCTGCGGCGACGGCGGCGTCGAGGGAAGCCGGATCGTCCAGTCCGGCGGAGACGGCGGCGACCCTCTGGGCGAGGGAAGCGAGCACCGATCGGGCTTCGGCTACCGCTGCCGCGGCGAGTGTCGGATCGTCGGGTGGGCCGGTGAGGAGCAGGGCCTGACCGATGGCGTTCTGGGCCGCGGCGGCGCCGCCCAGGGCCGACTCGACCTGTTGCAGCAGGGTGGCGTCGTCGGCGACCTCGGTCACGCCGGTCGCATTCGTGGACACGAGGGCGAGCGCGGCAAGAAGGCCCGCGAGGGCTACTGCGGCGCCGCTCGCCATGGCGCGGCCGGAGGTACGCCAACCTGTCTTCGAGGACTCCATCTGACTAGATACTTCGGAGACCTTGGCTTGATCCTTGAGAGATGGTCGGCTGGAGGCCGATTAGACAGGGTGACCAGGACGAAGCGCGGAGTGGCGCGTGCAGCGGTGTTCTTGATCGTGGCCGCGATCAGCCTCATGCCCTTGGCGGCCGGCGCCACCGCGTCGACCGGCGGCGACGCCGATGGCACCACCAGCGTTGGGCGCGGCGAGAAAAAAAATGGGGATGCGCCGAGTCAGGGTCAGGACGGGGCGTTCGGCAACGACAAGGGCAGTAGCGACAAGGGCCAGGACCCGGACGACAAGGGCCAGGACCCCGACGACAAGGGCAAGGACCCCGACGAGCCGTCCGGCAAGAACGGGGATGCGCCGAGCCAGAACCAGGACGGGACGTCCGGCAACGACAAGGACAAGGACAAGGGCAAGGACGGGACCTCCGACAACGGCAAGGGTGCGCTGTTTCGAGATCCGGAGCCGGGCAAACCAGCGAGCACCGATCCCAAAGGCGTTGCCGTTGGGAAGGGAAGGGCTCCGCCGATCCTCACCCCGTCGGGCGTGGTTCCCACGCAGGGCGGGCTGGGCGCGATCGATCCGGCATCGCTACCGGTACACCTGGGCGCTGCCGTCGTGATGTTCCAGGGTGGCGACACCGACCCCATCGTGGTCCCGCCGTCACCGACGACCCACTCTCCCGACGGTCCACTCTCGGGGAGCTTCGTGCGGGCCTTGACACCGGTGCTGCCGCCTGGGTTGGCCAACGCCCTGTCCGCGCCCTTGGTGATAGCCGAGGCGCTCTTCGAGGCGATGGCATCGAGCGGTCAGGCCCTCTTCGTCCCCCTCCTGCTCGGAGCGGCCGGGTTCGCCAGCTCGCGTCGCAGAGACCCTTTCTCGGAGGCTCTCGAGCAGGAGTGAGCGGACGGGGGCGCTGTCGTGTCCGGGATGTTTCGACAACCCGGAGACAAACCTAGGTCAGGGTTCGGACTCCACGGGGAAGAGGAGGAGCCGTGCCGATCGAATTGAGCCGGATCATCACCGAGGTTGTCGCCGCGGCAGGAAAAGGCGCCGAGGCTCTTCGGCGCACCGGAACCCAGGTGGTCTTGCGGGACTGCTCGATCGAGGTCGTGCTGGATGATCTGCCGGAGCCGTCGGCTCGGGTCGTCGTCAGCTTCTCTTCCGAGCCGGAGACCCGTCAACCCGTATAGACGGGGGCGTCGGGGAAGAAGGCCGCCCAGGCAAACCAGAACTCGTTGCGATGGATCGCCGGTGTGAGCGATTGTCCCGCCAGCGGACCATCGGTGGCGCGGCCGAGGATGGTCCATCGGCTCCCCGTCTGCTCGTCCTCGAACACGCCGTCTTCAACCCGGACGAATGTGAGCGTTTGACCGTTGACGACTGACAAGTAGGCGACTCCGGTCCCGATCGCCTGTGAATCGGCGATCGAACGCCCGTCGAGCGCATCTGCGGTGTCGCCGCCCCACAGCACGACGATCCTCTCGCCGCCGACGCTGTCGTTGACCGCCCCGACGGGCGAGATGATGCTGAAGGGGTAGGCCTTCTCGGCGCCCCCCACGGTTACCCCGATGACCCGCTCCAGCGCGGGGAAGCGGTCGTCGAGCTCGCCGTCGAAGAACCCAAAGGGCCTCTGGCGCGACGAATAGAACTCGTACGGGTTGACCCCGTAGGAATAGCCAAAGCCGGTGTCGCGGGACAGGACGGCGCCATCGGGAAAGGTCTCGCGATAGTCCGAGAACGAGGCGATTGCAGATGGGATGGCCGTCAGCCTTGTTCCGGCGAAGGTTCCGACGATGGCTTCGCCGGTGATCTGCTGCCACAAAGAGGTGGTTAGATCGTCCCACATGACGAGGTCGCTCTTGCGAAGCAGGCCGGAGACACCGAAGCGGTGAGTCACGCCGTCGATGCGTCGCTCGAACACGACCCCGCTGTTGCACAGCGGGCAGAAGGTGATCGCCACGGGGAGGTCTCCGAGCTCGTCGTTGATGACCTCGTGCAACGTCAGGATCGAGAGCGGATAGAACCGGGCGCCATCTTCGTACTCCACGACGAGGCCGGGCTCCCGGTCGCCGAGCCAGGCGGCGCCGTCGGCGATCGACTCGAACTTTGGTTCGTCGATTGGGGCAATCGCATCCCTGGGATCGGAGGCGAAGATTCCGATCAGTAGCTCGGAGAGGTCGATCGTCGTGCGTGTCCAGTCGGTTGCCCAGGCCCCGGTGACGGCGGGAAGATCGCCGGGAAGTTCGCTCGAATCGGCGACGCCCTCGAGCAGCTGCGCCGTCTCGGAGCTCCCCGTCGGCGCCGTCGTCGGTTGATCGCTGCTGCCATCGACCGTGGTCTCGGTGGTCTCGGTCGTCGCCGGTCCGGCATCGCCGCTCGTACAAGCGGCGGCCACGAGTGCCAGGACGGCGGCCGCGGCGAGCGTTTTTTGGAGAGTCATCGCCTACAGCAACGACCGTGGTTCGGTGGCGACGGCGAGAATGTCAATCGGGCGACAATCGCCGGGTCTGGCGCACGGGGATCAGTGCGATCGCGCCGCCGACGGCGAGGCCGAGTCCCCACCCACCGATGACGTCGAGCGGGAGATGGGCTGCGGTGTAGATCCGCATGAGACCGGCAGCTCCGGCGACAGACCAAGCGATCCAGCACCAGGTTCGGGGCAGCGCGGCACCGATGAGCGTTGCGAGTGCGAAGGACACGGCGGCGTGGCCCGACGAGAAGCCGAGGCCGTCCGATCCCGGGCGCAGGATGATGTCGCTGAAGAACTCGTCGGGCCTGCCCCGCTCCACGATCGCCTTCACCAGCTTGCTGAGGAGCCAGGCAGCGAGGCCCGCCGATGCCAGGCGCCCCGCAAGTCGATAGTCACGGAGAAGCACTATGGACACGACCATCACGATCAGGATTGCGATGAACGACCCGAGCTGCATGATGATCCAACCGGGACCCTCGATCCAGTCGGGAAGTTCGTTGAGAGTCCGGAACGCAGACTCCTCCCAGAGAGGGATCGTGGCGCCCGACGCCATGGTCCAGGTGACGGCCAGGGTCGCCACGCCGGCGGCGACGGCTGCGCCGAACAGGGCGCGATGAGCGGTCGAGGGCGGGTCCAGGGCGGCCATGGAGTTCGACAGCATAAGAGCGTCCGCCAATAGGCGGACGCTCTTTCGCGATGTTGAGGGCTCTTCGCCGTACGGCTCTTCGCCGGTCTTGGCTCCGGTGTTCGAGTCCTACTCGGCCTCGAACCCCTCCGCACGTTTGTGCCGTCCTGCGGGCGGCGCTCTGTTCTACGGCCCGGGGGCCCCAGCCCCAGGCGGCCGAGTCCGCGCCTATCGGCGCGCCCTCTTACGGACGATCCGGGAATCCGGCGGGACTGTCGTACTGTTGACCGTTCTGTGACTTGGAGCCGCACTCAGGAATTCGGCGATGGCCGCTGCACCGTTTCGTCCTCGGGTTCCGTAGCACCCGGGCCGGGAGGTGGGTGATGGGCGGGCATCTGGGCACGGTCGGCGAGGAGCGAACGATCAACGTCGCCGGCCGCACGATTTCGCTGGGGCGCAGAAGACCCTCGGGCGATCCCTCCCCGCTGGGCCGCAATTTGTCACTCGGCACGATCGGCTGGCTCGGCGCCACCGCGGTCGTGATCGCCCTGTGGGCGTCGGCGGGTGATGACGGAGCGGCGTGGTGGTTCGGTTTCGATCAGGGCCTGACCCGCTGGGCCGAGGATTTGCGCACCGGCTGGCTGGTCGACATCGCCCGGGCGGCGCAGTGGTTGGGCTCGGGGATCGTGATCCGGACGGTGCTGTGGCTCGGGGTGGCGGTGCTGGCGCTGTACCGCAGATGGCGGCACCTCTTTCTCACGATCGGGACGACGGTTCTCGTCCAGTGGTCGCTGGAGCGGGTGGCCGAAGCCTTGGAGCGCCCTCGCCCCGATGTGGTCGAGATAATCGGTCGCTGGGAGGGGTACTCGCATCCGGCGGTCCCGGTTGCCGGGCTGACGGTGACGCTCGTGGCGCTTGGGTACTCGCTGCTGCCGCCGGGCAGGCTACGGGCTCGATGGTTCGCGTTCTCCGGCCTCCTGGTGGGGGCGCTGGGGGCCGCTCGGCTCGTGCTCGGGGTCGACCATGTGACCGACTCGGTGTTCGCCGCAATCGTGGCCGCCGCGGCTGCGGTTGCGGCCTTTCGGCTTCTTGCCCCGGAGGAGTCGTTTCCCGTCTCCTACTCCGGGGGGAAAAAGGCTCACCTCGACGTGCGCGGTATGAGGGCGATCCGAATCCGGGAGGCACTGGAGACACAGCTGCTCGATCAAGGTGGAGGGATGGCCAAGACGATGCGTAACGCCCTCCGCACCCAGCTGGGGTGTGAGATCGTGCACTGTGAGGTGCTCGAGGTGGCCCCGTTCGGGCTGGCCGGGTCGGGCGGATCCACTCCGCTGCGAGTCACGCTCGAGGGGCGGTTCTCGGGCGAGGTGTTTGCCAAGCTCTATGCGACCAACCACCTCCGCTCCGACCGGTGGTACAAGCTGGGGCGGGCGATCCTGTACGGCCGCCTCGAGGACGAACGGCCCTTCAGTTCGGTACGGCGGCTGGTCGAGTACGAGGACTACATGTTGCGGGTGATGTACGACGCCGGCATACCGTCGCCCCGTCCCCATGGCGTGGTGCAGCTGGTGCCCGGGCGCGAGTTCCTCGTCGCCACAGAGTTCTTCGAAGGCGCTCGGGAGATCGATCAGGTCGAGATGACCGAGGAGATCATCGACGACGCCCTCGGCGTGGTCGCCAAGCTGTGGGAGGCGGGCATCGCTCACCGCGACATCAAACCGGCGAACGTTCTGGTCCAAGACGGCAAGGTGCGTTTGATCGACGTCGCCTTCGGCGAGATCAGGCCGAGTGCGTGGAGGATGGCAGTGGACCTGGCCAACATGATGCTGCTGCTGGCGCTGCGCAGCGATGCGGCCACGGTCTACGAGCGGGCCGTGCTCCAGTTCTCCGAGCGCGACATCGCCGAGGCGTTCGCCGCCACCCGCGGCCTCACGATGCCGTCGCAGCTCCGGTCGATGCTCCGGGAGCGGGTGGGCGCCGGGGAGGACCTCCTCGCCGAGTTCCGGGCTCTGGCGCCGGAGTGTCCGCCCATCGCCATTCAGCGCTGGGGTCTGCGCAGGATCGGCCTCGCCGCAGGCACCCTGGCGGGTGCACTCACCATGGCCGCGTTGGTGTTCCAGAACCTGCGCGGGGTCGATCTGCTCTAGACCTGGTAGTCGACCAGGCAGGTGGCGCCGCAGAACGTGCAGGCCTGGGTCGAGTCGCATTCTCCGTGGATCATTGCGATCTGGCGCTGGGCGCCGGGGCAGTCGGGACAGAAGGCGCGCCCGCAGTCGGGGCAGTGCAGCCAGCCGGTGCTCGATTCCGGCACCGGCACGCCGCAGCCCTCGCAGCGAACGATCGTGGCGGACGTCATGGAACCTCCTCGGCCACATGGTGCCGGATCACCGGCTCCCGCCCCCAGGGGCAAACGGCCCTAAGAGCGTCCGCATATTGCGCGCCCTCCTATCCGTCGTGAGGGAGTGTGCCCCGCTCCGCCCGCAGGTAGGCGTATGGGGTGGCGAAACCGAAGTTCGACACACGCGACGTGTACACGTCGGCGTAGCGCTCGACTTGGCGAGCGAACAGGCTCTTGTCGTTTCCCGAGCGCATCAGCGGGCCCCACAGCTCGTTGCGTTGGCGTCCCGCCGCCTCCGCCAGCGGGCCGATCTCGCCGTCGATCGCCGTCAGCGCGGTTCTCAAATCGGCGATCCGAACGTCGGCGGTGGCCGGGTCGCCGACGGGGTCGGCGTGGCCCGTGCGGCCTCTGAGTTGATCCAACCGGGCCGAGGCCAGGGACGACTCGAGGGCGACCTTGTCCTTCATCAAGGTGCTCAGTCGGTCCTCGGCCTCGGCGAAGCGTTCGGCCGCCTCGATCTCCGATTCGAGCTCGCGCAGGATGAGAGCGGTGCGCCACCGAAGCAGGGCCTTGGAGACCGAGACATCGGAATAGAGATGGTCGCCCACGTACAGGATCTGATCGCCGTACACCCCAAGATGCTCCTCGAGTTCCGCGGCGCAGCCTCCCACCAACACCGCGCCGCGCTCGAGCGGTCCGAGCTGCGGGCGCATGAAGCCCTCAGATTCGTCAACGATTCGATAGAGAGGCCGGGATGCCGTGAAGAATGCCGGCTTGGCGGCCGACACGATGACTGCCTCGAACAGGTCTCTCCAGGTGGCACCGGACGGCATGTGGGGGTCGAAGGCGTACTCCATGATGCTGCTCGTGTACTCCCACTCGGAGTTGGTTATCAGGAGGAGGCGCTTGCCTGCCTCCTGCTGATCCTGCAGTGTCAACACCACCTCGGGTTCGCGGACGACGAACCGCTCGGGGTCGGCCAGGATTTCCTCCTTGAGGCGTCCCGCCATGTGCGCCTCGTCGAGGTTGTTCCGAACCGTCGTGTAGAGGTCGGAATACCCCATCGTTTCCGGCAGCTCGTTCCGGTCGAGCCGCTCTACGAGTTGGGCGAAGAGCGAGGCTTCGCTCATCGAGAACAGTGTGTTGAGGAAGACCCACCGGTCCTCTCGCAGGTCCACGGAGGCGCCGGCGTAGATGGAACGGATCTCGTCGAATTCGAGCTGCCGCGTGCCGTGGGCCGCCTTGATCACATAACCGAACCGGGTCGGCTTGACGAGGTTGCCGAGCTCGACGTCGATCGTCAGTCCGCGGATGACACCGCTCGGATCGAACTCGAGATCACCGACCGACCACCCCGCGGCAACCAGACGATCTCTGGTGTGGTCGAAGGCGGTCTGCTCCCACTCCTCCACCCGGTAGTGGATGAGCGTGTAGTCCATGTCGTACCCGATGGCGCGGATCGAGCGCATGTTCAGAGTGCGGTTGCCGAAGATGCGGCGGGCGCGGGCGGGTGGGGTCAATACATCCACGCCGCGAATCTAGGAGTCTGCTGAGTAATGCCGTTGCTCAGATCGTGGAACACAGCGCCGCCCGTAGGGGCGGCACGCTCATGCGGAGGCGGTTCGGGGCCGAACAGGACCCGAACGCCGGAGCCAAACCGGCCAGGCGCGCCACTCGCGAGGATCTCGGTTTCGTCACTCCTCGTGCAGGAATGGCGGGGCCGAGGACACCGCGAGTGGCGATGTAGA